>CAYJIE010000005.1:0-50328 GCA_964370145.1 uncultured Oscillospiraceae bacterium
TAAATAGAATATCACATCTTCCCACCTTTGTCAACACTTTTTTTAAAAGTTTTTTTACTTTTTTTCAAAAAGCTACATGTTGTGGAAAAATCTGCTGTCATATCGCTATATCTTGTCCTTTTTTTGCAAATAGGCTTTGCAATTTTGTGCCAATTATCCAAAGTTCTCATAAAAAATGTTTTGTGAGAGGAAAAATTCCTCTCACAAATGTTTGCGTGTAAAAATTAAAACTGTAATTTTCGTCAATCCTTTAAAAAATTTCGTGGACATTTTGTCAGCGCGGTGAAAATTAATTTAGCACAAATTCAATTTTAAGTTTTTCAGATTAATCCAATTGTCTTTTGTTCAACGAAAGCTATCCGTAACTTCATTGTTCCATGCATTTTGTTGCAGACAAAAATATCCCCCTTTATATATAAGGTATTAATGTCTTGTGTTTGACCCTTTAATGTTTTCAATCACGCAGGCAAGCTCGTCGCTACGAAGCGCATCATATGTCGTCTTTGGCACGAGTTCAAGCACTCTGTCCCAATCGTCATTCTTTATCGCCTCACGCACTTTCGACGCACTTATTATATCTTCGCTCTTTTTCGTGCGCTCAATTACTCTAAGCTCCACGCCAAATTCGGGCAATATCTCCTCCATCGCCCTGTTATATGCGCTGGTCACCTCACAATATGGCTCTTCGCCCACATATCTCACATCGATATCACATGCCTTTGCAATGTAGCGAGCAAAGATTTTTATGTCAAGTTTCGTCTGTGCTTCCACCGCCTCGTCCCCATGCGTGAAATATGTCGGGAAGGTCGCCGCGGAAATCATATAATTTCCGCTGTCAAGTACAGTCACATTTTCAAGGTCGGCAACGCCTGCTCTCACCATTTCAATGCGGTGCTCAAAAGGAAATGTCGACGCATCTTCTTTGACCACGAACACGACAACATCATCACATTCTTTCGCCGCACGCTCAATAAGCGAGCGATGGCCAAGCGTGAAGGGGTTGCAGTTCATAACAAGTGCCGCTCTCGTGCCCTTCTTTTCGGGTAGCTTTTTTGCAATCTTTGTGCAAAATGAACTAATCGAGCCCATGCCGTTTTCAAGGAGCACCACCACAGGGTCAACCCTCTCGATTTCCTTAAATGCAAGGCTTTCAAAAATTTTTGCCACAGAGGGCTTTGTAAAGATGAAGTAGTGATAGCACTTTCTTTGGTTTAACTCTTGCATCAATATTGATAGGAGCGTTGAGAAATATCCCTCGCCCTGCCCCGTCTGTTTTACCGCAAGATTTCGTATGACTTCGCCTTTAATCGAGCCTGTTGCAACGAAGTTTTCGTTCTCGTCAAGCAGTGCCAGCGTATATTCCACCTCGCTTGGATTATATGACAGATCAAAGCTCTCGAGAAACGCTCGCACTTCTGCCGTCTCACGCTCATTTTTCAGATTAATTTTCCTTGGAATCAGTGACATATCCTCATCTCCTTTTTTGCTATTATCCCTAGTATTGATTATACCATGGGATGTTGTAAAAATCAATAAAAATCCCACCCGCTTTTGCGGGCGGGATTTCAGCCTTTACTTAGTCTTCGTCAATTTGTCTTACAACGTCAAGCACGGTGCCTTCACGGCTCTCTACGACGCCAATAATTTTATCTTTGAATTTGAGTTTGTCTGGTTTGCCCGCCATCTTATATGCCTTGTCACGGAGCTCTTCAATTGAGACAACAGGAAGTTTTGCATCAGTGAGCATATCTTTAAGCTCAGGGCGAAGTGGATTAACTGCAATCCCCTCCTCAGTGACAATGACATCAACGCTCTCGCCTGGTGTACAAACTGTTGTGACCTCATCCATAACAACAGGAAGGCGTCCGCGGAGCAGATTTGCTGTAACCATTGAAACTTTTGAGCCTGCCGCTGTGTCAGGATTTCCGCCAATACCAAAGCGCAGAATACCATCTGAACCTGTGAGAACATTGAGGTTGAAGTTTGTATCAATCTCAAGCGCGCCAAGGATACACTGGTCAAGCGTGTTGACAATCGGACCTGCATTATATGGATTTGCGTAGTGCGAAGCCGAAACCTCGATATGGTTTGCATTTTTTCTCATCGACTCAACCGCAACCAAGTCAAAGCACTGATTGTCATATATTGTTTTTAGCGTGCCCTCTTCAAGCATATCAACAATGAACTTCGTGATGCCGCCCATAGCATGGCTTGCAACAAGCTTTCTCTCACGCATGATGTCAGCGATATATTTCGCAAAGGCGAGAGAAACACCGCCGCCGCCTGTTTGGAATGAATAGCCGTTTTTGATGAGCCCCATTGCATCTGTCGCCTTAACCGCCATTTCTGCGATTAGGAGTTGAAGTGGGTCTCTTGTGATTTTAAGAACTCCATATACAATTCCTTTTGGGTCACCGATTTTGTCAACAGGCACAACATAGTCAATCTTGTCCGCTGTCGCTGAAATCATGGATAGTGAATTTTGTTGGAGATTGTCTGTCACTGCGACTACATAGTCAGCGCAGTCAACGTCGGAAAGCGCATATCCAAGTGAGCCGCAAGCCGAAGGGCCTTCGCAGCCATTGATATTTCCGTAAATATCAGCAGTCGGTGCTGCAACAAACGCAACATCTACCTTGATATCGTTATTATATAGCGCTCTTGCACGTCCACCATGGCTAGTAACCACGATTGGGTTTTTGAGCGCGCCTCTTGATACATATCCGCCGACTGTGCCAACGATTCCGGCTGAGTGGAAGCCTGTGACGACGCCGCTTTTCATATGCCCGACAATTGGCTCATGACAGTCAAACAGTCCGCTTGGCGCAACTGTAAGGTCTTTAATTCCAAGCTCTGCCGCCACATCAAGCACCATGTTAATAACGAAATCGCCATTTCTGAGTGCGTGGTGGAAGCTGATTGTCATACCGTCTTTAATTGGAATTGTCTTAAACAAATCCTTAAGACTTTTTACGACTTTGCTCTCATTTGGGCGTGCCATTTTAATCGGTCTCGCCGCATAGCGAGCACCCTCTGCAGGTGGCTCAAACAGCCCTGTATATGGTCTTACCTTGCCATATCCTTCAATAAAATCAGGTAATTCTCTATTTAATGCATTTTTCACTGTAATCCCCCCTTAATTCAAATCGTATAGTTTCGCTTGTTCAAGCATTTTTCTCGCTTGAATAACGATTGGAATGTCAACCATTTTTCCGTCGACATTGATAACGCCGAGATTTTTCTCCAATCCCTCTTGGAAAGCATCTTCAATGCGTTGTGCCCATTTAAGTTGCTCTGGTGTTGGGGAGAACACTTTATTAATTGTGTCAACCTGTCTTGGATTAATGGCATTCTTGCCTGTAAATCCAAGTTGTTTGCTAAGCTCTGTATCTTGTGCAAGTCCCTCAAAATCGTCCACCGCCACAAATGGAGTGTCATGTGATTGAATTCCAGCTGTTCTCGCAGCAACAACAACAGTTGAGCGACCTGTGTAAATTTCTTCACCAGATTTTGTACGGATTGCGCCGATGCTCGCTGTGTAGTCCTCTGCACCGAAAATTAGCCCTGCCATTCTCTCGTGAGACTCAGCAATTTCATATACATTTCTCATGCCCTTTGCACTCTCGATGATTGCTAGAATGCCGATTGGCTCTTTTACATCTTTAGGCTCGTATTTCTCAATCTCAGCAACGATGTCCAAAACATCTTGTGCGCTCTCAATTTTAGGAGCGACAATTGCCACTGGTTTTTCCGGAATAACCGCTTCAAGGTCTTCTTTTCCACAGACTGACATTGGATTAATTCTAACCATGATTGGTTTTGTTCCAAAGTCAATTTCTTTTAGTGTTTGTTTAATCAATGCGCGCGCCGCATCTTTCTCCATTGGTGCCACCGCATCTTCAATATCAAAAATAACTGCGTCCGCTTTATATGCTCTGCTCTTAATTAGCATACCCGGATTGTTGCCGGGCATAATTAGTAAGCTTCTAAATTCTTGCATCTACTTTCCCCTCCTATAATCCGGCTCTGCTTACAGCCGTGTATACTCTCGCTCTAATTGTGCTATCGAGTGCGCCTCTGTCCACTGCTTTAACATTGGCATCTGCAACACCCTTTTCTTTTAACGCACCTTCAATCGCCGCTGTTATATGCCTTGCGTACTGCGCATATACAATGCTTTCCAGCTCAATTGTAATTCCGTCGCCCTTGTCAGCTGCACTGACTGTGATCATGATGTCATTTGACTCTAATGTTCCTGCTTGACCTATCATAGATAGTCCTCCAATCCTTTATATTACATAATAATTGTATTTTTTGCTCTCTATACAAAATTATAACATATTAATTAACCGTGTCAACTTTATTAAAATTTTTTTAAGTGGTAGATTAATTGCTCTGTTTTTTGTGCAAAACGCACAAGGTGTATTGCATTCATCATCGCACATTAGTGTATATTTCAACTTCAAAACTGGATTATTTTTATTTTCAAATTTGTTCACTTATTATTTATTGTGAGAAATGACAAAAAACGACATGTATTTTGTACATGTCGTTTTTTTATTAAATTTATTAAATGATCGCAACTATCGCTTGATAATACCAAGTTTTCTAAGACTGATCAACTTTTATCCCGCGGCGCCGTCAATCTCCGCTCTATCTTCCTCGTCAACAATCTCAATTATAAGTGCGTTTGGAAGACAGATAATCGGGAAATATGAGTTATTCACAAATCCCATAGACATGCAAATTCCGTCGGGGCACTCGATATGATTCATCGCAATTTCTCCGTCCTTGATTTCAACACCAAAAGGCACGGACGCATATGCAGTTTCATATTCATATATGCCATTGTCCCAGTGATCAATCGGAATTTCAGCAATGACAACATTTGCCGCGGCGTCCGTAATGACCGCCACAGGCCCTGTGATTTCCTCATCGGCTCTCGTAAAATATATCGCCATGCCTGCGGCAATAACAACAATAATAACCGCTATAATAATATCTGCTTTTTTTAACTTCATTAAATCTCCTTTGGGGATAAACTTTGTGCAGTGCTAAGCCGCTTAGCTTCGCATTGGTGCTACAACTATTTCATTTTGGACTTCATCATAATAAATCGTGCAATAAGCATAATCTCTGTCCGCTATAAATGTCGAGTTCGCTATATTAATCCTTGTCCCTCTAAATATTGTATTTTTACACGATAGGCTGTGTTGCCCACGGTTTTCAAGTTTTTTCGTTATATCTTCAAGCTTTTTTGTCAACTTACTGCGCTCTAAAATCATTGCAGTTTTTGTCCTCACCGCATTGCTAAGCAGCGTTTCCTTATCCTCAGGCAATTTCCCGAGTTGTTGTTTTTTCTCACTTAAAAATTCAATGATTTGCTTGATTTTCTCTGTCTCTTTTTCATTTTTTCTTAAATTGTCGTCAAGTGCGTCTTTCTCTTCGAGCATGGTTCCATGCGCTCCGAGTGTGATAGCTGTCGGGATATTTGAAGGAGAGCCGATTGTCTTTGCTGTAATTTTCTTCAGCGCAACGATGTTTCCGCCGAGGAGCAGTCCACGGTTTCCGATTAGGTCAATCTCGCCATCGCACAGCACCTTCGACTGCGCTATGTATTCACTCGTGATGTTTCCACGCACTTTAAGAATAGAATTCTCTACAAATTTACACTGCAAGTTTCCTTGGCAGATAATCTCACCCTTATTCGCACCATTCATGCCGCTTGAGACAATTACGTCTCCGCCCGCAATAATCGAGGCGCCTTCAATCATGCCACGCACAGTGATGTTGCCCTTTGCTTTAACTTCAAAGCCCTCACGCACATCGCCTGCGACAATGACATCACCGATGAAGTTTACATTTCCTGTGCTAAGATCAACATCGCCATTAACTGTATATACTTGCTCAACATTGAATTTGCCTCCATTGAAAACTAAGTTTCCAGGCTCTGTTGCAAGCAGTTTTGTCTTATCACCGTTGAGTGCTACACCCTTGCCGACAGGGACAACTGCCGCCTTGCCTTTTTTAGCGACAATCGGGTCACCAAAAATGTTTGATCCATCAGCGCCATTTGTCTCATGGGTAATCTCACAGATTACGTCACCCTTGACGACATTTTGCACGATATCCAAGTCCCAAAAGTCAACCGTGCCATTGTCCTTCTCAACAGGTTTAAGAGCTCTCTCCCTTGCGAACAAATCCTTGCAAACACCATTTTCACCATGCACAACCGCACGCCCGAAAGCAATTTCAATTGTGTCATATTTTGGTTCTTCAGCGAGCTTATTAACCGCCATCTCATCAACTCCGAAAACAATTTTCGCAGTGTCAATGGCAGCTGTTATCAATTCCTTCGTGACGGGCTTTCCGCCTCCGGTTTCCTTTGTGAGCGTCACATATCCAATCATTCTGTCAGAGCTCGCCGAACAAACAGCGGTTGCATCGACAGTGGGTTCATTTTCATCAGCCTCTTTCTTTTTCTTCTCAGTATGTGTCAGCTCGTTCCACATTTTGTCAAGGCTTTCTTCTTTTTCCTCGGGTTCACCGCCTGCTGGCATGTTGTTTTTGTCCTCAAGCATAGTAACCTCCATCACTCCATATCAAATCCAAACAGTACTCACTAAAACATCTTTGATCCATGTAGCGCCGACTTAACTTCCATTTGTCCATTTTCGGGACGGAAGAAAACCGTACGCCCATAATTAAGCCCTGTATCTTGTGCTACAATCGGTATTCTAAGTTCCGCAAGCTTTGCTTTTACCGCTGCGACATTTCGCTCACCGATATTCAATGTGTCACTTGCCATGGCGAACATCTTAGCGCCGCCGGCAATCTTTGCGGTCAGTCTGCTTGGATTTGCTCCAAGTCTTCGCATCTGATTAATCAACTCAGGTATGGCTAAATCCGCAAACTTCATTATATTTTTCTCGCTGTGTTCTTTGCTTGAGGGTAACATTATATGGGACATGCCCGCAACTCCAGTAGCCTTGTCATATAGACAAATTCCAACGCAGGAGCCAAGCGCATATGTCACTATGATATCGGGAGCTTTTCCGACTTTAAGATCAGAAATTCCAACCGTTAAGTTAGCCATTATTCATTATCCAATCCACAACTTTCGCTGTATTTTTTTATTGTAGCCCCATTTTTTCAAACAATCTGTTCAAGGACTTGACATCAGGCATTAAAAACATATGACTGTTTACAGGTGTTCCGTCTTCTACCACATTTCCGGCGTCATCAACATGTGCAATCACATCTTCAATTAGAAGGATCTTGTCACCAAGCTCTGCAAACATAACCGCAGGATATGACATTAGTGCGCCCACCATATCTACCTCAAGATGCGGCACAGATATGTCCGCTCTTAGCTGTGTCAAGTCTGATATCGCATTGATATATGCACTCGCCATTATATTCCCAAGCTCTGTAAGCGCCGACTTATCCATATCGTCAATGTCTACAAGGCGCTCAAAATCTTTTTGAAAGAAATGATGTAAAACTTCCCTTGTGAAATCACCGCTGATTATATAAATAATCGCGCCATTAATTTCACCGAATACATTAAACAGCACTCCGACTGCCACCTGCTCAGGGCCTCCAAGATGCCAAAGCACCTCGTTGTGGTCGAGCAATCTCACTTTCGACACAGATATATCAATTATCTTATTTAGAAAGCGTGACAGCGCAGACGCCGCATTTCCTGACCCGATATTACCTATCTCAGCCAGAAAATCCAAATGCATCGGAGAGAGATCATCATATGAGTTGATTGTCATACTCATGCTCCGTTCTGCCGATTTGCCTCGGCTCAAATATATTACCCTTGCGCCTATCTACACGATAAGCGCAAATTATCATTTATCTAACGTAAACTATTTACAGTTTGTGCAATTTCATCTGCCGCTTGCACCATTCTTGAATTGAATTGGAACGCTCTTTGTGCGACAATCATTTTCGACATCTCAGTCGCTGTGTCAACATTTGAGGTCTCCAAGAATCCTTGCATCGGGCTAAGTGATTCTGTTCTCACTTGCTCTGCTTCGCCAGAAAGCTCTGTCGCTGAAAAGCTGTTTGCGCCCTCTTGTGACAGCCCTGCTGGATTGTTGAACCAATATAGACCAAGATTATTCTCAAGATTAGTATAGTTAACAGAGCCGTCGTCATTATGCTCAAGCATAATCGGGCTTCCGTCAACATCAAGCACCGCATATCCCTCGCTTGTGACAACTGCAACTTCGTCGTCATTCACTTGGAGTTGGAATGCGCCTGCTCTTGTGTAATATGGCTCTTCGGCATCTGGTGCTTGCACTGCAAACAAAGTGTCCGCAGGTGCAAAGAAGTCTGTTGGCACCTGTGTTTGGCTTGGTGTGCCTGTTTCAAACAGCAGTTGAACTCTGCCAACTTTCGCACCATGCCCAATTGTATTATCCTGTGGAGGTGTCGCCTCATCATGCGTATACATAAGATCTGCAAAGTTTGCACGGCTAGCCTTAAAGCCATGAGTGCTGACATTCGCAAAGTTATTCGCCACTACATCCAGTGCCTTTTGCTGTTGCAACATGCTAACCCCTGAGGTATAAAATGCTGTATTCATATTCTATCTCCCCCTTATCTCTATACTTTACCGATTTCGGAAATTGAGCGCTCATTGAGGGCGTCAATCATTTTTATAACTTGTGAGCAGGCTGTAAATGCTCTTTGCGCTTCCATTGCCATGAGCATCTCTTCACCGGCGTTCACATTCGACGCTTCATATGCACCTTGTACAATCTTGGAACTCACCCCATCCGGTCTGTCCGTCGTGCCGTCTCCATTATATGTAAACATTGTGTTGCCCTCGTCTTTTTCAAGAGCTGACGTATCTGTGGGATATGTAATTAAGAATTCGCCGACTTCTTCGCCGCCTGCATATAACATGCCATTTAGATAGGCAAGGTCGTCATTGATTGGCTGGAGTGCGCCGCCACCACTTGAAAGCACGCGGTAATTTCCGTTGACAACAAGATATCCCTCAGTGTCAATTGTCATTTGACCCGAGCGTGTAAGGAAAGTTTCGCCGCCCGTGCCGTCATCATTTTCAGGGGCTTGCACTGTGAAAAAGCCCTCTCCTTGTATAACAAAGTCCGAGCCGAGATTCGTCACCTCAATCGGCCCCATTGTATAATCTGTGTATATGCTATCAGGGTATCTAATCGGCACCCAAAGTCCAATGCCCACGGCATTGTTGTCATTCTCAATACGCTCAAGCAAAGTCTCGCCAAAGGTCGGCGTAATCTGCGTATCCTTCTTATAGCCTGCTGTTGTCGCATTGGCAATATTATTGGAGATGGTGTTTAGCGTAGTCTGGTTTGTAAGCATTCCCGACGCCGCCATGTAAAAACCTCTATACATACTCTTTCTCCTCCTCTAATCTCTGTATTCCGCCAAATGCACCTTCAGCTTTAATATAGCCTTCGTGTGGATTTGACTAACTCTCGCCTCGCTGACTCCCAAAACCTTAGCGATTTCAAAAAATTTCAGCTTCTCATAATAGTATAGCGCGATTACTTGCCCCTCTTTTTCCGTGAGGTCTTCAAGCGCCGTTGCGATTACATCTGTCAGTTCAGTTTCGATAATCTCATTTAGAATCATATTGTCTTCTGTTTTTAGTGCGTCATTGGAGTTCGCCGCATAGAACGAGCGCTCATTATCTTCGAGCATCTGCTCAAATGAGAGTGTCACCGCCGCTGAAATCTCCTGCATTCCCGAGTTGAGTGCATCTTCCGACATACCCATATATGTGGCTAGCTCCTCATTCGTTGGCTGTCTGCCAAATTCCGAGTACAGCGCCGAATATGCCTCTTCCACGTCTTTAGAAAGTTTCCTCACTCGCCTTGGGGTGAAATCCTGTTTCCTTATATAATCAATTACAGCGCCACGCACTTTTATGGTTGCAAAGGTGTCGAACTTTACATTCAACTCCGGATCAAAGCGCTCCACTGCATCAATTAGTGTGATAATTCCCTGATTAACAATGTCTTCTGTCTCCGCATAGCTCCTGTATGCCGACTGCATGTTATATGCGATAAACTTCGCAATATAAGTATATTGCATCACGATTTCATTGCGAAGAGCAATGCTGCCGCTAGCCTTATATTTTTTCATCAACACAGCCATTGCCTCAGGGTCAGGCTTATAGAATTTTGCCAACGTAGCACCACCTTTCAATGATATTTTCTAAGCAATCGCAATGTTGCCGAGTGCTTGAATTTGCACGGAGCTCTCAATTTCATTGAAGCTCAGCACGACAGTGCCTGGGGCAAACTGCTCACAGATTTTTCTAAAATACACTCTTGCAACTGGGGCGGTGAGCACGATTGGCGTTTGCACCACTTCCCTTATGCGACCTGTCTGCTCGACAAGCGCTTGAATGATTTTTTGAATAACATCCGGCTCAAGCGCAAGATATGTCCCACGCTCGCTCTTCTTGACGCTGTTTAGTATCATATTCTCGATTTCAGGGTCAAGCGTGAGAACACGCAATTGATTGCCGTCTGAGAAGCGTCTTGTAATTGTACGTTTTAGTGCTTGGCGCACAAATTCGCAAATTGTGTCATTGTCTTTGATTGTCGGCGCATATTCCGCCAATGTTTCAAGAATTGTCGGTAGGTCACGAATTGGCACACCTTCAGCAAGCAATGAGCCAAGCACCCTTTGGAACTCTATCATTGACATGAGCGATGGGATGACATCGTCCACCAAATTCGGCGCAAACTTCTTGACATTTTCAAGGAGTTGCAGCACGTCTGCACGGTTGATAAGCTCATGCGCATGGCGTTTTACAATCTCTGATAGATGTGTGATAATTACGGAGGTCGGGTCAATTAGCGTATAGCCCGCAAGCTCTGCCGCCGCTCGTCTATCCTCTGAAATCCACTTCGCCGGTATGTTAAATGCAGGCTCTATTGTATCAATTCCATCGAGCTCCACATCAACTTCGCCTGAGTCAAGTGCGAGATAGTGGTCTGTAAGCACATCTGCCGCCGCCACTTCTTCGCCTTTTATCTTTATTATATACTGATTTGGGCTGATTGTTCCATTTTCTCTAATTCTTATCGAGGGGACAACCATTCCCATATCTGTCGCAAATTGCTTTCTAAACATTACGATACGATCAATGAAGTTACCGCCCGAAATCTCATCGACGAGTGGGATGAGCGAATAGCCGAATTCGATTTCGATTTGCTCAACATTGAGCAGTGAATATACATTGTCGATATCGCGATAGAATTCCATTTCGGAGACAGGAAGTGGCTGGTCTGTTGCACCCACCGCCCCTGTTGCGCCGCCTGCCGTTGTGGCTAGCCCAACCTTTGGTTTGCGCTCTGCATTCATAAGAGTCATTCCAAGGAAGATTAGTAGACCACCTACAAGCAATAGAATCATTTTGGGGAAGCCTGGAATTAACATCATCGCCAGAATAATTCCGCCTGAGATGACAAGAACTTTCGGCTGGCTGAGCAGTTGCTTTCCAAGCTCGAGATTAAGTGAAGTTTCACTCGCCGCACGAGTTACGATCATACCTGTCGCTGTTGAGATTAGTAGCGCTGGAATTTGGCTGACCAGTCCGTCACCGACCGTCGCCACTGAATATGTCGCTAGAACCGAGGCGAAATCTCCGCCGTCCATAAAGCCGATGATAACGCCACCGATTAAGTTGACGATAGTTGCGATGATGGAGAAAATCGCATCTCCCTTAACAAACTTACTCGCACCGTCCATGGCGCCGAAAAAATCCGCTTCGCGTTGAATGTTTTTTCTGCGTGTTCTCGCCTCATCCTCATTGATAAGCCCCGAGGAGAGGTCGGCGTCAATCGCCATTTGTTTACCGGGCATAGCGTCAAGTGTGAAACGAGCGGATACCTCAGCAACACGCTCAGAACCTTTTGTGATGACGACAAATTGCACGATTACGATAAGTAGGAAGATGATGAAACCGATTACGGGCTCTCCGCCAATTACGAAGTCACCAAAGGTCTTGATGACATTACCTGCATCACCCTCATTGCCAAGAATTTGTCTTGTTGATGAGATGTTGAGCGATAACCTAAGTAGTGTCGTTATGAGCAAAATCGATGGAAATATGGAAAATTGCAAACTCTCTTTTATATACATCGAGGTGAGCAAAATGACCAGTGAAACTGCGATGTTCATAATGAACATCAAGTCGAGAATAACGGGGTTGAGCGGAATAATGAGTAGCAAAATTATGAGTAGGACGACTACCGAAACGACATTATCTAAAATTTTCATCTGTCCTCACTCCTATCTTTGCTCTGCTTTATATCTGCTTTATACTACGCGCTGTCCCTGCATATCGGTATTGCGCCTTGCAGGTGGCGCTGTGTTGAGTTTTTCTTTTTTCTTGCCGTTCTTGTCATAGAACATGACGAGGATTGCGACTACCGGCTCATAGAATTCCGGCGGTATGTCCACGCCCAGCTTGCAAATCTCATACATCGCGCGAGCAAGCGGTCTGTCCTCGACGATATGCACGCCGGCATCCTCGGCAATCTCAATTATTTTCAAGGCAATTAAGTCCTGCCCCATCGCCACAACTACCGGTGCCGATGCGATTTTTGGATCATACTTAAGTGCAATTGCATAGTGGGTCGGGTTTCTTATAACCACGTCCGCCGTCGGCACCTCTTGCATCATGCGCCGTCTCGACATCTCCCTTTGCTTTTGCTTTATCTTACCCTTGATTTCGGGATTACCCTCAAGTTGTTTGTACTCTTGTTTAATTTCGTCTTTAGACATTTTGAGATTTTTCTCGTAGTCCCACCACTGATAGGTATAGTCGAGAATTCCAACGGCTATAAAAATCATTCCGATTGTGGTGACAAGCCCAATCACGCTATCGCCGATAAAAATAATCGACTGCTCCATTGATAGATTCATCAAGGTTGGAAAATCGGGCATTTTGCTAAGCACCTCACGATAGAGGATATATGCAATTACGATGATTTTTAAGATGTTTTTCACAACTTCCACAAGGCTTTTGAGTGAAAACATTTTCTTAAAACCCTCAATTGGATTTAATCTGTTTAACTTAAATTTAAGAGGGTCTCCGGAAATTAGAAATCTTGTCTGTGCTCCTGTGAAAACTACCGACACAAATGCTGATATGAGTAGCAGTGGCAGTGACATCGAAAGTAGGACAAAGCCAGTTTTCAAAAACAGATTACCCGCAATCTCCTGTGTCAATGTCATGGTCACAGGCATCGGTTCTGAAATTGTGTCTTGCATGAAGTCCTTAATCATCATAAACATATATGGTGCAAGGGCTCGCAATGAATAGAACACGATTAGAAGAAACGCTGATGTAACAAGGTCTTTGCTCGAAAAGGTATTCCCCTTTTTCCGCTCATCTCTGCGCTTTTTCGGGGTGGCTTTTTCGGTTTTTTCACCTGCCATCGTGTCCCTCCTCTCCTAGGTCATGCTGTTGCTCCACTCATGAGCTCCACCGCCTCAATCACATTGTCAAACATTATGCCAATATAATTATCGATGAAATTGCTCGCAGGTGTTGCAAATAAGAACAGAAGGAAAACTCCAAGACTAACTTTCATTGGCATATTAAGCATGAAAATATTAATTTGCGGAATTGCCTTCATCAAAATTCCCATGCTCATCTCGAGCATCAACAGCGCCGCTATAAATGGAATTACTAATCTTAAGCACAGCTCCATAAGTGAGGCAAACATTGGAATTATGAAGCCCGCCATGCCGATATCCAAGCTTGGCACACCGAGCGGTATATAGTCAAACGACACTGCAAGCAATTCAATGATTGCAAGATGTCCGTCGACGATAAAGAAATATATCATGAACATGGTGCTAAAAAAGTAACCAGTCATTGATGTTTGAATATTCGTAATTGGGTCGAAAACTTTCGCCATGCCAAGTCCCATCTGCGTGTCAATCATCTCCGCAATCGCTTGAATCATCTGTGTGTACATCAGCAAGACAAAGCCTGCCACGATTCCCACAAGGAGTTCTTTTATCATCATCTCCACATATTCAATATTGGAGGTTTCAGCAAAAACATTGACTGACAGCAGCCCCATTCTCGACGTAAGCACCCATGTTATGATTAGCATAAAGCCCGAGCGCATATATGCGGGGAAGTTTGTGCGATTGAAAATCGGATTAAACAGCACCATTGCAGACACTCGAAGGAACACCATGAAAAACACCGTATAATTACCGGTTAAGATATCATATGCATTCATGTTAAATCCTCATGTTTGCCATCATGTCAAAGAGATCGATGGTAAAATCCGTCAGCGTTGTCATCATCCAGCCGCCGAGCATTAGTAGACAGAGGGCAATTGCCAAGAGCTTTGGCACAAAGGTCAGTGTTTGTTCGTGAATTTGCGTCGCCGCCTGTATAATCGAGATTACAAGTCCGACGACAATACTTGTCAACAGTAGTGGTCCTGCTAGTCGTATAGCCACCATAACGGCACCGCTAAATACCGTCAGCATCTCTTCTTGATTCACAAAAACACCTCCTATTCTCTGTGCTTGCGATTAGTATGCTCAATATACGGCGAAACTTCTCACCAACATTCCCATGATGAGTTCCCAGCCATCGACAAGCACAAACAGCATTATCTTAAATGGCATCGAAATCATTGCGGGCGGCAACATAATCATACCCATTGACATGAGCGTGCTAGATACGACGATGTCGATGATGAGGAACGGCATGTATAGATACAAGCCCAGCGTAAACGCATATTTAAGCTCGCTCGTCACAAAGGACGGCACAACTATATCCAGCGGCAATTCCATGCTATCCACAGGCATCTCCTCATCTGCCAGCCTTAGAAAGAAGTCGACAGATTCAATAGAAGTCTGTTGTAGCATAAAGCGCTTTAGCGGCACTTCTGCCGCTTCTAATGCCTCTCCAGAGGTAAGTATTTCTTGTGTATATGGCTCGTAAGCCACCTCATATATTTCATATACGACAGGTCGCATTATGAACAGTGTTAAAAACAAAGATAGCCCGATTAAAACTTGCGTGGGCGGACTTTGTTGCAGTCCCATTGCATTTCTTAAAAATGACAGCACCACGATTATTCTCGTGAAACAGGTCATCATTATCAAAATTGACGGGGCTATTGATAGCAAAGTGATGAGGAGCAGCATGTCGAGCGCCGTGTTATTCTCAGAAGTCAATGCCTCCAAGAGCCCTTCATCCGTAGCGGTTGATGAGCCGATATCCACATCGGTCGCATATCCCACCAGTGCTATCGAAAAGAACACAAGCACAGCGAGCGCAAGGAACGCAAAGCTTTTTTTATTCTGCTTTGATTTTTTGTTAGCAATGCTATTCATTCTAGCGCTTTTCTCCGTCCTTATTTTTCACAACTAAATGTGTTCTTCATCATCTTTCTGATTTTGAGCGTCCCTAAGCCTATTCGCAAAGTCGCTGTCATCAGATTTTTTCATCTTCGCAAAAATTGGCTTCATCGCCGCCTCTTGTTTTGCCTCATGCCTATCAATGAGTGCTTGCACATCGCTGCGCTCAAGGGTGAGCAAAGTGTTCATTTGCTTGTCAACCATTGCAATGAGTGCAAATTTCTCGCCGACTTGGACAATCATCAGCGACTTATTGGTCGCCACATGCTGTCTATCCAATATGCGGATTGCGCCACCGAGGGTAGCACCACCCGCTCTGCTGCTCAGCCATCTCATTCCAACGAATGTGATGCAAATCACAGCGAGAACGCCAACGAGTGAGAGGGCGAGGGTGAGATAATCCTCGAAAGTCATTATCCAATTACCTTAGAAACCGCTTGCACAATTCTGTCTGCCTTAAACGGCTTAACGATAAAGTCAACTGCTCCAAGTCTGATTGCATCAACTACCATTGCCTCTTGTCCCATCGCTGAACACATGATAATTTTTGCGCCTGGCGCTTTCTCTTTAATGGCTTTAAGCGCCTCAAGACCTGTCATATTCGGCATTGTGATATCCATGATTACTAGATCAGGGCTCTCAGCATCAAATTTAGCACACGCAACAGCGCCGTCTTCAGCCTCAACAATTTCAGTATAGCCGCCCTTTGTCAGCGTATCCTTAATCATCATTCTCATAAAAGCAGCGTCATCTACAACTAAAATTTTCTTACTCATAATTTTCTCCTTATTAATTAGAAATAAATTTGTGAAATAGTTTCTATAAAACATCGCTACTAAACATTAACAATAACAATGTTGCTTATAGCTACTCGTTCTATCTATATTTTTCCCTCAAGCGAATTTAGAATTGCCTTTGGTTTTAGAATTTCCGTGATACGCACAGCAAAGTTGTCATCAATGATAACCACATCGCCCTTTGCAATCAGCTGTCCGTTAACAATAACATCAACTGGACTCTCCGCAGTTTTCTCAAGCTCAATGATTGAACCTTGTGAAAACTCAAGAATATTCTTAACCTTTCTTGTTGTGCGTCCAATCTCAACCGTTACGGTCAAAGGAACTGACATCAAAAGGTTTAGGTTTGCCTGTTGCTCCGGTGACAAATCCATATTCCCAAGGTCGTCAAATGGTTGCAACTTCATGTTTTGCACATTGACAGGTGCAGGGAATGCACTCGGCGAAGGCGGATAGTAGCCTTGCGGTGGTGGATAGTAACCTTGTGGCGGTTGTTGATATTGCGGTGGGTATGGTTGTTGTGGCGGTGGATATCCGCCATATGGATCTTGCATCGGCGCTTGCTGTTGCATCGGCGCTTGTTGTTGCATTGGCGCTTGTTGCATTGGTGGCGCCATTTGTGGTGCAGGTGCTGCAACCTCTTCTATGGTCGCTGTCGGTGCTGGGGCATCACCCGTGCCCAAGTCCTCCATAACCCCTGATACAATTTTCTTCGCAAGCTCCATGCTGAGCACTGAGATGAACTCAGTTTCCATGATTCCATCAATAATCAGATTGAATTTGATGGACACACACATATCCTCAGCGTTAAGCCCTGACGCCTCGTAGAAGTCAAAGTCCGCATCGAGCACATATGCCTTTGGTGTTGAGATATCAATTGTGAATCCAAGGAAGTCCGACAACGCAGTCGCCGCCGAGCCCATCATTTGATTCATGATTTCACAAACCGCAGAAATTGACAGCTCATCGAACACAAAATCATCATCTATAACAGGCTCATTCCCCATAAGCTGCGCTAGAATTAGCTGTACGTCATTTTGCTTTAGCATCATGATGTTCGAGCC
Source organism: uncultured Oscillospiraceae bacterium (assembly GCA_964370145.1). Lineage (GTDB taxonomy): Bacteria > Bacillota > Clostridia > Oscillospirales > Feifaniaceae > CAYJIE01. Next base: position 17,276 of record CAYJIE010000005.1, read on the forward strand.
GTCTAGCCCTGTTGTATATGTGATTTTTACTGCAATTGCAGGTTCGAGCTCCGCATATTCAAGTTCGTCAACTCTTGTGACGGTGACTCTTGGTGTTGTGATTGAAACTTGCTTGGAGAGCAAGTTCGAAATAGCAGTGGCCGAAGAGCCCATGCTTATATTCATTATTTCGCCTATGGTATCCGTTTCCATTGGGGAGAGTGTTGTAAAGTTCTCACTCATTTTTCTGCTCCAATCGTATTTTATTGTGTGCTCTCTTGTTGTGGGTCTCCGGCAATCCGTATCGCCTTCTTCTTATTCACGGTTCCCATATGACCTTGGAACCAAAGATTACCCTCAATATGCACATCCAAAGTTTCCGTGACTTTTTTCGACAGCGGAAGCACATCGTCCACTTGCAAAGAAAGAATTTCCAAGAAGGAAAATTCGTCTGTTGACAAGAGCGCCTTAACTCCAAGTCTTGATTCCTTAATCTCACGCATGATGTCATTTCTGCGCTCTTCTTCTCTTGCAATGTCAAAACGCTTGGTTTTCGAGAACTTCGTGTTGAATTTGCCAAAGAGCTCTTCGAGATTAATCGCCGGAATACATATAGTAATTCGTCCTTGAATGTCTCTGATTTCGACATCTAACGCCACAATTACGACCGTCTCATCAGGCGCGATGTTTTGGAGGAGTCTTGAGTTTGTCTCAAGGCTTGAAAGCATTGGATCAATCTCAATATATTGTCCCCATGCCTCTTTCATAAAGCGAAGGGTTGAGTTAAGCAAATTTTCAATCAGTGCAAGCTCGATTTCGGTGAACTCCTTTTCGGAGTCGATATTCCCCGGTCCAATACTACTTCCCAGCAGTCTATCAATCAATGTGAGAGCGACCGGCATGGAAACTTGCATCATGATTGTCGTCTCGGGCAATTGCTCCACTGCGGGGTTTAGGTCAATCAGCCCTATAATCGCATAATCTGGGAGGGCATTGTTGTATTCGTAGTATCTCTGCTCCTCAATTTGCACAATGGATATTTTTGAGATGAGTCTAAGCATACCTGAAAAGTATGAACTCATCTGTCTGGAGAAATGCTCAAATATGCTGTCTAGGAGCTTCATTTGCTCACGACCGAATTTTTTCGGGCTCCTAAAGTCATAAGCTTTTACATTATCGCTTCGCACTTCCTGCGACTTTTCTTCCACGTCCACTTCACCGGAACTAAATCCCTTGAGCAGCTCATCTATTTGGGCTTGCGATAAAACGTCAGGCACAACTCTTGCCTCCTTTCACAGTTTTATATTTTAATCGAAGATTTCCTGTCCGACAAGTCCGTCTTCATGGTCATACACATCAAATCCCATTGTGAAGTAATCCATGAGTAAGTCAGGGTCGGAGAGATCCATGCCTTTGCGCTTGATATAGAGTTCCACGCGTCTGTTTGCCGCGCGCTCTTCCTCTGTGCCATTTGGGTTTTCCAGTGGCATATATTGCGCAAATCCCATGGAGAACATCCTCGTTGGATCAAATCCCTTTTCATCTGCCATATAAAACAGCACTGTATTTGCACGATTTGTGGAGAGATCCCACGAAAATTTAGTATTATCATTCGGGTCGGCGTTCACATGTCCGTCCACCCTAATCACCTCGATATATTCCTCCATGGCAACAAGTGCTTCACCAATCGGAGAAAGCGCTTGATATGCTGTCGTCGTCAATATCGCTGTGTTCGGCTCAAACATCATCTCATCTTTGAATCTAATCATGATTGTGTTTTCGCCATCTTTTGCAACTTCAACCATGTCAGCGATTTCTGTCTCTGTTATAATCAGTTGAATGAAGGCTTCCATATCGTCGAAGTTTGTGACCATCTCTGAGAGTTCCTCGGAGTTTCCAAGTCCCTCAAGTGCGCCTGTCTCGCCTGGCTTTGCGTCACCCTCGATACCCTCGGAGCCGTCAGTCGCAATAACGAGATCGCTCATGGTCTGTCCTGAGGAGGTAAACGCTTGAACGAGCATCTCGAACTTCGCCGCATCAATTGTACTCATTGAGAACAGGAGAACGAAGAAACAAAGTAGCAGTGTTACAAGGTCACCATAGGTGGCAAGCCATTCGCCGCCGCCACTCTCCTCGGGTTGAGGTCTTCTTTTAGCCATGTTTTCTCCTCTCTATCTTGTGGGTAAATAATTATACCACAAAAACGCTTTATTGTAAAGTTATTATTCACCGCCGCCTTCGCCGCCGCCGTAGCTGTCACGAACTTTTTCAGGTAGCATGAACAACAGTTTTTCCTCAATATGTTTTGGGTTCTCGCCCGCTTGAATTGAAAGTACGCCTTCCATGATGAGTGTTTTAACGAGCATCTCGTCATCATGTCTTACTTTTAGCTTTGTTGACATTGGGTAGAAGATAACGTTTGCAAGGAATGATCCGTAGAATGTCGTGATGAGGGCAACCGCCATCGCAGGTCCAAGTGATGCAGGGTCAGACAGCTTTGAAAGCATGTTTACAAGACCAACCAGCGTTCCAAGCATTCCGAATGCTGGCGCATATGCAGCGCCTTTGTCGAAGAAAGCTCTACCTTTTGCATGACGATCATCGATTGAACCAAGTTGATCCTCTAAAATGCCACGCACTTTTTCGGGCTCATTCGCATCGACAATCAAGAGAAGTGATGAACGAAGGAATATATCCTGTACGTCTGCCGCCTTGTCCTCAAGTGCAAGTAGTCCTTTTTTTCTCGCCTCTTTGGCAAACTCTGAAATCTGCCCTATGTAATCGAGTGGGTCGAAAAGCTGTGGCAAGAAAACCAGTTTCATTTGTTGCGGAACTTTTTTTACCATCTCCATTGGGAAAGACATGAGGAGAACGGCAAGAGTACCGCAGACAACGATTAGGAATGACGCCGGATCCCAGAAACCTCCAAGAGCTTCCAATGCGTCAGGTTGCCCTGAGACGATACCGAAGAGAATCATACCTATGGCAGCCAACAAACCTACTACGCTTAAAATATCCATACTATATCTCCAATCTTAAAAATCGAATTGTCGAAATTTAATCAAATTTTTCAAAGTAAACTATCTTGTGCTATTTTTCTTCTCATCTATAAAGTCAAGCCCGACTTCAGTGCCGGGATGTTTTTCATTGTATTTTAACACATGCAGTGTTCGGTGTCGCTCTTTAATCATCGCCATGATCTCCTCACAGCTTTCTTTTACTAAATAAGAATGTCCGTTTGACAGGGTTATTTTTGTGTCGGGGATTTCCTCCATGACCTCAATCAGGTCGTCATTTATGAAAAATTCGCGACCATTTATCTTCGAAACTCTAATCATTGTCATCTACCCCGCATCTTTAAAATCAATCATCTAATTGTATCACAAATATCGAAAAAGTTCAAGTATTTTACGGTTTTTTGTTGAATTTTGCCGCTTTTTTTATATTTCTTTTGCGTTTTAGTTTAATAAATAAATATTCACCGCTACATATTGTATGCAGTGTTTTTTTAACCACAATTTAACTCTCATTAAAGCATGATTTTGCGGATATGCCTGCGTCGCAAAAGCGACGCAGGCAATTATCCAGTTATAAATTATCTCTTTAGGTTGATAAGCTCTTCTAGCAATGTGTCAGAAACTGTGATAACACGGCTGTTCGCTTGGAATCCACGCTGTGTTGTGATCATTTCTGTCATTGATGCTGAAAGGTCAACACCACTCATCTCAAGAGCACCTGAAACGATGCCGCCTGCCGCGCCAAGTCCTGCAACATTTTTCTTTGGCTCGCCTGAGTTATTAGTCATGCGATAGTAGTTGCTACCAACTTGCTCAAGTCCACCTGGATTGTCGAATGTCGCAATCTCGATGCGTCCAAGAACGATGATATCACCGTCATGTGTCGCTGAGATAAGCCCATCTGCACCGATTGTCAATGAGGTGAGGTCACCAACTGATTGCGCAGTTTGGTAACGTCCGCCAGTAAGTGTCATTGTCCCAAGAAGAGGAACGATATCTTGCATATGTGTGTTTGCGCCGCCGTTGAGTTTCATTGTAATTGTTCCGTCTTGATTGTCACGGATGTCCATTGCACTGATATCCTCTTCAACAGTGATAACCATATTCGCAAGCTCTGGTTGCTCAGTTGTGTCAATCGTTTTAAGGAAAGCTTGGAAAAGCTTGTCGATGTCCGCCTGTGTTGTTGGCTCTTCTGAAAGCGAATCAAGAGTGATGATGAGTTGGTTTGTTCCAGCTTGTCTAATCTCCTCTGTCGCACCGTCAGCCGCTTTGAACACGACTTCGTAGCCATTGTAGATCTCGCCTGATTCGCCCATGATAACCGACACTGTGCCGCCGCCTACGTCAGGCATTGTTTGGCTAGCTGAAGCTGAACCATCAGACGCTGTGAGTAAGAATGACTCACCAGTTGTGTTTGTTGCTGAGTAAACTGGTAGATTAGCCGCACTTAGCTCGCCACTGAAGTTCATTGTAAGACCTGTGACGATTGAGCTAAACTCACTCTCTCTAAGCATTGAATCAAGATTATCGTAGTTAGGGTCAGTTCCGCCGGCTGTGTAGTCAGGCATTGTTCCCATATTTGTGATGATTTGGTTAATCTCATCAGCTGTATATGTCTCTGCAGGATCAAGCGCCATGAAGAGGGTTCTTCCATCCCACACCGCGTCGCCCATTGCAACAGCTGCGCCTGAAGGCGTTGTTGTCGCCGCTCCTTGGAACAATTGAACGCTGATTTTGTCGCCGATTAGAGCATCAAGGCGCTCCTCTGTTTGACCAGCTGTGATTGAAAGATTGAAGCCGCCTTGTGATGGTGGCAATACGATATTAGCGATTGGCACCGCCGCACCTGTGTTGTCTGTTGCGATTTTAATCGGTGTGATTGAGCTGATTTCATTTGCACCGTCTGAGAATTGGAATGAAACGCCTGTTACACCGTCAGGGCCTCTACCGCCAGCCTCTTTTGAAAGAGATGTAAGATCCCACTCAGTAATTTCGCTTCCCTCTGGAAGATTAACTTGAAGTTTATCTCCAATCCAAGTAGCACTCTTAATAGTGTCAGCCGCGCCGAACACGAATTCAATTTCAACTTCATTACCAACAGCACCTGATGGAATGATTGTCGCTTGAACGCCTGAAATCTCAACTCTAGTACCAGTCGCATCTGTGTATGAAAACGCATTTGCAGTTAGAGCTGTGTTGCTTGTAACGGCTGAGATCGTGCCTGCAACCGAAGCAGGTTTAACCTCAAGCTCTGGATCTGGATTGAATTCAATTCTCATATCATTTGTGCTGAGTGAAACTCCGCCCATTTGGAAAGCATTGTCCATTTGCGCTTTAAGGTCGTCAATATTGACAAGCTTTTCGCTGTGGTCAAAGTAAATTGTTGTAACTGTACCCTGTGTATTTGTCATCTCTGGTTTACCATCAGCAAACACGAATGACATATTGCCCTCAGGGCCGTCAGCTAGCATCTCAATTGTGATTTGCGAGCCAAGGATTGTTTTCTCAACGCCTGCAGGTCTTGCGTCAAGCTCCGGAACAATCAGTTTAATTCCATCTTGTCCAGTCGCCTCATCAGTGATGTTGCCACCTGATTGACCGATTACTTTATTACCTGTTGAGTCAACAAGATTTCCCTCTTTATCGATTTTCAAGTTACCATTTCTTGTGTAATATAGATTTCCTGCACCGTCAACAACTTGGAAAAATCCTTCGCCTGCAATCGCAAGGTCAGTACCAAGTCCTGTTGTTTGGAAACCTGAGCGCGCATGAATTACGTCAATTGACGCAACTTGCGAGCCGACACCGACTTGCACAGGGTTTGTACCACCTGTTGTGCTACCTGGTGCAGTTGCACCACTTGTTGTTTGATAAAACATATCTTGGAAAGTAACACGGCTTGCTTTGTAGCCATATGTGTTAACATTCGCTATATTATTCGCAATGACGTCCATTTGAGTTTGGTGTGAACCAAGCCCGGATACGCCTGAAAACAAACTTACCAGCATAAAAAATTCACCTCATATTTATTCATGGGTGAAGATGACCTATCGGGGCGCAAAAACCCCTAAGCGAGTTATGTCCAATCAGTCGCTCATGGACATAAGGCTTCCATACGGTCCAGCCTTCTCATCTTCAACCCTTTATTCATTTGCAATCACTCAATCGTTAAGTGTTGCATCCTTATCAAAATCGGCATACTTCGCCGCTACACAATCACCGTGCCTTCGATGTTTGTGAATACATTTTTCGTGAGATCGTCACCGCTTATAGTGGTGATTACAGTGTTGCTCTTTGCGTTGATTATAAACGCTGTGTTGTCCACGAGCACCAGCGCATCTCCAAGCCCTTTTTCGCTTGCGAGCTCCATACCTTCGGTGAGACGCTCTAACATATCTCCGCTTACAAGGTCAATTCCACGCTCAACCACGCGGTTTTGTGCGTGTTTTGAAAAGTTTACAGAAGGATTATTGTTCATCGACCTCGCCAATATATCAGCGAAGGACTCCCCCTGTGCATTTCTCGCAACCTTTTCCGTTGTTACGGTCTGTGGCGGCGGAGCAACTCTCTGAGTCGTTAAACTCATTTGTCGAATTTGATAGTTCAAATCGTTATTCATAGAGCTTTACTCCTTTCCGTGAGTCTCCCAAACTGCCTACCCTTATGGATTTTCGTCCGTTGTGCCTTCATCTTGTGCACCATCGTTCGTAATTTCATCGTTTTCTGTACCATCACCCGCAACATTTCCACTGCCTTCTTCCGCAGCCGGATAGGTGAGTTCCATTAGGCTTGACATTGGGAACGATCTTCCGTTTACAGTGATTTCATATGGGCTTGTGAAGAGCGAGACAGCTGTAATATAGCCCTCTTCTCTTAGCAGTTGCCCTGTTTCACTTACATCGGATAAAACCGCATATTTCCCCAGCATGTTCGCAACATAACTACCTTGCATTGCATTTGTCATGTCTTGCATTGCTTGCAAAGTGTTCATTTGAACCAGCTGATTCATATATTCGCTGTCATCGACAGGATTCATGAAATCTTGATTGGCAAGTTGGCTCGCCATAAGATTAAAGAACTCTTGCACGTCGATTTCAGTGCTTTGTTTCTCCGCAAACATACCGTCCCATTTTGGATCTTGGTAGTTTGTCGTTGTTGGTACTGAAATATAATTGCTCATTTAATCTCCTTACTACGCTATCTTACACATAGCGTGCCGCACCGTCAGGTGGAACAACCGCTTCGCCTTCATTCTCAATATCCGTTTCAATATTGTCGGGGGCTTGGCTGAAATTGGTCGCTTGCTGATTTGTTTGACCTTGATTTCCAGCTCCAAATTGCATGAAACTTTGTCCCATACCGCCGCCAAATGTCTCACTGCCTGCACGAACTTCGAGATACTCTAAGTTCACGTCTTGCAATGACATATTCTGACGAATATTATCAAGTTGGCTGTTAAGTAGCTTATTCGTTAGTGGGTTTTCCGAGAACATGCTCACATAAATTTTTCCGCCTTCATTTTTCATGTTGACGGTGATTTCACCAAGCCCTTCAGGCGTTAGCTTAATCATAAATTCCGAATCACTGCTCGTTTCATTGTTGACATAGATACTATGCACTTTTGAGACGATTGGTGTTTCAACTTGTTGCATTAAAACTCTCGGTGTGACGACTTGACCATCAACTGTGAGTTGTGACGCTTGCCCTGCTGTCGCATAAAAAGCTTCTGATGGGCCTTCGCCAAACTCTCTTGGTTCAACAGCTCCGCCGTTCATCAACGATAATCTTGCGAGTGAACTCTCTGCACTCACTTCATCCGCTAGTGATGTACCCATGTCAACAAAAGTCGTATAATACTCCTTGCCGCCAATCACATCGACATTCATCTGCGGTTGATAATATGTAGAGCCGCTATTGTTTCCGCTCGTATTACCATTCGTGCCATTGTTCAAACTGCTTGAATTTCCATCGCTGACTTCCGGTACCACTGTTTGCGGTGCCTCGACCTCAGGTGTTGTTCCCGCTGTCGTCCCGTAGTCCTGCCCGAATATCTCTCTTAGCGCTTCAATTGTTACAGGTTGGCTTGGGTCAAGTCCGATTGCAGCTTTTGCACTGTCCGGCAACTTTTGGAAGTTGTCAATCAGCGTTTGATTTTGTGCCTCAACTGCTGTCATCGCCTCGTTCAGATATGCATCAACGACTGAACTGCTGTCCATGTCTCCTGTCAAGATACTCATCATCGCCTCTGTTGTCGATGGATTATCGCTTAGTAGCGCATCTGTCAACAATGAGCTGTATGAATTGTCATCTACATTGTCGTTGACAAGAAAGTCCAACATATCAGTGCTCGCCGAATCCGTCGTATCTGTTCCCATGATTATGTCGAGATAAGAGCTGTCAACATCGCCTGTTATCGCTCCAATCAGCGCATCCGTTCCCATTCCCGCTATCGCATCGATTGCTAAGTCCGTGTTATCTGTGTAATTATTGGCGTCAAAGCCGTAGAAATATTCTCCTCCCAGCTGTACTAGCGCCTCTTCAACGGGTGAATTATCACTCTCGACAGATTCTCTGTCATCTTTTGTCACATCATCACGCTCATCAATCTTATCGATATCGGAATATCGGTCGGGGGCTTTAATCTCGTCCCTGCTCGCATCCGCAACATCTCTGCTACTGTCCGCAACATCTCTTGAATAGTCGATTTTCTCTGCCGGAGTATACTCTGTTTTGCTTTTAACAGACAAAGAAGACAGCGTATTCCCAAAATCATAATTACTTAGAGTCGAGCTTGTGCTTGATGTACCTAAGTTCTCCGTTCTGTCGCTCATGCTACTGCTTAGCATATCTTCAAACGCGGTAGAAAATGAATTGTTTTTGCTGCCTTTGTATTGACTATTTTGATTTGTGCTGACCAGATTTAAGATATTCGTAAATAAGTTTGTATTGTTCATTCTCCTTTTCACCTCCTTTCACAAATTATTATATATAACATGCACGAAAACTTTCTCATGCAAAGTTATCTAAACTGCCGCCTCTTGGCTCGCTTTTATAATTGTATCCCTTGAGACAAATTCCTCGATATAGAGTTCCTCCGCCTTCATCACTGCCGCATCATATTCCTCTTTTTTGCGCTCCTTGAGTTTCTCCATCGATTGAATTTCACGGCTTTGCGCGACGACTTTTCTCATTTGCGTCTCACAGAGATTGCTCTGATGTATGATCTGTGTGCTTATCATCATGATGTCCGCTCTAAGCCCCTCAATGTACGAGCGCCCTGCCGACAGCAGTGCCGCCGAGAGATCCTCGCCATATGTTCCACGGCTTTTCTCATTCATCGCAACAATCATCGCCTGCATATTCTCACGGCTCTTTTGCAAGTCGTCGAGCTCCTTGTTAAGCCTTGCTAAATGCGCCTTGGCATCTTTTAGCTGCTGCTCACGATATGTCAGCACTCTCTCCAATGAAAAATTGAATTTCTTCATTCACACCTCATCATCTTACACATTCTTCAAGCTCTGTAAGCATTTTCGCATAGTCGAAGTTCTCATAGATATCTTGAGTTAAGAAGGCGTTCACCTTCTCGATTTTGCTCATCGCTTTGTCAAGCAATGGATTAGCGCCCTTCTTATATGCGCCAATGGAGATAAGGTCGATGTTTGAATTGTACACAGCCAGAATATTTCGCAGCTTCGCCGCCAATTCATATTGCTTTTTGTCCACGATTTCTATCATCAAACGACTGACGCTCTCTGAGACGTCAATTGCGGGATAGTGATTTTTTGCGGCAATTTTTCTCGACAAAATTATATGCCCGTCGATGATACCCCGCACAGTATCGGAAATCGGCTCATTCGTATCATCACCCTCGACAAGCACGGTGTAAATCCCCGTAATCGAGCCCTTTTCGAAGTTTCCGCTACGCTCAAGCAGTTTTGGAAGCATCGAGTAAATCGAAGGCGTATATCCTCTGGCAATCGGCGGCTCTCCGATGTTGAGCCCAACTTCCCTTTGCGCCATCGCAAAACGAGTGAGACTGTCCATCATAAGGAGCACATCTTTGCCTTGATCTCTAAAATATTCAGCGATGGAAGTCGCTGTCTGTGCGCATTTCGAGCGCATCATCGCCGTTTGGTCACTTGTCGCCACCACGAGCACCGACCTTGCCATGCCCTCAGGCCCAAGGTCACGCTGGATAAACTCCACAACCTCACGTCCACGCTCTCCGACCAGCGCAATGACACTTAAATCAGCCTTGACATTTCTCGCAATCATTCCAAGCAAGGTGGATTTACCGACGCCGGAGCCTGCGAAAATTCCAATTCTCTGCCCTTTGCCAAGTGTGAGTGTTCCGTCAATCGCCTTTACACCAAGCTCCATGCGTGTGTCAATTCTCGGTCTTGTGAGCGGATTTGTCGGCGTGCCGCCAACGGGATAGGTCTCTTTTGCGTTGATGGGCATATCATTGTCAATCGGCTCGCCCACCGCATTTATCACTCGCCCTAGGAGCTCTTCTCCAACAGGCACTCGAAGTCTTTCTCCGGTGTTTTGCACCACATTTCCAGGGCCAATATCCGCTTCGTCCGAAAATGGCATAAGTGTCGCCCTGCCATTTTTATAGCCAACGACCTCGCATTTCGACGAATTAGACATATCCGCGCTATATATTTTGCACAAATCCCCTATATTACATTCAGCGAGCGTCGCTTCGACTGTCATGCCGACAACACTCTGAATTTTTCCGTATTTTTTGAAAAGCGGCGGGCTGTTTGCAATAGCCCCAACACAGTTTTTAAGCTTCATCTTCACCTCGGTTATCCGTTTGCCGCCCTTTGCATTTCCTCTTCGAGAACATCGATTTGAGTGTCTACACTCGCATCAAGGAGCGACTCGCTGTTATCCATTATAACAGTGCCTGCTCTGACATCTGCACGCTCGATAATCTCGACATTTTCAATGCCTGCAAAGCAAGCACGCAGAAATTCAGGGTCTGCAAGGACTTCTCTGGAGAGTTGCCCCTCCTTTATAGTAACTATCAAGTTTTCGGTATTTCTAAATTGTTTCGCCGCTTGGGTCAATACATATATAAAGGAGTCTTCTGCGCTGTCAAGTTCCATGTGAACGACACGCCTTGCAATTGCCGCGGCAATTTTCACAAGCTCATCCTCATACATATTAAATAACTGCCCTTTTTCACGCATTACATTGTCAACCGCTTGCGCTAAATCCTCAAGTTTCGCCTCCATAGCATTGTAAACCTCGGACTTGCCACGCTCCACGCCCTCAAGATATCCCTGCTCAGCGGCGGTGTGCTTAAGCGTCTCCGCCTCCATTTGCGCATTGGACATAATCTCAGCGATTTGTGCATCTGCATGGTCAAATTTCGTGTGGGCGTTTCTCAAAACTTCCTCTGCCTCAGTCTTTTGACGAAATGCAATTGCAATTTCATTTTGTGCATCTGCTCTTATCTTCGCAGCCTCCGCTTGAGCAATTCTAATGATTTCCTCAGCTTCCTCAACCGCCCTTGTAACTTCCGACGGGTCCATTTCAAGCTCGTCATCCTCTAAGGAGAGTTCGTCGAGCACCGGCTCTTCTACAACGGGTTTTGGGAATCTTGACAGAACATCTAACTCGAAAGGCTCATCGACATTGACCACATTGAACGCCTTATGAACTCTATACAATCATCTCATCCTTTCCGCCCTTAGAAATTACCAACTCGCCCTCATCCTCAAGCTTGCGAATAACGGCAACGATTCTTTGTTGTGCTTCCTCTGCGTCACGCACACGCACATTGCGTAGATATTCCATATCGGTGAGAACTGTCTCTCTTTGACGTTGAGACATGTTCGCAAGGATAATTTGTTGAACTTCTTGGTTTGAACTCTTGAGTGCCAATGGCAAATCTTTTGCATCGACATCTCGCAAGAATCTTTGGATTGCCATAGAGTCGAGCACGATGATATCCTCGAACACGAACATACGCTTTCTGATTTCGTCTGCGAGTTTTGGGTCTTTGATTGACAACTCGTCGAATACGAATTTCTCTGTCGCACGATCGACATTGTTCATGATATCCGCGATTTGGTTGATACCGCCCACCTCTGCGAAATCCGTTGAAACGACAGCATTGAACTTGCGCTCAAGTGTCTGCTCAACAATCTTAATTGTATCAGGTGACGCTCTGTCCATCTTCGCAATTCTCTCTACAACATCAATACGCTTATCTTTAGGCAATTCCGCAAGGATTGATGACGCCTGTTCAGGTCTTGCATGTGACAAGATAAGAGCGATTGTTTGCGGACTCTCGTTTTGCACAACCGCAAGCAAGTTTTTGTAGTCAGCTTTACGCACAAATTCGAAAGCTTTTGTACGAAGAGATTTCGAAATTCTCTCCATGAGGCTCATCGCAACTTGTGAACCAAATGCCTTCTCCAAAACGTCCATAGCGTAGTCTGCACCACCCTCTGAAAGCACCTTTTGTGTAAGGCACATTCCAAAGAAGTCATTTAAGACAGCCTCCATTAGACGTGGCTCCATATATTCGAGTTTGGCAATCTCAAATGTGAGTTGCTCAACGTCCTCATCACGAAGATTCTTATATACATTAGATGCATTTTCAGCACCCAGCGCAATGACGACAGCCGCCGCTTTTTGCGCACTGGGTATGCTCGCCGCAAGTTGTTGCTGCGTCTCACCCATTTCAACACCCATAGCCGCAGCTATCGGAGCCATATCGTTAGCAATGTTTTCAGCCATACTAATCTCCCCAAATCACCGCAAAGATTTATCCTATAAGCCCGCTCTGCGGTGTTGCGGGCTTAGTGCTTATCTTATGAATACTAATTTTGGTCGAAGTCGTTTTTGAGCATTGTCTTGATAATCGATGCGACAATCTCTGGATTTTCTTTGGCAAATTCTCGAATTTCCTCTTTGATTTTTTGCTCTCTTGTCTCAATCTCCGAGGTGAGGCTGATTTTGTCGAGCTCTGCTTTCATGCGAGCAAGCTCTGCCTCTTCCGCCTTCTTTTGCATCTCTTCGGCAGCTGCTCTTGCAGAATCCTCTTCCCTTTGTCTCTCGTCCTCTTTTTGTTGTCTCTTGATCGCTGTTGATCTTCTCATTGAGCGAACAACCACAAAGATGATGTATACAAGAATTATAAATCCGAGTGTTCCTGCCGCAAGTAGCCAGTAGAACGCCGGTGTTTCGTAGAATGGTAGTGGTGGCTCTGGTGGCGCTTGATATAGCGACCTACCCATAACCGCTACGTCTGACGGTGTTGCGCCGATTGCAGCCGCAAGGAAACTTGTCATCTCCGCTTTGCTCTCCGCTGTCATCTCAGGCTCGTTTACAATTGCTGATATCGATATATTCTCCACACGATAGCCCACGGTGTTTAATTGTGTCTCCACATAGTCCACCGCATATTTCGTGCTGTTCTCTGATTGACTGAAGTAGTTGCCATTATAGAAGCCGTCGGGATATGTTGGAATTTCCGCATTATTTGTCTCGCCAGGAATTCCGCCAAGCCCACCGATTGACTCTGTAATCGTGATGCCCTCTTCCTCTGTGATTATACCGCCAGTGCCATCGGCATTGTTCGGCTCATATGTACCTGTCTGTGTTGACGCCTCGTCCACGGTGAATTCCACACGCACTGTAACCAATGCCCCGCTTGGCCCGTAAAATGGCTCAAGCACTCTCTCAATGTCGCCACGGAGTTTATCCTCCGCTTGAGTCTCAAGCTGATATTTCATGATGTCGCTTGCATCCTCATAGCCGCCTGTGTCAGCTTTGAGATATAGACCTCTCTCGTCTGTGACCGATACATTGCTTGGATCAAGTCTTGGAACAGAACTTGCCACCAATGTCGTGATGCCGTTCACCACTTCAGGTGTGATTTCAGCACCATTTTCTCTTTGAATTACAACTGACGCCTTTGTCGGCTCGTCATATACATTTAATACTGTACTTGATGCTTCTGAAATTGCAAGATTAACTGTTGCGTCTGCCACGCCCTCGTATATCTCAATTGTCGCCTCAAGTCTGCTCTGTGTCTGTTGTTGCTCCGCCTGTCTCTTGTCGAAGTCCGTGGAGAGGAAGTCAACCTCATCTTGATATGTATATTGGAATCCGCTCTTCGGATAACCAAGCGTTGCCAGTTGCGCCCTTGCATTGTCAACAACTGCGCTGTCAACATATATAGTGTCGCCATCAAGCTGTGCTGAAATCTCCAAACCTTGCAGCTCCCCAAGTATTGCTGTGGACTCCTCCACCGACAGCCCCGTATAGAGCATTGTCGTCGACGATGCACTCAGTAGCACCGTGAGAGTCACCGCAAGCAGAAATAGAGCAATTGCCGCAGCACTTGCCCATATTTTTGTTTTCTTAGATAATTTATTCCAAAAATCCAATATCGGTGAAAATATTTTCTTCAGCTGATCCGCCATCTACACCCTCCAAGTAACACAACAAGCGACGAACATCCCCTTTGCCGTCGCCGTTGCTATTATATATTCATTCTCATGACTTCGTTATATGCATCCAATGCCTTTGTTCTGACTGTCAAAAGGAGTTGCATCGCAGTGTCTGCTTTTTCCATGTTGATAATAACATTGTGCAAATTATCCACATTGCCCATTGCAAGGTCAATTGTGTCCTGCGCCGCCACCGCCTGCGTATCTTTAACATTTTGAATCGCACTATTCAAGATATCCTCAAATGGTGTTGCAAGGTCTGTCCTCTGTGTCTCGCTATCTCCCATTCCAGTCGGGAGTGCATTCGTATTTATACGCATCGTGTTAGCCGCATCGGAAATGTTGCCGATTGTCTGCGTGCCACCACTGCTGATTGGAACAATATACATCAGTCACCTCTAAATTAATTTATTTTCAATATGTCGGGTTTATGTCATCTTTCTTCGCCAACTTATCTGCCGATATTAAGAGCCTTTGTCGCCATTGACTTAACAGCGTCTATCGACACGAGATTCGCCTCATATGCCCTTGTAGCGTCCATGAGGTCAATCATCTCCATTGAAGTGTTGACATTTGGCATCATCACATATCCCTCTTCATTTGCATCGGGATGCGATGGATTGTACACCGGTGTGAATTCACTTGTCGTATCGTCCATGATTTGCTGCACCCTCACACCGCCATATGCGGTTTGCTGTAAATTACTCGGGTTTAGAGCCTCTCTTAACATGTCATTAAACATGGTGCCATTAATGCGCTCCTCGAACACGACTTGTTGCCTAACATATGGCCCACCGCTCTCTGTTCTTGTCGTCGTCGCATTTGTTATGTTCTGTGTGATTACATCCATACGCAATCTCTGAGCTGTCAGCGCAGAGCCCGCGATGTCCATTGAAGTTAAAAATCCCATGCCATTTCTCCAATCCGATTTATTTCGCCGATGTCAAACTATTATCTTCCCTCACGGAGCACATTGTCCATTGTTGTGAACTGCCCTGTGATTTTTCTGAGCAAATAATCATACTGTATTTGCGCTTTAGCAAGCTCAATCGATTCCCTGTCCATATCGACATTATTTCCATCGAGGCGCATTGAAGTTGCTGTGTCCTCATATACCATGACTTTTAGGAGCTCTGACTCCTTGTCCTTAACTGTCTCTGCACTGAGCATGTTCTCAAAGTCAACACGCTGTGCCTTATAGCCAGGTGTTGTGGCGTTGGCAATGTTGTGACTGATTGTCTGCTGCTTGAGCCAGAGATAATCCATTGCTTGCTCTGTGGAGCGGAACGCGGTGTTCTTAAATAAATCCATGCCAAACCTCCGTATAGTCAAAATTAACTTATTGTAAAACTTTACTAATTCACTTAATCAAAAACTTCCACTTACATAAATAATCTTACAACTAAAATTTTACCTTATTTTAAGCAAAAAGTCAAGAAAAAAGTTGCATGAATATATTAGTATATATAGCGTCAATTTGCACAGCATCCACCACATATTGGGTTGTACTGTGAAGTACATGTGAATATGACCAAAATTTAGACATAATTTAATTGAATTTTGTGAATATCTTACAAAATTTTATTATTAAGTTTTTATTGCAACAGGTCGATAAATATGATATACTGAAGTCGGCAAAAAAATGATAAAACTGCAGATAATGTTCATAAAAATAATTTTTTTCAAAATTTTTTTTAGAAATTTTCCACTACATATTGTGTCTTTGTTTGAGAATTTTTCAAAAATGCCCCAAAACTTGCTATGGTGCGGTATTGCGGTAAAAATAATTTGAAAAAAGTTGAAAAAAACACTTAAGTTTTTATATGAATGTGCCGATAAGGTATGTGAAAGGGTATAGCTCTCTTTCTCCGCATTCAATAAGTAAATACACCAAGCGGCTTTTTAGTGGGCTTGGGGAGAGGATCAGGTGACAGGCGTGGAAATTAAAAATAGTAGCATATCTAAGGCATTAGGCTTATACTCCAAAGCAGCAAACACGACTAAAAAAGCAGAGGAGAAACAAGATCAAGGAAAAGTTAACAGTTCCAATAAAGACACTGTTCTTTTGTCGAAGGATGGCCCAAGGGCATTTTCGGCAGAGGCGACAAGTGCCTCTATTGCCGCTGAAATCGACGCACCAGCAAGTGATATCAGACTTGCAGAGTTGCGCGAAAAGATCGAGAATGGAGAATATTCTCCAACATTAAAAGATGTGGCTAAAGCAATCTTAAATATTGAATAGCGATGACGGAGAAAAGGGAGATTTATGACATATACTGTTGACGGATTTTGCGATTTCCTTGAAGAGTATAGACTGTTTTTGAGTGAGCTTCTTGATGCCACGGGCGAAAAGCTTGCATTGGTGCTTGAGGGAGATGTGAAAACACTCGAGCTACATTTGAAAAAAGAACAGGCTATGGCGATGAAAATTGAGGCGCTTGAAAAAAGCCGCATCGATTTTCAAATGCATATTGGCTTTGACGGAATGAGCTTATCGCAAATAATTGCTAAGTGCGAAGATGATGTTCTGCGTGAAGAGCTTGGTCTCTTGTACGGCGAAATCAACTATTGTATATCGGCAATCAGAGAGCTTGGCGGACATATCAGTTCCGTTGCGGGCGAGAGAATTGAGGACATCAGACTGCGAACACCAAAGAGTGAATCCAGTGCGATTTACTATGATGGGAGCGGCCATCGTTCCTCTGGAAAGCCGTCGACAACTTTAATGGGTGGAAAGCGTATTTAAGACGCTTAGTTTTGTTACGCAAATATAGGGCGCAACATGAATAGCGAGGGGTTTTCGATGACGAATCGGAAGTCCCGCTTGGAGTATTGCGCCTTTAATGTACGCGTGCGTGTGTGCGTATATATATACGCACAACAGCAAGAGAGCTGGCGGCGTTGCAACGTAGCGTAAGCAGCAACAGCAAAGTAGACGAAAAAGACAAAAAGGAGATAAAGCTTTATGTTAAGACCAACATTTCTTGGGTTCGAGACAGCTAAAGACACATTGTTCGCAAGCCAGAAGGGGCTTGATATCACGGGTCACAACATCGCAAACTCAGCGACTCCCGGCTATACAAGACAGAGTGTTGACGTTGTGTCCATGAACATTTCTGGGACATACATGATTGCGACAAACACAGCGGCATATTCAGGGCAAGGTGTTGCGGTTGCAGGCGTTGACCAAACGAGGGACATCTTCCTCGACAAGCGCTTTCGTGACGCATATGGTGACTCGGGTGAGTCCACCATCAAGGTGAATGCGCTGACCGACCTAAACCAATTCATCGACGAGCACACTGTTGACGGTATCATGGCGGCGATAAATAATTTCGAGGCTGAGCTTCAAAGATTCTCACAAGTCAACGACAAAGTCGAGAATGCGAGCATCGTTTTGAACGCGGCGCAAAGTATCGCGCAAGTGTTCAACCAATATGCGGTAAACTTTGAAACAGTCAAAGAGAATGTGGCTTACGAGTTCGAACTTGCGGTAAAAGACGCAAATGAGGTCATGGCACAAATTGCGGCACTCAATGAGCAAATCCGAGATGAATATCTCACAGCCGGCTCCGCAACTGGTATTCCAGAGCAAAGAAACGCAGGGGTTTACGGGCCAAATGAGCTCCTTGACGATAGAAATCTCTTGATTGATCAACTTTCAAGACTTGGCGATGTTTCTGTAAAAGATAATCCTGACGGCACTGTGGACATCACATTTGCAGGCAAAACTGTTGTGAGTGGCACAGAGTTCGAGAGAATGGACTTCAAGAGAGACAGCGTGGACGGTACATATAATTTTTTCCACTCGGACGGAAGCCCTGTAAACATGCAATCAGGCGCACTTAAGGGCTATATGGAGATGATCAACGGTTACGGAGAATTTGCAAGCGGTGCTAACCATACAGAAGCTCAAGGTATCCCTTACTACGAAGAGAGTATCAACAATCTTGCAAATGAGTTTGCATCACTTATCAACAGCGTGAGTACAACGGTTGACCCTGTGACTGGCGAGAGAAGTGAAATCAAACTTTTTGACAGCGTAGACGGGCTTGAAATCAATGCCGCAAATATCAAAGTTACACAGGACTTCATTGAAGACCCACTGCTGTTCACAAAAGCTATCTTGTCGGACGGCTCACTCGACCCAACACCGACACAGACATATATTCTCGCATTGGACACAGTTATCGACTTTGGTCAATTTGAGGGCACAATCAGCGAATATAATGCCTTCATTTCAACAGCAAAGCTCAGCCAACAGCTCTCATTTGAAATTGGCAAGCAAGAGGCTGACGACCAAGTGACCTTGTCACTAATGCAAAGCAAAGATGCGATTTCCGCTGTAAGCCTTGACGAGGAGGCGGCAAATCTCATGAACTATCAAAAAATATACGAGGCGGCGGCAAGAGTCATGACAGCAATGGATGAGGCGCTTGATGTAATCATCAATCAAATGGGACTTGTCGGCAGATAATAATATATAAGCCATAAGGCGGAACGGAGATAGAATATGCGTGTCACTCAAAGTGCTACCACCAGAATGTATTTGAGGAATTTGAACTCGAACGCATCTATGATGAATAACTTGACGCATCAAATTACTACGGGGCGAAAATTTGACTACGGCTATCAAGACCCATCAGGCAGAGCGCAGTCAATTCGAATCAGAGATGCGCTGTTTGCCAATGATTATTATATAGGTAATATGAATGCCGCATATGATTTACTTACTGCATCTGAGAGTGCGCTCATGACAGTCAGTGACATCGGCAAAGAGGCATATGAGCGTGTTATTCAAGGTATGAACGGCACAATGGAGCAAACAGACCGTGAAATCATCTCCAACACTCTTGACAATTTGGCTAGCGAAATTTTGATGACAATAAACTCCACATATGCAGAGCGCTACATGTTTGGCGGCTCTGGCAATGAGGAGCCACCGTTTAAGCTTGAGGGCGACAAATTGACTTTCCACGGCGTGGACGTCAATGACGCTGTGGCGATGGCAGAGTTCCCCGAGGCAAAAAGCGTGTTCTATGATATCGGGCTTGGGCTTCGTTTCCTAGACGGCACAGTGGGTACAGACGAGCAAGTCTCAACTGAGATTAATCCGGCGGATTTGATCGAAACGCAATATGCGACATCGAGCTCAACTATCAGCTTTGAAATTAATATGAGCGACACGAGCGCAGGTATAAATGTTCCTCCGATTAACATAACTGTCCCTGCGGCGGGCAGAGACCCAATTGACGCGCTTGACCATTCATTTGACCCACCAAAAGAGCCAACGACAGATGAAGAGGCAGTCGCAAACTATCAAACTAACTTAAATAAAGAGCTTCAACAACAAGTTAACTATGCGGTAGAGCAAGCGATGCAAGCGGCGGAAGCGGCTGGTGACGCATGGCCATCGAATACAAATGGCACAGCGCTTGTTCCTGAGGTTAAACTCACCGTGAGCGGCACAGGTGCGATGGCAATTGATGTCATCACAAACCCGCATCACGAGGGCAAAGTGATTGAGGGAAGCAAAATCATCGACACTTCCTATTTCACAGCGACCGTTGACAATTTGGAGCAAGTAGTGTCCACTACGCTTGACACAGGCGATGTCATCACCACTACATATGCGGCTGACGGCTCAATCAACACCACAGGTAATATTGCGGCACTCGGCATGACAGAATTGCCAAGAATGCTCATGGTTGACTCAAACGGTGACACTGTGCGTGATGCCGACGGCAATCTGATGTATTTTGACCTTGAGAGCGCAAAGCATATTGATGTGTTGGCGAGCGGCGGAGAGAATCCAAGCTCAGGCTCATTTGTGTTAAATGTGAAGCTAAATGATGTACAAAAAACCATCACTGTTGATATATATAATGATGACTTCGACGAGACGGCGACCCCACCGACTTACTATCTGCCTGAGTCAACTGCCGCAAGTGACCCCTTCTTGACAGAGGAAGAGCGCGTGGCAAAAACAGCGCAACTTCGCTTGGAGCAACTGATGATTAATATGCAAGCAGAGCTCGATGAGGCATATGGCAGCTTGCCAAATGGCGATAAAGCGATGGAAGTTTCTCTTGACGATGCGGGGCAAATTACACTCAAGGCAAATGAGGGCGAATTTGTAATTTTGGAGACGAGCAAGTCAAGCACAGTTCACATTGAGAGCTTTGACTATGAGGATATGTTCCAAATCAACACAATTCTACCAGCCCTTGATTCAGACGAAATGCCATATGGGTATAGGATCCCGAGCGACCCACTGCCGACCATCGATCTATATATTGACGGCGTGCTTTATGAGGATTTAGTGCTCGACCCAAGATACTCATACACACCAGACTACATCGCACCGTCCTCAACAGAGACATATCCTGTGGAGACAATCGAGAGACCGCTCGACGCACCGATTTTTGACAATATGGCGGCATATGACGCTAATGATATGCCACAGACAAAAGCAGGAATCATGGCACAGACTGCGGCGAATCTCGAAGTGCAAATTAAAGAGCAACTACTAAATAAGATAAACACAACAACACCACCACCGACAACACCATATTCCTTCGATGACCTAAGAGGCGTCACTGTAACCGCGACAACCTCCGGTGCTTTGGAATTTAGTGTACCGCAAAATGGTGAAGTCAAGTCTGTGGGCGCGACAACGTCAGATGAGCTTGGCATTTGGACAAATAAAAGTCAGGGCGTTGAGGTTGACCCACAAACAGGTATTGAAGTTTCACTTCCCGGCCTTGAAATGCTTGGTTTTGGAACAAATGAGAAGGGTGAGCCAAATAATATAATCACGCTAATCTCGACAATAGCTGACGAATTTAGGAAAGAAGATGTGGACACAGAAAAAGTGTCAAGTCTCCTAAATCATCTCATTGAACAAAACAATGTGGTGGTTAAAGGACTCACCGAAATCGGTAACCGCACAGCTTTTCTCGAATTTAACATCTCAAGACTTGAGGATATGAACTTCAACCTCGAGACCTCACAAAGCAAGATTGAATATGTGGATTCTGCCGAGGCGATCATGGAGTGGAAATCAAGCGAGGCGGCATATAATGCCACATTGCAAATGGGCTCAAAGACAATCCCACTTAGCCTATTTGACTTTATGAGATAATGATTTTATATATTTTTAAGCGGTGATTAGGGTGAGTCACCGTTAGGAGGAACATATGACTTCAACAAACTTATTGAGTATTAAAACAATACCGATTCAAGTGGAAATCAAGACAACAAATGCAAAGCTGCAACTTGCAAAGCAAGACAGCGCCCCTGCGCCACATGCGTCTACTCGTAAAACGAAAGATGGCTTAAAAATGCGCACGGACAACATCCAGTTTAATATGGATGCTAAAAGGGAGACCCCACAAGCGCCATCGGCGTCGGAAATCTCCGAGAGCTATTCAAGCAAGAACCTTAAATTTTCCTATCAAGCTGTCGCAAGAACAGATGTCAGTGAGGACACAAAGGGTGCACAAGTTGACATAAGCACTCCCCCATCTGACCTTGACATGGGACGCTTCCAGAAGAAAATCGAGAACATGCTTGAATATGTGCCGACGGTTGCGCCTGAATTTTCATGGGACGGCGACAGCCTAAATATCGCGTTTTTAGCTGACGATATGGAATTTGACTTCGAGTCGCTTAAATTTGGCTTTGAGTTCATTCCTGGCAAAATCGAGTTCATCGTAAATGAGCAGCCGAAAGTGATTATCGAGTATATGGGTGACCCGATATACTTCCCTGCAAATGCATTTGACGACCTTGAGATGTAAAACGCCACCAAGAAAGGACGACCCATATGACTATAAGAACAAGGGATTTCGGAGAGATTGAGATTTCAGAGGAGAACATCATCACATTCAACGATGGACTTTTCGGATTTGAAGAGACAAAGGAATATGTGTTGATTAGACCGCTTGGGGAGGATAAGTACCCTGTGTGGTTGCAATCTATATCGAATAGAGCGCCTTGCTTTATTCTATATAATCCGTTTGAGATACACCCCTCATATGATCCAAAATTCACAGGGCTTGCAAACCTTGCAGACAACAAAGATAATCTTGTGCTCGCCCTTGCCGTGATAAAAGATGACTTACAGAAATCTACGGTAAATTTGAAGTGCCCTATTGTCATCAACACAAGATCAAAGATTGCGGCACAATACATATTAGAGCAGGATTATTCGATGCAACACCCTCTCTTCGCATGAGGCGAACTAGAAGAGCAAGGAGGACGAGTCCATGCTGGTATTAACCAGAAAAAAAGAAGAAGCGATACAAATTAATGATAATATAACCATAACTATCTTAGATATTATGGAGAGTAAGGTAAAAATTGGAATCGATGCCCCACGCGATATTTCCGTTCTAAGACGAGAGCTATTTTTAGCAGGTAGAATTAACGCGGAGGCATCACAGCCTGTCAGCGATGAAATGTTACAACATCTTGACAGACTGAAGGTTAAGGAGTGACATAGAAATTGGCTTTAGAGTATAATGCAGCATTAAAGGATATTGAAGACCGCAATTTAGGAGAATGTCGAATTTTGAGCGGCAGTAAAGAGGAGCGAGATGTTGACGTAGAGATCGCCAGTACCGTTGGGATAAATGTGGGAAATGAGGTAAAGCTCACCATAAAAACCGAGGCGGGAGAGCGAGTCTACCTGTGTACTGTTGCGGCAAAAAGCAAGAGATCACTGCATCTCACCGGGATAATGGAGTTCGCTTATATCGTGAAACCCGAGGCTCTCCCAGACATTGCAGACAAAGTTAATGTGTCGGCAAGGGTGAAGTGCACCGCGATTTATATCATGGACGAAAATGGCGATGAATTCAAATCAAGCACAGCGGTTGAGTTTGAACTTGCGAGCATCACAGCTGAGAATGTTACAATATATTCGAAGGTCGAGCTACAAGAGCGAATGCTCATTGGTTTTAATTTTGTCGAGGGCTCACGCCCAATCGAAGCAGATTTGTTAATTTTACAAAAAACATATGTAGAAGAATATGATGTATATAGATACCGCACGAGGTTTTACGGACTTCGTGAAACTGACATGGATGTTATCACAGGATACATATTTCAGCGCGAACGCGAAATGAAATATGAGAAATAGCCCAAAAGCAGGGATGCTTTAATATATGAAGGGGGCGCTTTGCGCCGAAAGGAGTTAAATTTATGAATTCACTGTATGGATTATCCACCACAAACAGCAGAATTACAGGTCTTGCGTCAGGTCTTGACATAGATACAATGGTCTATGACATGACAGCCACCGCCAGAGCACGCATAGACAGTGAGTACTATGAGAAACAATATTTACTATGGGAGCAAGAAGCTTACAGGGATTCAATCACCCAGTTGACTGAATTCAGAGATAAATATATGAATGTCGGCGAGCCTGAGACGAATATGCTTTCGCTCGGCTTCTACAACTCAACGAAATTTGAAGTTTCTGGCGTTGATGGCGGTTCTGCAACCGTATCGGCGACAGCGACATCATCTGCCGCAAAGCAGGATTTAGATGTCGATGTTAAAAGCCTTGCTTCAGCACAAAAAATCACCTCAAGCAGTTCTGCGTCAAAGGGTATCTCAGGGCATATTGGCGATTTGGACAGCCTTTTCTTGACAAAGGCTGAAATTCCAGGAGCGACAGACTCACATCCATCAATCGGAACACCAAAAACAATGTCAATTCAACTGCTACTTGATGGCACATCAAAGGGTATTGATTTTTCACTTGACGAGACAATCGGGCCTGATGCAACAGCTGAGGAGATATATGAAAATCTTGAACTAAACTTACAAGAGGCACTTGATGAGGCGTTTGGCATCTCTTCTGATGGCGTAAGCTCTCGTGTTGATGTTCAAATTGATGAGAATGGTGAAGTTCTCTTCACAACTTCTGGCGCATCAACTTTGACTGTTGGAAACAGAGTTTTGAAGGCGGGCGATGGCTATATCACAGATTCCACAGTTATCGGCGATACTGTTACAGGTAATGATTTACTTGGCATTACGGCTGCAGCGTCAAATAGACAAAGCACATCAAGAACACTTGAAGAGTCAACCTTTGCAACAGAGCTCCTTGGAAATGATTTCAATTTCTCAATTAATGGAGTGGACTTTTCATTCACACGCGAAGATACACTTTCAACTGTAATCAACACAATTAATGCGAGTGCGGCAAATGTCAAAGTGAGCTATTCAAACACGACTGACCGCTTTACAATGGAGTCCTCAATTATGGGCTCTGGTAATAATATTGAAATTGAGCAATCAACAGGAAATCTGCTCACTTCTATGTTTGGTATCGCAGAGGGCGGCTCATATAGCTCAGGCTCATTGCATACAATCACTGAGGATGCGAATAATTCTTTTGACTTCTCAGCTGGAAAAGAGCTTGCGGGTAAATCGTTTAATCTGACAATTGACGGCGTGACAAAGACAATCACATTGCCTGCATATACAGATGACAACTCTAATATGTATGATGAGTACGATCCTGATGCGGAAGATGCCGGCACTGAATATGACAGGGATGCAAACTTAATTACACAGATAAACAATCTCATTGAAGAGGCTTTTGGCCATGATGATGTACAACTGAAATATACAGACAGCTCAAACAGTACGCTACGCCTTGAGTCATCAACCCGTTCAAGAAGTTTCTCAATTGAGAATCCTGCGAATGGTGATAAGGCGTTGATTTCCTCACTTGGTTTCTACTCAGGTCAAGGAAATTCCGCTCTTACTGGCTCAGTTTCACTAGCTAGCATTGGAATTACTGATGTTGATTTCAACATCTCTGGTCAATTTGCTGTCAATGGTGAAGTCTTTGAAGTGAGCGACTTCAATGTAAGCTTTAACTCATCTGTTTCACTTAGCAAAGTTCTTTCAACTGAGCTAACAGAAGGCTTTACACTCGGCGATATCATGAGCATCGACTCAGCGACAGGTGAGATTACATTAAATCTTGCAAGCAGCAAAGATGCGGTTATCACTGAGACATCAAATGCTGAGGGCACAACTTTCCTTGAGACATTGTTTGGCACTTCGGATATCACTGGCTCTACAACAAATGAGCTCGGTGTGCACACATATGAGAGCTCACTTACAGGTTTCTCTGGAAGCACAACTTTAGCAGAGCTTGGTATCACAGACGGCTCACTCCAACTATCAGGCAAATTTGAAGTTGCTGGCGAGCTCTATGATTATGATACGACAATTGATGTCACAGGCGATATGACGCTTGACCAACTGCTCGGCAGACAGGTCACAAGCGTTGAGATTGACGGAAAAGCGGTGGCAATGTCACTGGGCGAAATTTTCAAAGTCAATGAGGATACAGGCACGATTTCACTAGATACAGATTCGGGCGCAAACTTCGAGCTGACAGAAACAGGCACGAATATGTTGACTACTCTGTTTGGGGCGGCAACAATTGAGGGTGATTCCGTTGTGGAAAATGGCGTAATCACTAGACCTGCGGCAGATTCAATCGGTACTGCGACAATGACAGCCGGCTCAAATGCTGTAATAGAAGTAAATGGCGTAACCTTGGAGAGAGCAACAAATAGTGTGAGCTTTGATGGTATCAATCTCACGCTTAACAGTGTGGGTAAATCGACAATTAAAGCTGTGACTGATGTCACACAAATTGTTGACACCTTAAAGGACTTCATTGATGCCTATAATGAAATCATCGAAGTTACAAGAGCAAAACTTACAGAGACAAAATCTTCTTCAGAGCGTGAATATAATCCACTCACACCAGATCAGATGGCGGAGATGACCGAGACAGAAATTGAGAACTGGGACGCTGTTACTAAAAAGGGAATCGTAAGAAATGACCCACTTTTAACAAAGGTTCTTGATGACTTAAGAGCGGTGCTTTATAACAAGCCAGAGGGCAGCGAGCTATCAATTTTTGATATTGGAATCTCAACTTCCGCAGAGTGGAATGACGGCGGAAAGCTCGTCATAGAAGACGAATCAGAGCTTCTAGCTAATATTGAGAAGTACGCAGATTCGATTGGTGATCTCTTTGCTAACTACAATAATGATGGTATTATCCAGCAATTTGACGCTGTGCTAAATGAAGCGATTAGCACAACGGGCGCAACTAAGGGATATCTTGTAGAGCGTGCAGGTGTGGTGAACACCACAACTGAAACTGACAACTACTTCAACGACCAAATTGCTGATATTGATGATAAAATTGAGGCATTGCAAGAGAAATATGAAGAAGAGCAAGAGCGCTATTACAGCCAGTTCACAGCCCTAGAGACATATATGAATGAGATGAACTCACAGGCGACATGGCTTTCACAACAATTTGCAACAGAGTAGAAAAGCGATTAACCATTAAATAATCCATATTAAAATTATAGGAGGCAACTATGCTACCAAATGCGTATCAACAATACAAAAAGCAAAGCATAAACACAATGACACCGGTAGATCTTTTACTCAAACTCTATGATGAATTCGTGTTTCAAGCAAAAAAAGCACTCATGTTAAAAGACGCGGGTGACAGCAATGCATCGGGGCAAGCATTCCTAAAATGCAGGAAAATTATTGGTGCGCTTAACAACTCTCTTGATATGCAATACAATGTCAGTGAAAATCTTGAACTTTTATATGAGTTCTTTGACAGAACTATTGCAGATGCCGTTTTCAATGGCAAAACAGATGATGTTGAAAAAATCATCGGCATGGTTAAGGAGCTTCGTGAGACTTTTGCGCAAGCTCAAAAAGAACACCGCATCAAAACTTCACCATCAGCACTTTCACAGCAGAGCCGTGGCATTAAGGTGACTGGCTAATGTCAAAACTACCATTACTAAAGAAAAAGCAAGCACTTTTTGAGAGTTATGAGGCTGTTTCAAACAAATTGCTCGATGCAAAAATCTTGGATATGGGTGCGCTTTTCAAGCAAAGGGAGTCCCTCATTTCCAGCATTGACAGCTTAAATGTTGAACTTCGTGGATATAAGGCGGCGAGCGAAGAAGAAATTTTGATTGCTAAAACCATTGAAGGCATCGGAAAAAATGTGATATTGCTTGATGAAAAAATTCAAGTGCGCCTCAAAAAAGAGAATGAAGATATCTATGCGGCACTGAAAGTCAACAATTCACAAGCGACAATGAAAAATGCCCTGCGAAGTTATTCGGGCAGATTTTCAAAGCCGTAAAGGGCACTAACAGCGGTATTTTTATAGAAATGCTTGACAACACATAGCGTTTTTGATAAACTAATATTGTCAGATAGACCGTGGACTTTGTCTGCGGTCTATGTTATATTACATCTAATTTCAAGGCAGGAGTATCATATGAGCAAAAAAAAGGGAGCAACAACAAATAAGAAAAGTGTGGGTATTAAGGTAATTCTCTGTGGCGCAATCATCATGATGATCATTTTGTCTCTTGCAGTCGTCGTGGGCATTTCCTCTTGGTCATCATATCGCTCAACGCTTAGAACAGCGGAGGCAGTCACACAGAACATGGCGGAGATTGCGGTTGAGGCTTTTGAAAATAAGGTGAGCGACTGGACAAATGTCGTTGAGGCGCTTGCACAAACCCCACTGTTAAGTGAGGGTGTAAACCCGATTGTCGATGAAGACGGCAATATTGCTTATGACACAACTAGAGACGAGCAAGTGAGCTATCTCCAGCAAGAGGCAGCAAGGCTCGATTTTTTACAAATAGGTCTGATTGGAACCAATGGCATCTCCTATGGGGATCCGCTCAACTACTCAGAAATGGATTACTATAAAGAGGCGCTCGCAGGAAAGACATATCTTTCCTCGACCATTAAAGTCAGCGGCTCAAATGATGCGGCATTTGCCATCTCCACACCTGTATATGTAAACGGCGAAATTGACTCCGTGTTGTTTGCACTTGTGTCATCATCGTCGCTCAACGAAATAACCGAGCATGTAACGCTCTATGAAAGTGGCTATTTATATGCGATTGATGAGACGAGCAAAATCATCTCCCACCCTAATACAGATTTTGTCAATGACTTATCCACGCTAAATTCGCTTGGACAAAGTGATTCAAAGAATTTTGGCGAAATGGCGAGTGAGACTTCAAAAATCCTTGCCAATGGTACACAGTCAAACGGCTATGTATATTATGAGTTATCTGGAACCGAGAGGCTTGCCTCATTTGCAACGGCGTCAAATGACTGGCGTGTGTTCGCAAGTGTCCCTGTCTCTGAAGTAACTGCACAAATTCTTAGTAGCTTTAGGCAACAAATCTTAATCACTCTCGTGTTGTTGGTCTTTGTAGCCCTGTTTGTAATAAAGACATCAGACATCATCGTCGTGCCGATTAAAAAGGCATCAGATCGAATAAGAAGACTTGCAGATGGTGACATCAGCTCTGAATCGCTCGTATATGAGAGCAATACGGAAATTGGCGAGATGTGCAAGGCAATTGACTTCACAATCAGAAGCATTCGTGCGATGATCAATGAAATTTCAACAGTTCTCAACGCAATTGCCAATGGTGACTTGACAAAACAGGTAAGTGGCGAGTATAAGGGAGAATTTGCGACAATTAAGCATTCGCTAATCACAATTCTCGCTTCACTCAATGAGACCATCGGCTCAATTAGCATCACTACCGAGCAAGTGAATTCGGGCGCAGGTGATATGAGTCAAACGGCGCAGGCATTAAGTCAAGGTGCAGTTGAGCAGTCAGCGGCAATTGAGCTCTTAAATGAGTCTATCGCCGATGTCGCTAGCATCATTACAGACAGTGTGGAAAACACGAAAAAAGCTCATGAAATTGCAGCGCTCGCAGGTGCTGGCGTCGAAAATGGCAATATACAAATGGAAGAGATGCTAAAAGCCATGCAGGAAATCGACGAAAAGAGTGCACAAATCAGCCAAATCATTAAAGTTATTGATAATATCGCGTTCCAGACGAATATTCTTGCACTCAATGCGGCGGTTGAGGCGGCTCGTGCAGGCAGTGCTGGTAAGGGCTTTGCAGTCGTTGCCGATGAGGTGAGAAATCTTGCGGCTCGTTCAGCAGAGGCGGCAAAACAGACAACCCAGCTTATTGAGGGCTCAGTCAGCGCCGTGGAGCGTGGCAGTCATATAGCTGTGGAGACAGCAAATTCACTGCGTGAAATTGCAAATAATACAACTGAAATCAGCAGTATTATTGACAATATCGCAGCGGCGGCTGATAAGCAATCGCATGCGGCAGAGTCAATTGAGTCAAATGTTTCTCAAATTTCAATTGTGGTGCAGACAAACTCCGCAACCGCAGAGGAGAGTGCGGCGGCAAGTCAAGAGCTGTCAAATCAAGCAACACTCCTCAATGAAATGGTGGCAAAGTTTAACCTCAATGCGGCGGCAGGCTCGACGTCTTTAGGAAGTAGATATGTGCCAAAGCTTGACAGCAGTAGGAGTTACATAAGCCTTGACGAAGGCGGCGGTAGTAGCAAATATCATTAATTTATATTTCATATAAATTAATTTTGGAAGAAGAGGACAGCGTCCTCTTCTTATCATTATAGCTATGTAGAAAAGCCAATTCTGCAGTTTGGAGGACGCTGTCCTCTTCTTCTTATCAATATGTTTGTTGTAATTATCATTTTACCCATTCTTATACCAACACAAAAGAGGAGCTCGCGCTCCTCTTTTTTTATTACTGCTATTTCTATTCTTCTGTAACCGTGCCTGTAACTGTGCCTTCTACAATATCTGCGCCATTTTCGTCAGCGCCACTGCCCTCTTCTTCGTAAGAGTTCTCTTCGTAAGAGTTCTCTTCGCCACTATCCTCACCACTATCATCTTTATCAGTGCGAGCAATTTTCACAAGCGACACACCCTCCGCAAGTCTCATGAGACGCACGCCCTGTGTAACCCTGCTATAAATCGGCACTTCAGCGGCGTCCATACGGATAATTACGCCGTCATTTGACACAAGCATGATATCATCAACATCTTCCGCCACAAGCGCACCCACAACATTTCCGGTTTTCTCCGTGATATTGTAATTGAGCATACCCTTGCCGCCACGATTTTGAATTTTATATTCGCTTGTCGCTGTGCGTTTTCCATATCCGTTTTCAGTGACAGTGAGCAAATTGCTGTCCTCATTGCAAAGGCTCATTGCGATAATACTGTCGCCCTCGTCGAGGCGCATACCGCGAACACCACGAGTGACACGCCCGACACATCTCACATCTTCTTCAGCAAATTTTGTCGCCTTGCCATTTTTCGATGCGAGCAAGATGACATCAGAGCCACTTGTTATACGCACATTGACGAGCTCATCGTCTTCGTCGAGAACAATTGCATTTCGCCCACCTTTGCGAGAGGAGTTATATTCACCAAGCGGTGTGCGCTTAATAACACCGTTCTTTGTAACCATCGTGAGGAATTTGTCCTCTTCGAACTCGTCGAGATGGATAACGGTAGTGATTTTTTCACCCTGCTCAATCGGGAGCAAGTTAACCATATTAGAGCCCTTTGCGGTGCGTGACGCCTCAGGCAAGTTATAGCCCTTAAGTCGATACATCCGCCCCTTATCTGTAAAGAACAGAATAAAGCTATGTGTGTTCGCCACAAAAATATCCTCAACGAAATCTTCTTCCCTCGTTGACATTGCAGAGATACCACGCCCACCTCTATGCTGACTTCTATATGTCGACACAGGGCAACGCTTGATATATCCAAAATGCGTGCGAGTGATTACGCAGTCCTCTTTTTCAATGAGATCTTCAAGGTCAATTTCATCGTAGTTAATCTCAATTGTTGAGCGCCTATCATCGCCATATTTTTTCTTAATCTCAAGAAGTTCCTCTTTGATGATGCTGTTAACTTTTTCACGGCTAGCAAGGATTTCTTCAAAATAAGCGATTTTTTCCTGTAAAGTATTATACTCTTTGTCTATTTTATCCCTTTCTATACCCTCCAGACGCCCAAGCTGCATTTCAAGAATTGCCTTTGCTTGGATTTCAGAAAGTGAGAAACGATCCATAAGTCTCTCGCGAGCACCGCTGTAACCCTCACGAATTGTCTTAATCACCGCATCAATATTGTCAATTGCGATGCGCAGTCCCTCTAAAATATGACTTCTGTCTTTTGCTTTTTTGAGGTCGAACTGTGTGCGGCGCTCGATAATTTGCACTTGGAAGTCAACATAGTTTACTAGGAAATCTTTGAGTGTGAGTGTCTTTGGCTCGCCGTTGACGATAGCTAGCATATTCATCGAGCATGTGTCTTGCAACTGCGTATATTTATATAGCTGGTTTAATACGACTTGCGGATTTGCATCACGTTTAAGGTCGACACGGATTTTCATTCCGTTGCGTCCGCTCTCGTCCTCGATATAGGAGATGCCCTCAATACGCTTATCCTTAACGCAGTCCACCATCTGCTCTAAAATTCTCGTCTTATTAACCATATACGGAATTTCGGTGATGTGAATTCTCATCTTGTCTTTGACTTCGACAATTTCCGCGCGAGCACGCACAATGCAACGCCCTTTACCGGTGTGATATGCTTGGCGCACGCCACTTGTTCCGACAATTAAACCGCCTGTTGGAAAATCAGGTGCTTTTACAAATTCCATGAGGTCAGTGATTTCAGCCTCAGGATTATCAATTAGATGGCAGGTCGCATCAATTACTTCGTTTAAGTTATGCGGTGGGATATTTGTCGCCATTGCGACAGCGATACCGGACGAGCCATTGACAAGCAAGTTCGGATATCTCGACGGGAGTACTGTCGGCTCTTTCCTCTTCTCATCGAAGTTTGGAATGAAATCCACAGTGTTCTTCTCAATATCTGTCAGCATTTGCGCCGCAATTTTGCTCATCCTCGCCTCAGTATAACGATATGCCGCCGGTGGGTCACCGTCAATTGAGCCGAAGTTTCCGTGTCCGTCGATTAGCGGATATCGCAAAGAGAAGTCTTGCGCCATGCGCACAAGGCTGTCATAGACCGCTGCGTCACCATGCGGATGATATCGTCCGAGCACGGAGCCGACAGTGGTCGCCGCTTTGTAAAACGACTTCTCATATACGAGCCCGTCTTCAAACATCGTATATAAAATACGTCTGTGGACTGGCTTAAGTCCGTCGCGCACATCTGGAAGCGCACGCCCGACGATAACCGACATCGCATAGTCAATGAAGGATTTTTGCATCTCATTGCCTATGTCAACAGGTATTACTTTTTGATTTTCATAATTCATGTTTTT
Source organism: uncultured Oscillospiraceae bacterium (assembly GCA_964370145.1). GTDB lineage: Bacteria > Bacillota > Clostridia > Oscillospirales > Feifaniaceae > CAYJIE01. Next base: position 50,006 of record CAYJIE010000005.1, read on the forward strand.
ACAATCCTTTATATTTATCTGTTGTGAGTTTTCTTATATCTTTCGTTGTTAAAAATTCTCCGGTATTACAAATATCCCCACGATATATGCAAGCAGTCCCGAGCCACCGGCAAAACCGAGAGCGACAAAAATCAGTCTCACAATTGTCGGGTCGATGTTGAAATATTCCCCAATTCCGCCACAGACACCAAAAAGATATCTATCACGGCTGGATCTGTACAGCTTTTTGTAATTACTCATAAAAACTCCTTTACTAGACGTCGAGATTGCGAACCGTGTTCGCATATTCCTCGACAAACTGGCGACGCGGCTCAACCTTATCG
>CAYJIE010000006.1:0-49092 GCA_964370145.1 uncultured Oscillospiraceae bacterium
GCGGCTGTCCTGTGACAATATTAGAGTACGACAGTACATATTCACTGCCGATATACGCGGCAACATATGAATTTGTGTAGTAACCTGTCTCATTGAATACAAAAGAATCCATCCTTGAATTTGCTTTACTATGTCCAGCAACACCGCCAATAAACTTTGTTTTTGGCGATTTTTCATTTAGTTTACCAACAATTTCAGCAACATTTATATGCTTCATATCAAAAAATAAAAATGTCATGCCAGATGAGTAACTGTTAGCACTCTCTGAAATTGAATTAGCAATTTCAGTTGCAGACATATCGATCGTGCTGACAAGTTCACTCTCAATCATCCCGTGATCAAATTTGATAATTGTAACTAAAATTCCGTTGTCATAAACCTCTCCCTCAAATAGCAATGACCCAACATTTGCGCCAACTATTTTTGATTGAGGCAATTTAAGCTTAATATGGCATGCCACGTCGACACATACATCTTCATCTGAAATCGCTGCATGTATCTTAACAAGACACTTCTCTCCATTGTCAAGATTTATCTCATCAATGTAGCGGTCAAATATCTCGCTATTGTTATATAATATATTGTAAGTTCTCACTGCAACCTCCAATTGAACTAAAAATCCACAATTACATACATTATACTATATGAACACTGCTTTGTAAATAAAATAATGCATAATGATTTAATTAATTTCGCTAAATTGACAAAAAATCTGCCATATGATAAAATTAATTTAAAGGAAATGGAGGTTTGTTGTGAAAAATTTAATAAAAACGACCATTGATAGATATTTTGACGAGGTAAAAGCCCTTTGCACAGAATTGTACAATAATCCTGAAATTTCAAATGAAGAGTACAAATCTTGTGAGTTAATAAGCAATTTTTTATTAGATAAAGGTTTTAATGTCAAGAAAAATGCCGCTAAGCTCCCTACTGCATTTCTAGCGACTAAGAGTAATGGAGTTGGCGCTAAAATTGCAATAGCTGTTGAATATGATGCGTTGCTTAATATGGGACATGCCTGCGGACACCATCAGATTGCAGCCATGAGTATATTAGCAGGACTTGCAGTTAAGGAAGTTTTAGGGCATGAAAACGGTACAATTTCACTCTTTGGCACACCAGCCGAAGAAACAGGTGATGGAAAAATTGCATTTATTGAGCATGGATTAATCCAAGAATATGACTGCGCACTAATACTTCATCCTTTTCTTGAAACTATTCTTGACCCCATTATCACCGCTGTCGGCGCTTTTGATTTTACATTCATTGGGCAACCAAGCCATGCAGGTGCGGCGCCACATAATGGTGTCAATGCCTTAGACGCTGTTGTCAATATGTATAACTCAATGAGTATGCTCCGCCAGCAGCTTCGAGATGGCTCAAGGGTCGGTGCAATCATAACTGAAGGCGGCACAGCGGTCAATATAATTCCCGATAGATGCGTGATTCGCTTTGAACTTCGATCTGATAATCAAAAATACTACGAATATATTGTGCAAAGAACAATTGACGCCGCTAATGCTGCGGCACTTGCAACAGGCTGTACTGTAAGCTGGGAAGAGTCTATTAAGGCGAATAAGGCGATGCGAGCAAATCCTGTTTTACTCCGCCTATTTGAGAACACACTCAATGAATACGGTATTGAGTATAATGACAAGATGCAAGCAAGTGTTTCGTCAGATATAAGTGAATTTGCTGCGCATATACCAGCAATACACCCACTTGTAAGAATGACTGAGAATAATGAAAATCTTCACACTGAAGAGTTTTTATGCGCTATGAATAAGCCATATGCTTGGGAGAAGATGCGAGAGTTCTCTACTTTACTTGCAGATGTTGCCGTTAAGATTATAATGGACGAGCAAATCCTTACCGAATTAAAAAAAGAAAAAATAAATTTCAAGGAAGACAATCTATGAAATATATCCCACAACTAACTGTTATTTTAGCTGTCACGCTTGTTGCAGAATTACTTAATATACTCTTACCGCTGCCAATTCCAGCTAGCATATACGGACTGTTTATCATGTTCATATGTCTCATGCTTAAAATTATTAAACTTGATCAAGTAGACAATGTTGCGACTTTTTTGGTGGAAATCATGCCACTTACACTTATACCAGCTTCTGTTGGTCTCATTTCCGTACTTCCAAGCCTTGCCTCGATTATCATTCCTTTCTTTGTCATTGTACTAAGCTCCACAATTATTGTTATGATTGTCACGGGAAAAGCTGTACAAACTGTTATTAACAAAAAAGAGGAGGGCTCTAAATGATGAATTTAATGCTAATGAGTACTTTTCTCTGTGTGACCGTCACTTTTATTGTTTATGCACTAGCAAACAAGATTAAGGCAAAAATTAACCATCCACTCACAAATCCTTTGCTTATTACTCTAGTTGTCATGATAGCTTTACTTGTAGTTTTTGAGCTTGACTACGAATGGTACGATCAAAATACCTCTGTCCTTGAATTTTTCCTGACTCCTGCTACTATCTGCCTTGCAGTTCCTCTCTATAAGCAACGTCTTGCTCTTTTTCAAAATTTTAAAGCAATTTTCCTAGGTGTACTTTCTGGTGTTATTGCCAATTTCACATGCATTTTTGCACTGTCCAAGCTATTCGGACTTAGCCATACTGATTATGTAACCTTACTTCCAAAGTCCATTACCACTGCAATTGCAATTGGACTTTCTGAAGAAATAGGCGGAATTGCGACAATTACGGTATCTGCAATAATGGTTACCGGTATTTGCGGTAATGCTATTGGTGAATACCTACTAAAATTATTCAAGATTACCAATCCAATTGCTAAGGGTATTGCACTAGGCACTTCTTCACATGCTGTCGGTACTGCAAAGGCGATAGAAATAGGTGAAGTTGAGGGTGCAATGAGTGGACTAGCCATTGTCATAACGGGCATAGTAACAGTTTTCAGCACATTTATAATTTATAACATCTATTAGTTAGAACGCGTTCACATAGGAGTGTATGCAACACCAATTTACTAAAACAACTAAAAGGAAGAGTTAATTTCAACTCTTCCTTTTGTTGTTATAGAAACTATTATAAACATTTTGTACTATAATTATGTCATTTTACTGAGCTATTTGGAAATCGACTTCCACATCTAGCAATTGCCCTTCCTCTGAGATTATAATTGAGCCATCTTTAAGGCTGATAAATGGTGAAACTTCTGCTTGCACTTCCTCCCCCGTCTTAAACACGACAACTACATTTGAAAACAGATCACTAATATTACATGTGAGCAAAAGTGGCTCGCCTTCTTTAGTTGCAAAAGTGGGCTCCTCCGTGGTTCTCACAAGTTCCCCCTCATTTGACAGCTCAAGAGCATATAGCTCAATATACATATCCGTATATCTTGGTACGAATAGATATTTTTCATATCCGCCTACGTCATATTCGCTGTACTCCTCAATATCGGGTATATACTTTTCCATTGGCAGAGTCTTCACTATTGCCATTTCATGCGTATAACCACCAATATATGCCGCCGCATATATGTCGTCATCCGCCCATATAATCTTGCTATCTACTTCTTTTCTATCCGTATTATAATCAGGCACATCTACATCATCGCCATCACCTTCACCGCCACTATTATCGCTGACATTATCGTTATTTTCGCCATTATTATCGGCTATATCCCCATTATCTATATCATCATCTGCGCTTGACGAGCAACCATAAATAAAGACGGCGGCAATAATAAGCGTGACTAACCAGAATTTTCTCATATGTCCTCCTCTAAAAAAATATGATTATATTATGTCACTATATAAATCAGTTATACTTTTATAAAGCAAACCATGCTGTAATAGGTCCAAAATCAAATGCTCTATGAATTCGCCATGCTCTCGAGGCAATTCTTCACTAATGAATTTTTCGACTGAACCGTCTGCTAAAAAGCCTACTTGCACAAATGCAAATAAAAAAAGAGGAGCAAAGCTCCTCTTCCAAAATCAATTATTATACAATCGCATCTTTGAAAGCTTTACCTGCTTTGAACACAGGAGCTTTTGACGCTGGAATTGTGATTTCTGCTTTAGTTTGTGGGTTTCTACCTTTACGAGCTGCTCTTGAGCGAACTTCAAAAGAACCAAATCCAACAAGTTGAACTTTTTCACCTTTCTTAAGTGCCGCTGTAACTTCTTCAATAAATGCTGAAAGAGCTTTCTCGCTATCTTTTTTTGAAAGTCCTGTTTTTTCTGCAATTGCTACTACGAGTTCTGATTTGTTCATTATCCTTGTACCTCATTTCCTTTTTTAAAACTATTATTTAATATTATGTCATCCTTGTAGAAATATTTTAACACAGCTTTCGCTAATTGTAAAGGGGTTTTCATAACTTTTTTCCTAAAATTTCTGTATTTTTACTTAATTTTAGCCCAAAATCCATCAAGTTCTGATAATGTTAATGATTTTATGTTTCTTTTATCATCAATTATTGCATTTTCCATTTTTTCAAATCGTCTCAAAAACTTGTCACTAGCGGATGTCAAAACTTCTTCGCTGTCAAGTTTTAACATCCTGCATACATTCACACAGGAAAAAAACAGATCTCCAATTTCCTCGGAAATTTCATCTTTAGCACCTTGTTTTATCGCCACTTTAAGCTCTGCTATTTCCTCTTCGAGCTTATCAAGTGCCCCTCCTACTTCATCCCAGTCAAAACCTGCACTTGCAGCTCTTTTTTGTATTTTCTGAGCTCGCATTAAAGCCGGTAGATTTTTAGGTACAGCATTGAGTTTCTCGCTCTCCGTCTGTATTCCCTTGCTCTCGTTTTTTATGCTCTCCCAATTGCTAAGCACCTTGTCCGTCGTATTTGCGTTGACATCGCCAAACACATGGGGATGCCTTACTATCAACTTACGCACAAGTCCGCAAATGACATCAGAATATCCAAAACCGCCGGCTTCAATTTCCATCTGTGTGTGAATTCCAACTTGCATGAGCACATCACCAAGCTCTTCGCACAGCAGTTCCTTATCGTCTAAATCAATCGCCTCAAGCACTTCATATGTTTCTTCGACAAAATTCTTTTTTATGCTCTCATGTGTCTGCTCTCTGTCCCAAGGACAGCCCTCAGGGCTTCTCAATACCTCAATTAGTTTGCAAAAATCATTAAAATCATAGCCAATATCAAATTTATCCAATAATTCCCTTTTTGTATCTGTCATCTTATTATCTCCAACCGACTTTATTTAATGCAGCATAAATTTTATCGCCCTTAGGCAACATAAGTACCTCATCTTTTTCCACTGCACGCACCATAAATGCAAATATAAAGTACAATACTGCCGCGAGACCAATTGCCAATACGCATGAAATTGTGTTTCCGAGCATTGAATATATCGCATTGTAGAACAGTCTTGCCGCCCCACATGAGACAACTCCCGCTACAATCGGCTTAATGAACACATTTGATAGCTTAGGCAACTCTACAACGCTTTTTAGAGCAATTATGTTAATTAGAAGTGTGGTGAAATAGCAGAAAAATGTACCATATGGAGCGCCGCTTATGTTTATTTCAGGGTTTCCGACTAAAATGTAATTGGAAATTACTTTAACCGCACCACCTGCTACGAGGCTAAATACGGGGACACGCTCCCTCCCTGATGCCTGCAAAATGTAATTTGTGATTGATACAAGGCAAAGCGGCGCTACTGATAATCCAATTGTTGCTAGCAATGGTGTTGCTATTACCACCTCATCCATTCGTGACGAGTACAGGAGTTCCAATATCGGTCCTGCCATGAAGAAAAATCCAAAGCTCGCCGGTGCTGATAAAAGCATTCCAATGCGCATAACTGAGCCCAGCAATGTCGTCGCCTCTTGCTTTCTGTTAAGTGCCAATTTTTCGGCAATGATCGGTATTGCCGTCATACCAATCGGTGTGATGAATGCCGACGGCATGTTAAACATCGTCCTCACCATTCCCGAATATATCCCATAGAGCGTCTCTGCTTGAACTTGCCCCATACCGGCATTTTGCAAGCGGCGAATAAGCATCGCCGTGTCTACAAAATTTGTCAAAGACAGTGCCGCAGAGCCAATTGCAATCGGAATTGTCACAGAAAGCATCTTCTTTAATATTACTGTGTATCTATCCGTTGATGGATTTTCAGGAAGTCCACCGAGCTCTCGTCCCTTGCCAAAGAATTTATTTGCCACTAGATAAAGCGAGCCAAAAACTGTTCCTAATGTTGCGCCTAAAATGGCGCCAGCTGCCGCCATTGGCAATGCTTGCTCAGCCGGAAGCCCGAGATTCAACACATATGTCGATGCCGCAAGTCCCACAACGAGTTTCATCGCCGCAACAATGACTTCTGAAATTCCCGTGGGAATCATATCCTTACAGCCCTGATAGTATCCTCTGTATGAGGACATGATAATTTCAAACATCAATGCCGGTGCAATGACTCTAATGGCAAGTGCCGAATTTTCATTGCTGACAAGCTCGGCAATGAAATCCGCCCCAAAATAGACAACCACTGTCGACAATATCCCTATTGTCATAAACGCAGAAGTTGCCACTTTCAATATCTTTCTCGAGTTTTTATATCTACCATGCGCATTACTCTCGCTTACAAGCCTTGCAATGGCAACAGGAAGTCCTGCTGTCGTCAAGATATACATATAAGTGTATATCTCATAAGCCACAGAGAAATATGCCATGCCCTGACCGCCAAGAATATTATACAGCGGAATTTTGAACACAGCGCCAATCACCTTGACGAATGCTCTTGCAATTACAAGGATAATTGCACCCTCTATGAAATTTTGCGCCTTAGTTTTCTTCAATGGACGCCCTCCAAGTTATAAATATTTTTCGATTGCCGCTTTTCTTCCAATCCCATCTTCTAAATGCTCTGGAAACTGATAGAAAAGATATGCAGGGTAGGAATTCCCCTCTACAATGAGAGCTTCCTCCACACCGATTGCAATGTCCCATCCAATGAAATTCACACCCTCAAGTCTTGTTGCCGCTTCTCTTACAAGCGATTTTGCTGATTCAAAATTTGGAATTTTCATTCCAACAAGCTTAATATTCGAGCTTGGGTGAGTCTCATAAACTACACCCTTGACATCAACGGCAGGCTTCGTAATCACACCAGTCTCAATATCAATCGGACAGCAAAGACTTCCTCTGAAAAAACTATCCGCCAGTGAATCTCTACCAATTTTCATTGTGCAAAATACAATATCAACCTTATTGCCGTTCCTAATTGTTAAAAACCGCAATGTGTTCGCACCTGAATTGTTAAGTGCCGCAATATCGGGATGCTGTGTGATGAATTGCTCAACAATAATCTTTCCATTGCTGACCGACTCCTCGTACAACGCTTCGATGCTCTCATAGTCCGCTGAATTTATGCGAACCACCCCTGCACCACCGCTCTCATTATATGGTTTCCTTACAAAGTTTGGATGCTTTTTCACAAATTCGCTGAACTTTTCAAACTCACCCTTATCAATTGCCGCCCAATCGCGTCTTAGCAAATCCGAGTAGACTTTGTTGAACGCCTCTTTGTCATCGCATAGGTCAAATTTGTCATGCTCATTATATTTACGAATTAGCTCGTTGTTTATACCTCTCGTTATATAAGTCTTGCGCTTCTTATGCGGTAATTTGTAAAACTTCAGCATAAGATAATCCGACGGCGCCGCTGCATATCTAAACCCGCAAATTGCAATATCCGTATAGATTAAGAACTTTGGCTTTTTATTTATCGCCTGCACTTCCAAAACTATACTCTTTAGTTTATCAGTGTTCAAACGTCTTGCACGGTCCAGTATAAATTTAAACTTCCCCAAAACCCAACTCCTAAAATTTTATTCTTCGTCCTTATTCTCATCATCACTTTCTATGATGATTACATCGTCCCCAAAAACCTCAATGAACTCCTCATTGTCATTGTCAAAATTATAGTTGTCAACAACTTCAACATTTCTCTCAATTTTCGTCCCACATTTAGGGCAAAAATCATGATTATCGTTTGTGTCCACGCCACAAGTCTTGCAGTACGGCTTTCTTTTTGCCGCTTTTTTACTGCGAAGTTCTTCAAGTTCATCCGCTTTATCATCAATGATTCTTATAAGTGTTTGCGCTGTGATAACGTCACTCTCGCCATGTCTACCCTCATAAGTCACTTTGCCAAGCTCCCTAAAAAGCTCTGCGAGCTCCTTTTCTTTTTCGGAAATCTCAAATGAGATTTTTGAGCGCTCAGTAATCTCCTCAACCTTATTTGTAGCCGCTTTTGTCAGTTCTCCGAATTTACTTATAATGTCATCCCTTGAAATAGCCATGTCATTCTCCTTATCTGTCATTAATATTTTTTATAAAATTATCTATATTTCGCTTTGCTTTGTCAAAATCTCTTGCATATTCATGATAGTGTTTATGATTAAAAAATCGTACGATATTGGGCTGTATGCTACGTATAACCTTCGATACAGCACCTGCTCCGAGTGCTAATATGCTCTGATATTCGCCCATTGTATATACATTATATAAGCATTGTTTACCCTGCTTTGCAAATCCCGTGTTTTCGAGATTTCCCAATGTATTTCTCTGGCGATACATATAGTATGGGCTATATCCATGCAAAGCAAGCTCTTCGCTACAATGCGATACCATTCTAGAGAGCTCTTCAATTCCCGCCTTGCTCTTCTTCATATCATTATATTCAAGCAATGCCGCCTTCTTCAAGCAAAGTGTATGCACAGTTATGTTTTCAGGATCAAGTGCAAGCACTTCGCTAAGACTTCGCTCGAATGTGCCAAAATCCTCATTTGCTAGACCTGCAATCAAATCTACATTTATATTTTCAAAACCGATTTCTCTCGCCTTTGAAAACGCATTTATAAAGTCCTCTTTATTGTGCGTGCGTCCAATTTTCATCAGCGTTTTCTCGTCCGTGCTCTGCACATTCACAGAAATCCTTCTGACACCGCTTTCATATATAACTCGCAGTTTTTCTTCATCAATTGTGTCTGCTCGCCCTGCTTCAACTGTATATTCCTCGATGTCGCTAACATCAATATGCTTTGCGATTTCACTTAAAATTCGCTTTAGCGAATTTGCAGTAATACTTGTCGGTGTACCTCCCCCAACATATATGCACTGTACCGAAATTTCGGCGTCACGAAGCCTTGTCAACGCATATGAAATCTCATCAATCAGCGTATCAACATAGCTCTCAACACCGGTTCCCGCCTCTTTTATTGTATGTGAGATGAACGAGCAATATGAGCAACGACTAGGACAAAACGGTATTCCCACATATAGGCTGATTTTATCTGTCCGAAGCGCATCTAGCGCCACTTTCTCATTTTCAAGCACTTCAAGTGCTTTCTGACATTTTTGGGGAGCCACAAAATACCGCTCATACATATGCCTTTTGATGTCATCGCCGACAATTTGCTGTTCTTGCGCCACTTTTTTGGGCGGTCTAATCCCCGAAAGAGTCCCCCAAGGGACTGTAATTCCAGTTGCCTCATGCGCCGCAATATAAAAGGAGCGAGCAATTGCCGCCTTGATGTCATCTTTGTCATGGATGATTTCTTCTATACTGAACTCTTTCCCATCACAGCGAAGTAATGATTTTACGACATCACCCTCCAAAGTTGATTTTAGGAAAAGCCCATCATCAACAATTGAAAATCCTGTCGCCGGAAAAAACGCAAGGGCAATATTTTGCAGAAGATGTCGCTCTCCATGCCCAATAATTTCAATTTGCACCGTCTACACCTTAAAGTATTTGTTATTTTTCTTTTCATATTCAAGCGTTGAAAATTCACCATGTCCAGGACAGACAGTCAAATTCTCCTCAATTTTACCCAGAATATTCTTTAACGTATTTATCATCACTTCATATGAGCCGGTCAGCAAATCACAACGACCAATTTCATCTCTAAACAAAGTGTCGCCTGTGAAGAGATAGTTCTCGCATCTAATACAAATTCCGCCACCTGAATGTCCTGGTGTGTGTATTATCTCCAGTCTTAAATCGCCCACTTCAACAATATCGCCATCGTTTAGCTTAATATCCGCTTTGTACTCACCAACTTTTCTGCCGTGCAAATCTGTCCTCATCATAAATTCGTCTTCATGGTGAATCATGCTCTTTGCAGAGAACTTCTTCGCGATATCCTCTATCGACTGGATATGGTCTTGATGTCCATGTGTCGCAATCACATACAGCAAGTCAAAGTCCGCTTGCTCAAGATGATTTGTAAGCGCTGGGTCACGAAAGCTCGGGTCAATCAACGCCGCTTTTTTGTTTACCTCATCAATAACAATATAAATATTATTCCCCATCCTCGGGTTCACTAAATGCTCAACTTTCATTTTTCTCTCCTTTTTATTTGCTGTCAACAATGAGTGTGACCGGTCCGTCATTTATCAGCGCAACTTTCATATCCGCACCGAAAACGCCGCTCCCCACTTCAATGCCACATTCTCTTATTACTTCCTTAAATCTCTCAAAAAGAGGTATCGCTTCTTCAGGTCTCGCCGCCTTGATAAATGACGGTCTATTGCCCTTCTTGCAGTCTCCCTCAATTGTGAAATTCGGGACAACCAGCACAGCACCGCCCGCCTGCTCAAGACTTTCATTCATCTTTCCATTTTCATCTTCAAAGACTCTAAGTCCTGCAATCTTCTTTGCCACAAAGTCGCAATCTTCAACTGTGTCCCCAACAGAAACACCAAGCAGCACAAGAAAACCTCTTTCTATCTTAGACACGACCTCGCCGTCAATTGTAACCGATGCATTCAAAACCCTTTGAACTACTGCTCTCATTGCTCTCTACCTCTCTTTATATCCACAACGCCCTTAATTTTATTAAGCTTATTTATTATTGTCCTAAGATGCTCCATATCCGTCACTTCGATGCCGACTTGCACAAGGGTATACAGCCCGTCGCCGTCCTCTCTCGCCGAAATCGTGTGAATGTCAATTTTCATATTGGCAAGGGAGGTTGTAAGCTCTGCCAAAAATCCTTTGCGATTTGTCGCAGTGATACTAAGTTCCGTTTGATAATGCGATTTTCCTGCATCGCCCCATGAAACCTTGACCCAACGCTGAGTGTCAATTTCTTTTTCTACACTGTTTAAGAAGTTCACACAGTCCGAACGATGCACCGACACGCCATATCCCTTTGTGACATATCCCACGATGGAGTCACCCGGCAGTGGATTGCAACATCTCGCATACTTAATCAAACAACCCTCAAGCCCTTCAACCACGACTTCAGTCTTCTGTTTCTTATTGCTCGTCTTCACTGGAGCTTGCAAGATGGATTTTAACACTTCCTCATTAGTCGGCTTATTGAGCTTTGAATACTCGTCCTTTAGCTTCGTCATAATCCGATTGATCGCCATTCCGCCATATCCCACTGCCGCATACAGGTCATCAACATTTGCAATTCCGACTCGGTTTGCAATCGGGAGTATCATCGATTCAAGCTCATCTGTTGTCAAATTGATTAAGTTCTGCTTTAAGTTCCTTGCAATCTCCTCTTTGCCTCTCTCAATATTCTCCTCACGTCGCTCACGCTTAAACCACTGCTTAATTTTGCTCTTCGCCTCTGTCGTAACAGCGATATTAAGCCAGTCACGGCTCGGACCCTTACCCTCTTTTATGGTTAAAACTTCAATAATGTCCCCATTTTGCACCACATATTCAAATGGTACGATTTTGCCATTCACTTTCGCGCCAATCATTTTGTTACCGACTTCGGAGTGAATTGAATATGCGAAGTCGATTACAGTCGCGCCGCTCGCCATATTTTTAAGATCGCCCTTTGGCGTGAACACAAAAACCTCATCATCAAAAAAGTCAATCTTAAAAGTTCTTAAAAATTCTTCAGGATCTGTTGTCGAATTTTGAATTTCAAGGATTTGTCTCACCCAAGCAAGCTTGTCCTCAAGTCCGTCTTTCTTTGACAGCCCTCTCTTATATTTCCAGTGCGCCGCAATTCCAAGCTCCGCCACCCGATGCATATCCCATGTTCTAATCTGCACTTCAAAGGGCATACCCTCACTGCCGATTACCGTAGTATGCAAGCTCTGATACATATTCGGTTTTGGCGTTGAAATATAATCCTTGAATTTTCCCGGAATCGGTTTCCACATATCATGGATAATACCAAAGACATTATAGCAGTCAATAATTGAGTCGACAATTACACGAACCGCGTATAAATCATATATCTCTGTAAGCTTTTTGTCCTGCTTATACATCTTGTTGTACACGCTGTAAATATGCTTAATTCTTCCCTCAACGCTCGCCTGTGGGAAGTCCGTCTTTACTCTTTCGGACAATTTGGAAATTACATCATTTAGGAATTGATTTCGCTCAACACTCTGCTCAGCAAAATCTCTCTCAATCTCATTGTATCCAATTGGATCAAGAAATCTAAGCGCTAGATCTTCAAGCTCAGTTTTAAGGCGCTGCATACCCATTCTATGTGCCAATGGCGCATAGATTTCCATTGTCTCAAGGCTTTTTTCACGTCTCTTGTGGTCAGGCATCGCCTCCATCGTCCGCATATTATGTAGACGGTCGGCAAGCTTTATAATAACCACCCTTATGTCTTTTGCTGTCGCAAGGAACATTTTGCGCAGATTTTCCACCTGCTCCTCTTCCTTGCTGCTATATGGAATTTTACCAAGCTTTGTTACACCGTCTACAAGGTCAGCAATTTCCTCACCGAAAACGGACTTGACCTCAGCCGTGTGCACCATGGTGTCCTCAACAACATCATGCAACAACGCAGCCACTATTGAATCCGTATCCATTCCATATGACATGAGAATACAAGCAGTTTCAAGTGGGTGAGTAACATATGGATCCCCGCTTTTCCTAAGTTGCCCTTCATGTGCAAACTTCGCCACAAAAAATGCCTTTTCAATTATATCAAATGTATATAGATTTTCATTTGCCATGAGCAAGTCAAACAGCTTCTTACCAATCGGGTCATCACTCATTTTTTGACCATCCGATTTTCTAAGAAGCTCGTCCATAAAACTTTTCTGCTCTGCTCGCATTTGAATTCTCTGTTGTTTATCCGCTTTTTCTGTCATGTCATATCCCCCTAAGCTACTTCAATACAAAGTAGCCTCCTACTAGCTATCCTCGCCCAAGCGACTTCAAGATTTTGCTTTCAAACAGGTTAATCTTCCCTTGTGTTTTGGCCATTTCAATGCTCCTTTTATATTCACCCTCGCTCATATTAGCAATAAGTCCCATTTCTTCGAGGACATCAATGCACACTACAAATTTTGCAAGTCCCACACGATTTTCTCTTGCCAACACCGAAAATTCAAATTCGCCATCTTGCTTAAGTATTGCTCTGTATATCTTTACAAAATCATCTTTAATCGGCGCGATTTCTATCATCTCTTCTTCACTGAGCTCTTGTTTTCTATATTTCTCAATAAGGCTCTTCTGTCTGTCTTCCTCTCCCTTCATGCTAAGAGAAAGCCGCAAATCTTTTAGTACAACTTGCACCTGCTTTTCACCTTTGAAAACAGAAATATCTAATGAACAACAGATGTCAACGTACTCCCCCTCATAATAAGGTAAAGCATTCATGCTCTTCCCAAACATCAATCCAAAGAACTGCTTTCCGTTTGACTCAAGCGTAAATCTAGTGTGCTTCCCTCCAGATATCGCTCGCACCTCTTTAATTTTAAGCTCCTTACACATGAAAACAGGTGAATTGTTCCCCATCCCATATGGCTCTAAGTAAGACAGCGTTTCTATATTGTCAACTGTAATATATGAAGCCTCAATCTCACAGTCAATTTCCTGAATTTTTTCTAAATCTTCTTCTCTTATCGTCTCCATCGCATATTCTTCGATTTTTTGCTTAAACTGCGGAAATTTCTCTCTTGAAACAGAAATTCCTGCCGCCAGTGCATGTCCACCGAACTTATCTAAATAGTCATCATGATGCTCAAGCGCATTATACATATTAAAACTGGAGATACTTCTACACGAACCCTTGCCCTCTCCCTTTTCATCAAAAGAAATCATCACGGACGGCAAATAGTACATATCCGTTATTCTGCTCGCCACTATCCCAATTATTCCATGATGCCAATTCTCTTTTTCAAGGACAATGATTCTCTTATCCATGAGCTTTTCATCACGTATTTTCTGCATCGCTTCAAGAAAAATCTTGTTTTCGTCCTCTTGGCGCTCACGATTTGCATCACAAAGCTCCTTAGCAAGCTCCCTCGCTTTATCCCTGTCATCCGTCAATAGCAAATTCACAGCGAGCATCGCAGATGAAACTCGCCCCGCTGCATTTACTCTTGGGGCAAGTATATATCCGATTGTACCTGCCGTAATCTTTTTATTTCTAAGGCCCGCCTCCTCAATCAAAGCAAGCAGTCCCACATTTGTCGTCTTTGAAATTTTCTTAAGCCCAATAGACACGAGCACTCTGTTTTCATTAACAAGTGGCATCACATCGGCAATCGTCCCAAATGCCACCAACTCAAGATATTTTTCAATTTCGCCACTTTGTTTACTCGGATTTTTCTCCGCTAGGGCGCAAATCAACTTAAAGGCAACGCCCACACCTGCTAGCTCCTTAAACGGATATTCGCTGTCAGGGCGTTTTGGATTAATTACAGCTACAGCCTTTGGCATCTCCTCTTTGCACTCATGGTGGTCAGTGACAATTACATCAATCCCCAAACTGTTAGCAAAATCAATCTCTTCAATTGCTGTAATTCCACAGTCCACTGTGATAATAAGTTTTGTGCCATCATCTACAATGGCTTTAATTGCACCGACATTAAGCCCATATCCATCATCACTTCTGTCCGGAATATAAATTCCGACTTTGGCACCCTTGCTAACAAGATACTGATGCATTATAACGGAGGACGTAACACCGTCCACATCATAATCTCCATATATGGTAATCTTTTCGTCATTTGCAATTGCCTCTTGAATACGCAAAGCCCCCTTTTCCATATCGGGTATCAAAAAGGGGTCATATAAATCGGAAAGCGACTTCTTTATAAATGCTTTTGCTTTTTCCTGTGTATCATGCTTTCTATTAATTAGCAGCCTCGCTACCGTATATGAAATACCGAGTTCTTTTGAGAGTGCCGCAACACGCTCACTTGACTGCTCTTTTAGCATCCATCTTACTTTTTTAATCATGTCGCCCTCCTTTCATAAATTATTAAAAATCTTAGTCGTTCTCGCCTTTTCTAATGTCAACCACCTTATGTGCCATTTCGCCGCGCTTTTCCAGCTTCTTATTAATAACCATTGAAGGTATAAATCCGACCATAAGCCCAAAAAAGGCACTAAGTGCTGCCATGCCCTCGCTGACACCAAAAGAATTTGCGGCAAAATATGCTAGCCCTGCTGTCACAAGTGGAATTACATAGAGCACCACAGCCAGTTTAATAACCTCTTCGCTCTCGCTCTCAAGGACAACCCACTCACCGACTCTTGGCTTCCACCCATCATTATCCACATCAAACACGAGCTCCGATGCTGCCTTGCAGGTACTACACGCTTTACCGCAACCCTCGCCACATGCAGCACTTCTAAACACCTTAACAGTGCTTATCTCGCCCTTATTCTCAACTACGCATCCTTTAACTTTCATTTGATCCCTCTCCAAAAACTTTCTCTATCTCATTCTTACTGGATTTAGCCGTCGCGTATCCCCTGTGGTAACACTCCATGCCTCTGCCCATTTCAAAAATACCAATGTCGCCAATATTAACTCTCACAACTCCATCTGCCGTGCTTGCCATAATTCTAGACAGTTGATTTGACATTATGCTAAATCCTCTTTGCGCCACCTGTCTCATAGTTGAGCCAACCGGCTCTAAATCATTCATTTCAAGATTGACTCCAAGCACTTTTTTGGCACCCATCATCCTAAGCGGCTCAATCGGGATGTTCATCTTCACTCCACCGTCCACAAGTCTCATTCCCCTAAATTTTGTCGAAGAAATCATAAATGGTACGGAAGATGAGGCGCGCACTGCAACAGATAACGGTGCATCATCAATGACAACCATGTTGTCGTCCTGCTTAAACCTCGATTTATCTGAGGTGAAAATTACTAACTTTGCCGTATCAACATCAACAGAAGCGATTGCTATCGGAATTTTCACATCTCTCATTGTCGGTGATCCGATTTTATCAAAGACACTGTTGAGCACTTCTTCAATATATGCACTGTCGAGCATTCCGTCAATTCTTGCACCTATTCTTGTTTTTGCTAACATCTTAGCATCTCTTGCCAATGAAAAATTTGACAATTTCATGCTATCCTCAACACTCACTACAAATGCCAATATCTCGCTTGTGGTAAATCCCACCGCATAGAGAGAACCGATTATAGCCCCCATGCTAGTTCCGGCAATCATTTCTATTTTATGACCTTGTTCTTCTAAATACTCAAGCACGCCAATATGCGAAAATCCTCGTACACCGCCGCCTGCTAAAGCAATCCCCTTCATAAAATCTCCTACAAACTAATTATATACTCAGCGACTCTCATTCCGTCAGCCGCCGCACTCATAATACCTCCAGCATATCCCGCTCCCTCGCCACTTGGAAAAATTCCCTTGACCGAACTCATTAAACTGTCATTGCGTAAAATTCTAATCGGTGAGGATGTTCTCGTCTCAACCCCAGTCAAAACGCCCTCTGTTGCAAAGCCATTATATTTTCTATCAAAATTTGCAAGCCCTTTTGCAATCATATCATTTATAAAGCTTGGGAACAAAGTCGACAACTTCGCCTCCTTAACCCCTCGGCTATATGTCGGCTGTATGCTAGTCGCAGCCTCTCCTAGCAAATATGACTTCGCACTTTCAAATGGCGCTGTATAGTCGCCGCCACCAAGCACAAATGCGCTCTCTTCAATTTTTTTTGCAAATTCAATTCCTGAAAAAATATCCTCATGCAAATCACTTGGTAATACAGAAGCGACCACTGCACTGTTTGCAATTCCCGAATTGCGCTTGCTATTGCTCATTCCGTTGACGCATAGCCCCCCATGATACGATGCTGCAGGAATTACAACTCCCCCAGGGCACATACAAAATGTGTAGCAACCACGCTCGCCAATACGATGCGACATCTGATATTCCGCTGGCGGCAAATGCTCACTGCCTGCAAAGCTCCCATACATTATACCATCTATATAACTTTGCTTGTGCTCAATTCTCATTCCCACGGAAAACGGCTTTTTTTCCATATCGATTTCAAACTCCTTGCAGAGTTCAAACACATCATGTGCGCTGTGCCCTGTGGCAAGGATAAGCTCTTTGACAGGAAAGTCTCCCTTGCTAGTGCTTATCGCAACAAGCTTACCATTTTCTATTTCAAAGCTTTCAAGTCTTGTGTCAAAATGCACCGTGCCCCCAAGCTCAACAATTTCTTGTCTAATGCTCTTTATAACTTCTCTTAGTTTATCAGTACCAACATGCGGCTTTGCCATTGTTAAAATTCGCTCACTTGCACCATGTTTAACCAAAGTTTCTAAAATCTCACGATTTCTTATATCCCCAGTCCTCGTAACAAGTTTTCCATCTGAAAAAGTACCTGCTCCACCTTCGCCAAATTGAACATTACACTCGCTGTCAAGTGCGCCACCGCCGAAAAAATTCTGCACAGCCACAGCACGCCTGTCGACATCAGCGCCACGCTCAATTACAATTGGATTCATGCCAGCCCTCGCCATAGTCAGCGCCGCAAAAATTCCGCATGGGCCAAATCCGACAACAATCGGCGGACTCTCTCTTTTTCTCGCCTTTGCAAGTTCCCTTACTTCCTCTTTTAGAACCGAGCAATTTTTATCATCGAGCAATCGTTTTGGAAAACGCTCGCTTTCAATCAATATACTATATACCTTTTTGACAGTTCCATGCCTTGCATCAATGCTCTCTTTATAAATCGACGCTTTGCAACTCTTGCCCATCCGGTATTTATCAACTATCATCGCAAGCACTTCTTGCGGTGATACATCAACTTGTGCTTTTACTTGATTTACTACTACCTTCACTCTATCTCAACCTCAATATCATAAGTTCCGAACACAGCGATATCATTACTTTTTGTCGAAACAATAAGCTCTGCCGTTTGCACTCCCTCGCTTAGACCAATCAGACTAACCCCTACGCTTAAATCTCTCGAATCATACGCAGTAACATCTGATTCTGCTCCCCAAATTGTAATATCAATCGGCAACGCATCTACTATATTTGCATTACTGCCAACTGGAACATTATAAATCTCTATATCACTAACTGATATTATTCGTTTTGTGAGTGTCTTGAAATCCACGTCAACTTTAACACTCTCCACTACCTCTATCGTCTCATATTCAAAATATGGGTTTAGCTCTTCACTAAAATCCTGTGTTTTTCCGTTCAAATCCACTGCCCCCACGACAACGCTATCAATATCATCAACAACATTTATCGGGAGATACATCTCAATTTCAGACGGCGTTATCTCATATTCAAACTCGTCCTCTCCCCAACTCAGTGGTAAACCAATAAATTGCACTTCTGTTTTCATGCCCTTTTTAACAAGTACATTCGGGAATACTTCTACACTTTTAACTTCACTCTCAATTGAGCTCGAATTTATCTGCACGCCATCTTCTCCATAGAGAACATATGCGATGTTCATGCTGTTCTCATACATATTGTTCTCTGTGATATTCAGCTGAATTTTCGCCTCAACAATATTTGCTAATTCCAATTCAGGACCACTTATTTCAATTGCCGATGGCATCGTAGTATACACTCCGAATTTATAAATATCCGTCGACAATGAACTTGTTAAATCAACCACAACAGGTACCGTTTTTGTCACAATCCTATCAAGTTTAATATCAAAACCTGTAGGATATCTACCTGTTATAATCACATTATCAACCGGTAGAGTGATGCTCACAGGCAGAGTATGCGTGCCAGGTGGCAATGTCGCATCTACATCAATTGACGCATATATATCATCCTCAGTGATCCCTGCGAGAACATTCGCGTTGCCCCTAAGAGTAATTGTCACTTGCTCCCCGCCAACATCAATCGGGGTAACAGCATCTTCAATTTGTGAATTTAACATATTAATTTTAACATCAATGTCATTATAGGTTTCTTCAGTCTCAGGATTTTGTGCGGCAACGAAAAACCAAAAACCAACAGAGAGCACAAAAGACAGCCCAAGCAATATCATTCTGTTTTCTAAAAGCTTGCCCATGTCCTTACCTCCCTCTACTTCTTAATTCCAAAAAATTTAATAATTGAGTTTTTTATTGCCCCAGTTTTGCTGACTTTCTTCTCTTCTACAATCAGAAGTGTTTTTAACAAAGTCTCACGCAAACTATCATATTTTAACCCACGTCGTATATGTCCGTCTTGTACAATTGAAATTTTCCCAGTCTCTTCAGACACAACAACCACAACAGCGTCAGTATATTCAGATATGCCGATTGCCGCCCTATGTCTTGTTCCAAGCTCCTTGCTCAAATTCTTATTAGCTGTAAGTGGCAAAATGCATGCCGCAGACAAAATCCGCCCTTTGCTTATGATAACCGCTCCATCATGCAGAGGGTTCTTTTCAAAAAAAATCGACTCAATAAGCTCTTTCGTCACAACTGCATCAATCTGTGTGCCCGTCTGTGCAACATCTTCGAGTGTTGATGTTCTCTCAAAAACAATCAAAGCCCCCACATGTTGCTCAGAAAAATCTTTACAAGATGCCGAAACCCCATCAATCATTTTGGAAATTAACTCTTTATCACCACTCCCTTGTGAAAAAAGCCCAAAGGAAAGTCTGCCTCTCCCCACTTGCTCAAGTGCTCGTCTTAGTTCAGGTTGGAACACGATTAAGACCGCAATCAACCCTACTTGCAAGGTGTTAATCAATAAATAATTTGTGGCGTCTAAGTTCAAAAAGTCACTTAGTTGAAGCAAAATGACAATCAGCACAATTCCCTGCACCAGTGTAAGCGCCCTTGACTCCAACACAAATTCGATGACCTTAAAGAAAATGAGCGCAACAATGACAATATCAATTAAGTTCAATAAATTAAAGTCTGATAAATGCGTCTCAATTGTCGTCCAAAATGCATCCACAGCACCTGTTCCATTTGTCATATGCTCACCCCTCTCCAAAATTCAAATCAGTGTTATATTTATTTTTTGTCCCCACAAAGTCCCACAAAATGCGAAAAAATCACATCCATATCTTGAATACCCTCTGGTGTGCGCTCACCCCTTTGTCTCTCAGGATGCGACTGCAACGCGAAAATCGGCAAACTTTCATGCTCGATTGCCTCAACAATCTCACCGTCATACATCGTAGCAACAAAGCCCTCTGCAACCTGTTTCACTGCCTGATGATGATATGAATTAACTCTGATTTTCTCTCCAAAAAGCTTGTACATTAATGATTCTTTTTGAATTTCGACATCATGCTTTGTGAACGAGTGAATTACAGACTTTTGTACAGGTAAATCCTGATACAATGAGCCACCCTCAAAAGAATTTATCGCCTGCATCCCCCTACAAATTCCAAAAATAGGAATGCCCTTTTGCTTTGCTTTTTTATATAAATACTCCTCTGCACTATCGCGCATATCTGACAAAAGCACTGTATTAAACAGCACTTCCTCATTGTAATATTTAGGATTTACGTCAACCCCACCAGTCAAAAGGAGCCCATCGCTAAGCGACAGATAGTAGTCAATATCCGCATGGTCAATGCCATATGGCATCATAAGCACACGTCCGCCATTCTTGATGATTGCATCGGTGTATTCTTTCGCCAAGCTAAATTTTTCAAGCGATTTCTCTGTCTTCTCTATGATTGAGCATGTAATCAATATAGTCGCTCTTTCCATAACAGCCTCCACTATTTTTTCTTAACCAGACAAACTGCATGCGCAGCAATTCCCTCGCAACGCCCTGTAAATCCCAACTTCTCTTCTGTTGTCGCTTTGACACTCACCTGCTCGATATCAATTCCCAACGCATTGGCAATTCTCTCACGCATATTCACAATATACGGGGCAAGTTTCGGCACCTGCGCCACAATCGTACTGTCAATATTTCCGATTTCATAACCATTATCGTCAACAAGCTTTGCCACTTGTTTCAAAAGAATAAAGCTGTCTGCGCCCTTAAATTCATCACCGCTGTCGGGAAAGTGAACTCCAATGTCCCCCAGTGCAACAGCACCGAGTAAGGCGTCTGCAATAGCATGTAATAAAACATCGGCGTCAGAATGTCCAAGCAATCCCATGCTATGCTCAATTTCAACACCGCCAATTATCAGTTTCCTACCCTCACAAAATCTGTGCACATCATAGCCATGACCAATTCTCAACGCCTAACCCCCTCTAAATCCTCGGGATATGTTATTTTTATATTTCCTCTATCGCCCCAAACTATTTTCACGGACTTCTTTATAAGACGATAGACACTGACATCATCTGTGTAGTTGCCACCTTTTTCCTTCGCATATGCAATTGCAACATCAAAAATCTCTCTGTCAAAAACCTGTGGTGTCTGCACCGCTACAAGCTCATCTCTGTCAAGTTCCCCGACAACATCGTCCCCTCGCCGCACTTTTATCGTGTCAACTAAAGGAGTTGCCAGCACTGCCGCACCATGTGCCCTTGCCGCACAGAAACAATCATCAATCGCCTGCGGACTAACAAATGGTCTTGCACCATCATGGATACCGACAAAGGCGACATCCCCCGAAATGCTCTCCATACCTTTGACGACAGAGTCAATTCGAGTGGCACCGCCTCTTACAATGCTTTTCACTTTATCAATTTTGCAAAATTTCACAATATCGCTGACATTTTGCATGAGCGATTCACTGGTTACAACTACAATTTCGTCGACTTCGCTCGCCGCATTGCATGCCATAAGGCTATACTCAAGTATACTATGCCCCTCATACTCCAACAGAAGTTTATTCACCTCTGTCCCCATTCGGCTACCACTACCGGCTGCAACCACAATCATTGCAGAGCTCGATTTTCCTCTCTTCTTTCCAAACAGTTCCTTAAACACATTTCCTCCGTTTACACAACTTTTGAAATCGCATTATCAAGATGTTCCTCAATCTCCGTTTTGCACAAATCACCTGAAAGCGAAAGCTCGCTTATCAAAATTTGTCTTGCGGAAATGAGCATTTTTCGCTCACCTGTTGAGAGCCCTTTTTCTTTGTCTCTCTTCATCAATGAATAAACTACTCCCGAAACTTCGTATATGTCGCCTTTTTTTAGTCTTTCCAAATTGTCACGATATCTGTGATTCCAATTCGTGTTCTCTTCAATCACTGCAACTCCAAAAGCGCTAAGCACTTTTTTTGCTTCATCGCTACAAACAACACTTCTAAGTCCAACAGTTGAATTTTCTATTGCAGGAATCATGACTGACATTCCGCCAAATGGCAAATTCATGATATAATACTGGCGAAACTCACCTAACGCTTCTTTCTCTTCAATCCGCTCAATGACCCCTGCCCCGTGCATTGGGTAAAGCACCTTATCACCCACTATAAACATCTTTTTCCTCCCTACGCTCACCACAACGGCAAGCACTCAAAAACCAACCGCTTTCCGACTAGACTATCATTCGATTAATTATATCACTTTCAACCCTATTTGTAAAGCAAAACTTCTGTTTTTTTACGGTTTGTTCTTATATTTGTACATTCTGAACAAGCACTGTTCACATATGCAAAAGTAATTTGTGATAAACTTTGTTTAAGCTCGCAATTACAACATATAACAAGTGCTATATATAGCTTTTTTTCATCTCGCGTTTTAGCTTTGCAATAATCTTTTTCTCAAGCCTAGAAATATAGCTCTGCGAAATACCGAGCATGTCAGCCACATCCTTTTGTGTCTTCTCTTCACCATCCAAGATGCCATAGCGAAATTCCATTATTCTGCGCTCTCTCTCCGGAAGCTTAGCAATTGCCCTCGACAGGGTTTCGCTTTCCTCTCTTTTTTCGATTCCCTTGCTCGTTTCATCAGGTTCTGTCCCTAAAATGTCGGATAAGAGCAGCTCATTCCCATCCCAATCAACATTTAATGGCTCATCAATAGAAATTATATTGCGAAGGTATTGATTTTTGCGTAAATACATCAAAATCTCATTCTCTATACAGCGTGAAGCATAAGTAGCTAACTTGATGCCCTTATCAACATTGAACGTGTTCACTCCTTTAACGAGACCAATTGTGCCAATAGAAATCAAATCTTCAATTCCTGCGTCAGTAAAGTTATACTTCATTGCGATGTAGACCACCAACCTTAAATTGCGCTCAATTAAGATATTTCTCGCCTCTTCGTCCGTCCTGCAAATAAGCGCCGCTTCTTCCTCTTTCGTCAGCGGCTCGGGCAAAGTGTCAGGTCCGTTAATATAATAGCTCTCATTTTCTTTTAACTTAGTCAAAATGAACGCTTTTAGGCTAAGGTTACGCACTGCCAATAACATTGCGCTTTTTAGTGGACTTGCCTTCTGTTGTGTAAAATCACTAATTCTTGGTTTCTGTAAAGGGCTAATTTTTAACGCCGTATTCAGCGTCAATTCCTCCTTGATTTCCTTCACATTTGTCGCTTTTTCCATAGTTCAATGTCCCTCCGATTGTATTGATTATATTATGTGACAGTATCATATTAAAACTGTCGTCATTGCTAAGCTTCCTATCAGTAAATGCTATGTAAATTCCCTTGTGCATAATCTCAGTTTCATCTCTTTTTATCAGAACGCTCTCACTTCTCACACCGTGTAAAAAACCATCACCACCCATGCTCCTAAATGGTATGATTCTGACATGCTCTGTCTTCGCTTTTTTTACAAACGCAAGAGCCTTCTCACCCGTAATGCTAGACTCTGCTATAATCACAGAGCGCCCCGATATTGGTTCAAACAAGCTCTGCCCTGTATCAATTAAACCCTTACCGACAAACTCCACATCATCAATTAAGATGCTCACCTCCACGAACTTTTGCGATAATCCGTGAGCTCCTGTGAAAATCTTATAGCTAATCTCAACTAGAATATATACGAGTACAAAACATATCGCAAAGCTCCAAAATGGTATATGAAAATAAGCAATCCCACCCACATGTAATATTTGTCCTGTTTTTAGGACATTTGACAGCGCATATATTCCACCTCCCACGGAAAAGTATATCGCGTTATATGCAATTGCAATTTTTACAAATCGCCTTATACCACCGTATCCAAATGCTAGCAATTGTGATACTATTATTGTAATTAACTTAATTGGCACTGTATATATCTTAAAATCATTGATGAACATCATCACTGAAATCACAGCGCATAACATTGAAGCAACTAATTCACGACTGAGTTTATATTCTTGATTTGTGATGGTTCTCACAAGTTTGAGCATTATGGCATTTATAGCAAAATTAAATAGAAATAGCGTATCAAGATAAACTATTTCAACCATATTTATGATCACTCCTTTCTGTGCGTTTTGTGCTGTTCTGCATTGAAAATACAAGCCTTAAAAATTTCAGTCACTATGTACCAAAAGCACAAAACACCCTCCCTATAAACAAACTTGTATAAAAAATTATAACAGCCAAACCTTGAAAATAATGTCGAAAATGACAGGCTGTTAAAATAATTTGCATTTGCTGTTTATTTGTAGTATAATGATATGTATAGATAAAATTAAGGGAGTAAGTTTTATTCATTTTCAGCTAATTTTGAATTTGATATTTGGTAATTCCAGATAAAACTTACGGATTTAGAAAGAGAATGACAACAAATGAAGAAATCAAGAATTATTATCCCAATTTTAACCGCAATTCTTTCAATAACAGCACACGCCATTCCGATTGAAGAAGTGTCTGACACTGTTCGACTTATTAACTACGAGAATTTCATGGAGGCAAGCGAGAGCCCCACTGACCTTGTAAGACTGTATAACTATGGAATTCGTGTGTCCACCGACATTATCCAAGGGCGTATAGAGGCAGTTCTTGCGCTTGACACTATGGAGGGCGATATTCGAGCCGAGGGCATCACCAATTACATTGTGGTCAGCGGCTTTCGTGACTATGATTTACAAACTACATTGTTTAGCAATAAAGTCAACTCGCATATTGCCAATGGAATGTCCGAAGACGAAGCTAAAATAGCAGCGTCCACCGCCGTTGCTGTCCCCGGCACCAGCGAACATCAATCGGGACTTGCCTTTGACATTTCTGCTAATGGAAGCGCACTAAACTATGAGCAGGCAAAAACACCTATTGCACAGTGGCTTGCCGCAAATGCCCACAACTATGGTTTTATTCTTCGTTTTACTGAGGACAAGACCGATGTCACAAAGATTATGTTTGAGCCATGGCATTACAGATATGTCGGACAGCCCCATGCACAGCTCATTTTTGAAAATGATTTTGTCCTTGAAGAGTATTTTGAGTACATAAAAACTGGCAACAATCTCACATATACAAATGAATATGGGATTGACTTTGTCGTGTCATACACGACAGATGTCGAGGCAGTCCCAAATGATATTGGCGCAACGGCTTCCATAGCTGATATGGGCGGATATGTCATCACCACGCCAACACATGACAGCGAAAAAACAATCATGCGTTTCGAATAACAATTATTGGAAATTATGAATTTTTTGCAAAAATATAATTTTATACTTGAAAAAATATACATAATATAGTATAATACATTGAATTATCAGTTTAATTTATAATCACGGTGGTGCAGTATTCTAGTCGGATGCACTTTTCCGGAGGACGGGCCTAAAAATCCGTTAAAGGGCACATCGATGAAACTTCTTGTGTTTGCTTCATACGCCCAGTTTGGGGTGGATGCTGGAAGGTAGGTTTGGGGGCATCTTTCAATGGCATGAAAGAATAGACCCTCTTACCATGGAGGCCCACATGCGTGGGAGGCTTTGCTCCATATGGACGAAGACCTTTTACGGTGTGGGATTAAACCTGCATGGCGGTGCGGTCAGGCGCTGTGTGCAGAGTAGCCTGCCTTGAGTGGATTTGGCGGATAAGAGATCACGCCTTGACCCTTGTAGCTAAAGGGAAGAGGATATTGCTCTTTGAAACCACTTCTGCAAAAGAGGCTAAGGAAAAAGTGTGGCGTAGAGGAAAACTCCTAGACTGTCGTAACTGGGCATAATAGGGATTACAGTGTGTACTAAACGGCAATCGAGTATTGTCATTGGCAACGTGACAAGTCGAGCTTTAATGGGAAACCGCTTCCACGGCAACGGGAAGTCGCTCGGAGGGAAAACCAACTCGACCTAAGGCACAGGATTTACCTATTATGCCGCCACCAAAACAGGAGATATAACTTTTATGTCAAAAGAATACCGAGTTAGTCCCGCATTCCAAAAGGAAAAGAAGGGCGATAACAAGGACAGAAGTAAATGGAGATGGGTGCGTAAAATCATTATTTGGACGCTGATCATCTCGTTTTTGCTTTCTCTGTTTTCCTCCACAACTCTTTCAACAATTGATGAGTGGGCAGCGGCTGTACTTTTACTTATCATCATATTTATCGGTATCATCTTCGACATCATCGGAACTGCCGTCACTGCGGCGTCAGAGCCACCGTTTAGAGCAATGGCAAGTAGAAAAGAACCCTCCGCTAAATATGCAATAATGCTAATCGAAAATGCAGAAAAAGTTTCAAACTTTTGTAATGATGTCATCGGTGACATCGCAGGTATCATATCGGGTGCAACTGCAGCTGTGTTGACTTCAGCATTTTTCAACGGCGGTACAATCAAAGATACAATGTTTGCAACATTCCTGACTGCCTGTGTCGCAGCGACAACTGTCGGCGGCAAAGCAATGGGCAAGTCCCTTGCGATAAAAAGCGCTAATAATATTATATACAAAGTTGCAAAAATTCTTAATTATTTTGCGAGCTTCCTCCCAAAAAAGAGGTCAAAAAAATGAAAATCTTAGATAGCATTAACTCACCAATGGATATAAAAACAATGACATATGACGAGCTCTATGCGCTCGCAGGAGAAATTCGAGAGGAAATTATAACTGCCACTTCAAATAATGGCGGTCATCTCTCGAGTAATCTTGGCGTGGTCGAGCTCACTCTGGCTTGCCATAAAATGTTTGATTCACCTAAAGATAAATTGATATTTGACGTAGGGCATCAGACATATACACATAAAATCTTGACCGGTAGAAAAAAAGATTTCCACACAATCCGCACCTATGGCGGACTTTCAGGCTTTCTTCGCCCAGACGAAAGTGAGCATGATGTCTGTATCTCAGGGCATAGCAGCACTTCAATTTCCACAGCCGTGGGTATCTGCACCGCCAATATCCTGTCAGGCGATGACAGCTTTACTGTCGCTATTATTGGTGATGGCGCAACCACCGGTGGACTATCATTTGAGGGCTTCAACAATGCTCCCCCATGTGGAAAAATGATTGTGCTTCTCAATGACAATGAGATTTCAATTTCAAAGAATGTTGGCTCACTTTCAGGCCATTTAAGTGATATCACTTCAAGGCCAAACTATATAAAGCTTAAAGACAACACAACAAAGGCGATTTTGTCGCTCCCACTACTTGGAAAGCCTTTGAAAGCAGTTATAAGTAAAACAAAAGCATTAATTAAGCATGCACTAATACCGCGAAATCTCTTTGAAAACCTCGGCTTTGAATACTATGGTCCGATTGACGGACATAATATTGAGCATATATGTATATTGCTGGAGCGAGCAAAGAAGAGAGCCGTCCCCACTGTTATCCATGTCCAAACAATCAAGGGTAAAGGCTGTAAATTTGCAGAGGAAAAGCCCTCGCTATATCATGGAGTACCGAAATTTAATAAAGATACGGGTGAACTCTCCCCCTCCTCCATGAACTTTTCAAAAGTTTTCGGTGAGACGCTTTGTGAGCTTGCTAGAGAAGATGAGCGAATTGTCGCAGTCACCGCCGCAATGGGCATGGGGCTTTCGCTCACAAATTTTGAGCATGAATTTAGTGATAGATATTTTGATGTGGGGATTGCAGAGCAACATGCGGTGACTTTTTCCGCAGGCCTTGCACTAGCAGGTAAAAAACCCTATTTTGCGGTATATTCTACCTTCTTACAGCGTGCCTATGACCAGCTTATTCACGATGTTTCCATTGGCAATGTCCCTGTTGTCATTGCAATAGATAGAGCTGGCATAACCGGCGAAGACGGCGAAACTCACCACGGCGTTTTTGATGTGGCGTTTATGCAGCATATACCGAATTTTGAGCTATATACCCCTTCGACATACGAACAGCTTACAAAAGCGGTGAGATTGTCAAAAGACGCCACCTGTCCTGTCGCAATTAGATATCCAAGGGGTGCTGAACTCCCAATAGAGGGCGGCAAGAATAACGGCTTTGTCAATATATATGGCGATGAAGACACTTTGGATGTCATCGTGACATATGGGCGCATTACTGCAAATTGCATTGAGGCGCTCGACATCTTAAAGCAGAGCGGGCGCGCCTGTAAACTATTGTCCTTAGAGCGGGTCAAACCACTACCCCTCAATGAGATTTTGGCAGAGATAAATGAAAACATGAACGTGTTTTTTATCGAAGAAGGAATTAAAACGGGCGGAATCGGCGAAAAATTATGTATAGATTTAATTGAGCAAAAGACTGTAAAATCATATAAAATACTCGCGATTGAGGATGAGCATATAACACATGGCAAAGCGGATATACTTCTTGATAGCATAGGTCTCTCACCCAAGGGTATTGCAGATTTTGTGCTTGGAGGATAGAAAATGGCAGAAAAAAAGCGACTGGATTCACTTTTAGTTGAGCGCGGACTAATTGACAGTAGAGAGAGAGCAAAGGCTGTTATCATGGCAGGGCATGTATATGTTAAGGGCGAGCCCTCCACCACTGCTGGTAAAATGCTCCCAGAGGACATTGAAATTGAAGTTAAAAACTATGAGAAAAAGTATGTCAGCCGTGGCGGATATAAGCTAGAAAAAGCACTTGATGTATTTAATTTTGAATTACAAGATGCGATTTGCATTGATGCCGGAGCCTCGACAGGCGGTTTTACTGATTGTATGCTCAAAAATGGTGCAAAAATGGTATATGCCGTCGATGTTGGCTATGGACAGCTGGCATGGAGTCTAAGAACAGACGAGAGGGTTGTGAACCTTGAGCGCACTAATGTGCGTTACCTAAGTGATGAGCAAATCGGACATGCTGTCGACTTCATCTCCTGCGATTTATCTTTTATTTCACTAGCACTTGTACTCCCTGCCCTTACCTCACTTATGAAAGAGGGCGCTTCCATAGTAGCACTGGTCAAGCCTCAGTTTGAAGCTAGGCGAGAAGATGTTGGAAAGCGTGGGGTCGTCAAAGATATATCAGTACATAGAGAAGTTTTGAAGAAAATTTATAATGCCTGTATTGACAATTCGCTTTGCGTTAAAGGCATTGACTTTTCCCCTATTACAGGCCCAAACGGAAATATTGAATTTTTGATACATGCGATAAAAAGCGGCGATGCCAGCGAAATTATAGATATAGACAGCATTGTCGATAAAGCGAGAGAGGAGTTGGTGAAAAAATGACTTTTACCATTGTAACAAGCCCTGATAAGGACAGGAATTATGCAGTAACTGAACAGGTGATTGAGCTAATCAAAGGTCTTGGAGGCGAGGTATATCAAAATACAAACCCCGCTGACGATGTTTTTTGCGACTTTTTCATCTCAATTGGCGGCGATGGAACATATTTAAGTGCAAGTGCTAGGGCGATTAGACTAAATGTTCCGATGGTTGGAATTAATCTTGGAACGAGAGGATTTCTGCCTGAGGTTGAAAAAAACAATTTGGGTGTGCTTGAGCGACTGTTTACAGGTGACTACAAAATCGAAAAGCGCATGCTCTTAAATGCGAAAATCGTTGCCGCAGGCAATGTAATTTGCGATGAGCTCGCTTTAAATGACATCACCATTCACCGCGGTTTTAGCCCATCTCTATTGACTTTAGAGATACTTGCAAATA
This sequence comes from uncultured Oscillospiraceae bacterium, assembly GCA_964370145.1. Classification (GTDB taxonomy): domain Bacteria; phylum Bacillota; class Clostridia; order Oscillospirales; family Feifaniaceae; genus CAYJIE01. The sequence goes on from CAYJIE010000006.1 coordinate 30,115, forward strand.
ATCAACCAATTACAAATATTCGTGGTGACGGACTCATTGTGTCCACCCCTACCGGCTCCACCGCCTATTCTTTGGCTTCAGGCGGGCCGATTATTGACACAAACGCTAAATGTATTTCTGTTGTGCCAATTTGCGCTCACTCGCTTAATAACAGACCTATTGTATTTGACGAGAATGCAGTTCTCACCATCATGCCCGAACTGCGTGACGGCAAAAAAGCTTCACTTTCTGTTGACGGGCGTGAATATAAGTATGTGTCACCTGACATGGAAGTCATCATCAGCAGTTCGCAGAAGAAGCTGAGCATTGTAAGGCTTACTGACAACAGTTTTTACGAAATTCTAGAGAAAAAAATGGGAGGCTAATCATGAAAAATGCTAGACACGAAAGAATTTTGGAGATCATCAAAAACAATGTGATCACAAAACAAGAGCAAATTGTCGATTGTTTGAATAGCGATGGATTTAATGTGACGCAAGCAACTGTATCACGTGATATGAAAGAGCTCAGGCTCGTTAAGATCCTCTCAGATGGCGAATACAAATATGTAACGTCATATGCAGGTGGCGGCAAGATGCAAATCATTCCAAAATATATCTCGATTATAAAAGAGACGGTCAAATCTGCCGAAAGAGTTGGTAACTTAGTTGTTGTCAGCTGTCATTCAGGTATGGCAAATGCAGCGGCGGAGTCTATTGACGTGTCTAATATGCCTGGTATCGCAGGCACAATAGCTGGTGATAATATGTTCCTTGTCATCACTCGCTCAGATAGTGATGCTGAGGTATTTATTGACGAATTAAAGCAACTAAATTCAAGGATTTAATGATATGATTAAAACGCTCTTTATTGAAAATCTTGCGGTAATTGAGCGCCTCTCTGTCGATTTTAAGCATGGTTTTACCGTGCTGAGCGGCGAGACAGGCGCAGGAAAATCAATAATAATTGATGCAATCAACATGGTGCTAGGTGAGCGCTCTTCACGAGATATTGTTCGTGAAGGAACTCAAAGTGCCACTGTAGTTGCATCTTTCTCCGTTTCTAAGAGCGTGCGAGATTACATAGAAAATCATGACCTCTTTCCTGTTGAAGATGAAATAGTATTTGAGAGGAAAATCACAGCCGATGGTAAAAGCGCTGCAAAAATTAATGCAAGACCTGCAAATCTAGCCACAGTTAAGGAAATTGGCGCACTTCTACTCAATATTCATGGACAACATGACAGTCAAAAGTTGCTCTCTCCAGAAAGCCATGTGGAATATCTTGATTTGCTGGCAAAATCAGAGGCACTCTTATACGATTATCAGTTGCTATATCAGCGAAGAGGCGAAATCTTAGCCCAGATAAAAAAACTTAAAATGGATGAGAAGGAGAAAAGCCGCAGACTTGAACTTCTAAGACATCAATGCGATGAAATCGAGGCGGCTAATCTTGAAATCAATGAGGAAGAAAGCCTGATAGAGCGAAAGACTTTTATTTTAAATGGCGAGAAAATTTCGAATGCATTGCAACTCTCCTACTCCGCAATCAATGGGGATGAAGAGGGCTGCGCCACTAATTTATTATCCATTGCTGACAGGGCATTAAGCCCTGTGGTCACTTTGAGCGAGGACTTTGAGCGTCTGCACGGCGAACTCTGTGATGCACTGTATAAACTTGAAGATATAGGTGCCGAGCTACGAAGTTTGCAAGAGCAAGTTTCTTTTGACCCAAGAGAGCTTGAAGAATGCGAAGAGCGCCTTGATTTAATTTATCGGCTTAAACGAAAATATGGTGATAGCATTGAGGAAATTCTAAAATTTCATGAAAAAGCCAGTAGTGAATTAAATGAAATTGAATTTTCAGATGTGAGAATAAAAGAGCTTGAAAAAGAGCTTGAACTATTGTATAATGATTTACATGAAAAAGGCGCGAAATTAACGGCGACGAGAACAGCAACAGCTAAAAAGACAAGTGTTGCCATCACGGACGAGCTTCGTTTCTTGAATATGCCAAATGCGACTTTTCAGATAAAATTGTCCCCTTTAGGGGGCGATATTCCCTTTAGAGAAGATGGAATGGACATTGTAGAGTTCCTGATTTCCACAAATAGCGAAGGGTCACTAAAGCCTTTGCACAAGATTGTTTCAGGTGGTGAGCTTTCAAGAATATGTCTTGCAATAAAAAATGTCTTCGGAAAAAATGAGCAGATTGATACACTTATTTTCGATGAGGTTGATACAGGAGTCTCAGGGCGTGCCGCTGAAAAAATCGGTCTTAAGCTACTTGAACTCTCAGGTGAAAAGCAAGTTTTATGTGTAACGCATTTAAGCCAAATTGCTTGTCTTGCTAACAACCATCTATTAATTGAGAAAAATAGCGATAAAAACGGTGCAAAAACAACTGTCTATGAACTTGATAAAGATGGTCGCATCATGGAGCTTGCAAGAATTATAAGCGGCGAAAAAGTCACGGACGCCGCACTACAAAGTGCCAAAGAAATGTTAAATAAAGGATAGGAGAACTGTAATGACGATTTTTCAAGAACTAAAGGCAAGAGGGCTTGTCGCACAGGTAACAAATGAAGAAGAGGTTGAGCAACTGCTCGCAGGAAAAGGTGTGTCCTTTTATATAGGCTTTGACGCAACTGCCAACAGTCTGCATGTAGGACACTATATGCAACTTTCTATTATGTCACGTCTGCAAAAAGCGGGACATCGTCCAATTTGTGTAATTGGCGGTGGCACAACGATGGTTGGTGACCCTTCAGGGCGTGATGACATGAGAAAAATCATGACCAGAGAGACTATTGCGGAAAACGGGTTGATTTTCAGAAAACAAATGGAGTCACTTATTGATTTTTCCGATGGAAAAGCACTTATGGTCGACAATGCCGATTGGCTACTCGACCTAAATTACATCGACTTTATGCGCGATATTGGTGTGCATTTTTCAGTAAACCGTATGCTTGCGGCAGAGTGCTATAAGAGTCGCCTCGAAGACGGCTTATCCTTCATGGAAATGAACTATATGGTAATGCAAAGCTACGATTTCCTTGTTCTAAGCCGTGAATATGACTGTAAAATTCAATGTGGTGGCAATGATCAATGGAGCAATATCATTTCAGGTGCTGACCTCATTCGCCGCGTTGACCAAAAACCTGCCTATGGGCTCACATTTACCCTTCTCACAACATCTGACGGAAAGAAGATGGGCAAAACGCAAAAAGGAGCTGTCTGGCTCGACGCCGAGAGAACATCACCATATGAGTTCTTCCAATACTGGCGTAATGTGGACGATGCCGATGTCGTTCGCTTCATTAAAATGCTCACATTTATCCCACTAGAGGAAATTGCGGAGAAATATGAGAAGCTTGAGGGTGGTGAGCTAAACCTTGCTAAAGAAGTGCTTGCATATGAGATGACAAAAATTGTACATGGCAAGGAAAATGCTGACAAGGCACTCGAAGTTGCAAAGAGCATGTTTAATCAAGGAGCCGCGTCCCATGCGGATATGCCAACTAAGGATATTGCAAAATCAGAGTTTGAAGATGGTAAAATCGGAATTTTAGATTTGCTTGTTAAAACAGCCATCACACCATCTAAAAATGAGACAAGACGACTTGTTGAGCAAGGCGGAATTTTGATTAATGATGAAAAAATAACAGACACTGCATACAAAGTCAACGAAAGTGACTTCAAGGACGGATTTATAATTGTTAAAAAAGGCAAGAAAAACTTTATTAAAATTAATTTAGCGTAGTGAGGGTTATTATGATTGAAAAGTTAAATGTGTGGCTAGATGAGCACAGTGATGAAATGTTCGACACTCTTAAGGAGCTCATTGCTTTCAAGAGCTTAAAAGCTCCTGCGACAGAAGGTGCACCGTTTGGTGCAGAAATCAGAAACGCTCTTGACTATGTTTTAGACTATGGCAAAAAGCATGGCTTTAATACAAAAGATGTTGATGGATATGTAGGCATTCTTGATTTCCCCTGTGAAGAAAAAGAAGAGATGATGGGCATTCTCTGCCATCTTGATGTTGTGCCAGTCGATGACAACTGGATTTCTGACCCATTTGAAGCAGTTATCCGTGACGGCAAAATATATGGTCGTGGTGTGGAAGACAACAAAGGCCCTGCAATTGCATCAATTTTTGCGATGCGCGCACTGAAAGAATGTGGTGTTGTTCCAACAAAAAATATTCGTTTTATTGCGGGCTGTGATGAGGAAAGTGGCATGACCTGTGTAAAATATTACACTGAGCATGAGAAAATTCCAACCTTTTCAATCTCTCCCGATGGCGGATATCCTGTTATCAATGCGGAGAAAAACGCATATACGATGCTATATCGCTCAAATCTAAAATTTGATGTTGAAATTGACTGCGGCACAAGAGCTAATATCGTGCCATCTGTCGCAACTGCACTACTCCCCTTTTCAATCGAGGAAGTCAATGCAAAAGCAGTGCCACTGCTAAATGAGACATCGACGCAATTTGAAATTGTTGCAGAGGGTGGCAAGACAAAACTTACCGTGTTCGGTCAATCTTGTCATGCGTCAACTCCACAGCTTGGTAAAAACGCCCTGCAATATTTAATACATTCGCTGACTGCACTAAACTTGTCAGCAAATGACAGAGCAGCTGTCGACTTCATTTACAATGCGTTTAAGCTTGAATATACAGGCGCTGCACTTGGGCTTGATAAGACTGACAAATCAGGTACCGCAACATATAATCTTGGTGTGATGAAGCTGGGCGCTGACGGCTTTAAACTCGTTGTAGATTCAAGAATTCCACATTGCATGACAAAGGAAGAAATTGATACTGCAATGGCACCATATGTGACTAAGCTTGAGGCAGTGCTTGACCCACGTTGCAAAATCCACAAGGGACTTTTCATTGAAGAGGATAGTGACTTCATTCAAACTCTACTTGGGGTTTATCGTGAATTCACCGGCGATACAGCCGCAAAGCCTATGCAAATTGGCGGCGGCACATATGCTCGTATGCTACCGAATGCAGTTGCTTTTGGCCCATCTTTCCCAGGTGCTGAGCCAGTGGCGCATATTGCAAATGAATATATCAAAGTTGATGAATTCCTTCTTAATGCAAAAATTCTTGCATCAGCAATGTATAAACTAGCTTGCATGTAGGAGTAAAATAGCACCCATCGTTTAATAGTTTCTCTGATTTTGATATTGTAAATTTGTACGACAAAAAAGCACCCAAAAGGGTGCTTTTTTAGCTTTGAAAGCGGTCGTTCTATTATTTAGTCCTTCTATTCTTGCCCTTCCGCTTATCAGACAAGAAGAAAATTGAAATCATCTTTAGTGCATACATAACACTGTTAATCTCTTTTTCTGTCCAAATGCGATGTTTTGTGCAATCATCGAGCCCCAAAAAAAGTTTTGTATATCCAATTTCCCTTGTTTGAACATGCAAGAACGATTTTATTCCTTGATTTCTCATAAGCTCAAATGCACCATCTGCTTTTAGCAAGCTCAAATCATTACTAAAGAAAATTCCATTTTCATCTGAACTCTCGAAAAAGTCCGCAAGCACAGCATATGTCAAATTTTGCAAATTGTCAATCTCTGCCGGAATCCCTACATTGCACCATTCATATGTATTGCTATATGTCTTACCTTCATCGAAAGTTTCGAATATATAGCATCTATCGGATTTTGTTCTCTTGCAGATAAACTGCATAATCGCATTAAGAGCTGCGTCCATATCTTGAGTTTCATACAGCAAATCAAAAACAGTTGAGATGAGCTCTGCATCAAAATAGGTATTTGCAATTCGGCTTACATTCTCAAGCTTTGTCCTATTCTCCATAGTGCCTGCCGCTAGCTCATGCGTATAGAATGTATATGTATCCTTGCCCTGTAATTTTGATTGATACAGCGCCTTATCAGCCGCCTTGTACAAGTCTTCAAAATTTCTCCCATCCTTTGGGTATAGCGAAATACCGATACTTCCGGAAATTTTGTAGTCCTTGTTCTCGCCTGAATATGTATTCTGGAATGCTTTTGCAATTTTTGCAGCCTTGTCCTTAATTATATTAATATCCCTAGTATTCTTGAGGAAAACCATAAACTCATCGCCGCCAATTCGACCGATGATATCAAGATCTCTAAAACAGGCATGCAAATTTGCGGCAATTTCACTGAGAACTATATCCCCAAAGTGATGCCCTAAATTATCATTTATCGCCTTGAAATTGTCAATATCAATTATAAACATCGCATGTGAGCCATCTTGATATGCCTCAATAGTCTCTGCAATTAACCTCTCACATGTCACCTTATTGTAGCAATTTGTAAGTTGATCCATTTGAGACAGAACTTCTAATGTCTTCTGTTTATGTATATCAAACGCCTTACCAATTATAAATAGCGGCTTTCCTTTATAATCAAAAGTTGTTTTGTAAAAAATCCTATGATACCGCTCAACGCCATCAGTTCTCACAAGGCGAATATCATGGATTTCCTCTATCCCATTTTTCATATTATTTGAAATTTCATCAAACAATTCGAGATCATCTTGATAAATAACGCCGGATTCACGCATATAATCAGGGAAATTGATCATGTCCTCTGTGATTCCGTAAATATCCTTAAACTGTCCAAAAAACTGCATCTGCATTGTTCTCAAATCCATTGCAAAAAACCACTCAGATGAAAGCTCTGACAATGTTTTTATAAGCTTTTTGTCAGAGATATAATTGTGAAAATATCCATCTCTCATCTTTTCAATTGTACTGCTGCTATGGCGAGGACGTAAATCTCGTGTAAATCCCGCAAGTAGCGGCTCACCCTTTTCATCAAGGATATCTAGCTTTGACAAAGTGACTTCACTTGGCAAGTCCTCACCCTTAGAATTTATATGTAACCAGTTAAATGTTACAGTCCCTTTTTCTTTTGCCTCTTCCATTACATCTCTAAAAGCTTCCATTGTAAGCCTTCCATCGGGCTGATATTCAGGAGAGAACTTGAAGAAATTATTGAGATACTCTTCATATGTATCAATTTCAAATAGTTCAAGAACCAACTTATTACACATGAGATTTTGGTAATCACTATTCCACAAATTTGCACAAAGAGGCATCGCATCAAAAAACTCACTTACACGCTTCTTGTTCTGCTCATAATTATCTCCCCACAGAACGTCCCCACTCATGGTGTTAATTTTCTTTGTCATAACTCCTCCACTGAATATTTAATAAATATTCATACAAAAACGTGAATACTCCTAATCAATGATTACCTTCTCTCCATTATAACCTATTTTTATGAGAAAATCAATATATAAATTATATTAGTGTATTTTGACGAAAAATGCTGAATATATAGCGAAATTCTGCCGTTTTTATCAAAATTGTTACATTTATTAATTCATTTATGTGCAAAAATGTCAAATACATTTCAAATAAAGAGATATCTCTTGCAATTTAAAACTTATTAAGCTATAATTAATTTATGATATATTAATTTTTTAGCGATTGGAGAGCTTTGATGAATGATAATATTAATAGCATAATGGAAAAAGGTGAATTGCTAGACGCAGTTTTTGAATCAGCTCCTTATGCTGTTAACCTTTGGAATGATAAAAATGAGCTTATTTTATGTAACCAAATGGCGGTTACCTTATTTGGGCTTGAAAGCAAGGAAGAATATATTAGTAATTTTAGCAAACTGTCTCCAAATAAACAACCTGACGGGCGACTGTCTAGCGGTGCTGTAGCTAAACTAATTGATATGACAAGAAATAAAGGTTCTTCTCATTTTAAGTGGCTTCATTGTAATTTATCTGGCGATGAAATTCCATGTGAAATTATTTTGACTAGATTAGATATAACTGATGAAAACGGCGGAGCACTTATTGCTAGCTATACACATGACCTGCGACCGCAACTTGCAGGTAATATTGATGGTTTGTCAGAAGAGTATTTCTTTGGGCAAATTTCTGACAAATTGTTGTTCAATGTAGTCGCAGAGCTTACGGCTGAATGGTTTTGGGTATACGATGTAAAAGATGCTACTATAAAGTTCTTTGGCAAGGGCAGAGAAATCCTCAATTTATCGGATGAAAAGAGACCTTTTCCAAGCAGCATTATCGATGCTGGCATGGTTTTCATTGATGATGTCGAAACATTTTTGAAGTTTGATTCTGATATGAAAATTGGCTATAATGGCCCATATGATGTGAGATTTAATCTTCCTGATGCGACGACTAGATTTTACAGAATTGTTTTCAAATCTATTTATGATAAAGAGGGCAAAGCTCGATTTGCAATCGGCAAAACTTATGATATCCATGAGCAAAAAATGCTTGAATCGCTGTCACAGAAAGATTTGCTTACAAATTGCTATAACAAGGTATCTGCAGAGAATCTTATATCAGAAGCATTACAAAAAAATCCTGATAATTCACATGCATTGTTTATTGTTGATATCGACAATTTCAAAGGAATTAACGACAATCTCGGTCACCATTTCGGCGACAATGTCCTTATTGATATATCAGAAAAGCTCAACCAATCATTTAGGGGTGGAGATATCATCGGTCGAATTGGCGGTGATGAATTTATCGTATTCCTCAAAAACACAAGAGAACTTAGCACCATTACCGAAAAGGCAAAAAATATAGCAAATATCTTCAAAAATACCTATTCCGGCGAGAACAATGACTATAAAATTTCTGGAAGTATCGGAATTGCACTCTATCCTAAAGATGGCAAGAACTTCGAGGAACTTTATAAAGCCTCGGACAAAGCGCTGTATCAATCAAAATTCAGCGGTAAAGATATGTACACTTTCTATACAAAAGAACTCGCTGACGGAACGATGAAAAATCGCACCATACTCGAAAATGCGACAAGAATGGCAAGCTCATATTTCGATGCGAGCTTAATTTCGGAAATTTTTGACCTCATGTATGGCACGCAAGAGATAATTCCGGCAATTAACGCTGTGTTAAAAATTGTTGGCACCAAGCTTGGCGTTGACCGCTGTTACATTTTCGAGACCACTGATGAGGGCAAGACATATAGCAATACATTTGAGTGGGTTAAGAAAGGCATTACGCCGCAAATGCACAATTTGCAAGCACTCTCAAGAGAATCGCTGGGTAATTTCTTTGACGATTTAGATAAAAACGATGTGCTCTATGGTAATGACATTGAGAGTATCGAGGGCAAAGATGCTTATGAATTGCTTAAAGGGCAGGGCATTAAGGCGTTTATGCTCGTCCAAACAAAGATTAAAGAATATACAAGCCTCATACTTGGGCTTGACGACTGTACAAAACAAAGAGTGTGGACTGAAAAGGAGATTAACTCCACAACCTATGCTCTTAAAATGATTTCCATCTTTATTGAAGCGAGCAAAAAGATTTAATTAATAGCAAATTTAAGATAAGAATGGCTGTGGAGATATACCACAGCCATTTAATTTGTAAACTATAAGTAAATTTATAAAAAGAGTTTGCTTTTTTCTTAAAAATATGTTATTATTAAAGGCTGTAGGATATATAAGGATAATTTAACGGAGGATTTTTTGTGGAACAAAAAAAGCTTAGAAATGTGGCGATAATAGCCCATGTCGATCACGGTAAAACGACTTTGGTCGATGAAATGCTTAAACAAGGGGGCGCATATCGAGACAATCAGGCAACGGTTGAGCGAGTTATGGATTCCAATGACCTTGAGCGTGAGCGAGGAATTACAATTCTTGCTAAGAACACCGCAATTAGATATAAGGATGTTAAAATAAACATCGTTGACACCCCTGGACATGCTGATTTTGGCGGCGAAGTTGAGCGTATCCTAAAAATGGTTAACGGAGTTATTTTGCTTGTTGATGCAGCAGAAGGCCCGATGCCACAAACGCGATTTGTGCTCTCAAAGGCACTTGAACTCGGACACCGAGTCATTGTTGTAGTAAATAAAATTGACCGCCCTGACCAGCGTATACATGAGGTCTGTGATGAAGTGCTTGAGCTCCTTCTTGAACTCAATGCAACAGATGAGCAATTTGATTCACCAACACTGTTTTGCTCTGGACGTCAAGGAACTGCGTCATATTCACCTGAAGTGCCAGGAACTGACTTATCCCCTCTTTTTGAGACTATTTTGGAATATATTCCGTCACCTGTAGCAGATGATGAAGCACCATTCCAAATGCTCGTATCGGCAATTGACTACAATGAGTTTGTGGGACGTATTGCAATTGGACGCGTTGAGCGTGGTACAATTAAGCAAAACCAAGATATTGTAGTTTGCAACTACCATAATAAAGATACTGCACCTAAAAAATCAAGGGCAGTGTCACTTTTTCAGTTTGAATCGCTTGGCAAAGAGCAAGTAACTGAAGCAAATTCAGGCAATATCATTGCAATTTCGGGTATGGGTGAAATCACCATCGGTGATACAATTTGCGATGCTCAAACACCCGAGCCGCTCGAATTTATTGCGATTTCAGCGCCGACAATCGAGATGACTTTTTCTGTCAACAACTCTCCTTTTGCAGGTAGAGAAGGTAAATTTGTCACTTCAAGACAAATTCGTGACAGATTATATCAAGAGACGCTAAAAGACGTTTCCCTTAGAGTATCTGACACAGACATGGCTGACTCTTTCAATGTAGCTGGTCGTGGAGAGATGTCGCTGTCCATTCTAATGGAGAATATGCGTAGAGAAGGTTTTGAATTCCAAGTGTCGCCTCCTCGTGTGCTCTATAAGGAAATCGATGGTATAAAATGTGAGCCAATGGAAAGATTGGTGGTTGATGTTCCAGCTGAAAATGTTGGTTCTGTCATTGAAAAACTTGGTCAGCGCAAAGGTGAAATGCGTGAGATGACACCTGTTGGCAATCGTATGAAGGTTGAATTTCTTGTTCCTGCTCGCGGACTATTCGGATATCGCAGTGAATTTTTGACCGATACAAAAGGTGAGGGCATCATGGCATCCATTTTTGATAGCTACGCACCATATAAAGGCGATATATCAAGGCGCCTTACAGGTAGCTTAATCGCTTTTGAGAACGGCGACTCTGTTACTTACGGTCTCTTTAACGCTCAAGACAGGGGCTCACTTTTCATCGGCGCAGGTGTCCCTGTATATGCGGGTATGATCGTCGGCGAAAGTCCAAAAAGCGGTGATGTAACTGTCAATGTCTGCAAACGCAAACAGCTTACTAATATGCGTGCTTCAGGCTCTGACGAAAGCCAAAGGCTCGTCCCACCAAGAAGATTTAGTCTGGAACAATGCCTTGAATATCTATCAGATGATGAACTGCTTGAAGTCACACCGGAAAGCCTTCGCCTTCGCAAGCGCATCTTAGATCACGGCGAGAGACTTCGCGCGGAAAAGAAATCAAAAGCATAGTAAAAATATATAAAAAGCATGGAGGGGACAATGATTTATACAGAAATCGGCAAACTAAAATGTAATATGTCTAAGCTCGGATTCGGTGCAATGCGCTTACCTCTACTGGAAAAAGGCACAATCGACCAAGCAAAAGTTTCTGAAATGGTTGACTTGTGCATTTTAGGCGGCATCAACTACTTTGACACTGCCTATATATATCACAGTGGGCGTTCAGAAGCTGCTCTAGCACAAGCACTTGCAAAGCATGAGCGCTCAAAATACTTTCTAGCGGATAAAATGCCGATGTCTCTCGTAAAAAATCATTTAGACCTCGATAAATATTTTAAGGAAAGCTTGGAGCGCCTTAACACAAATTATATCGATTTTTACTTGCTCCACGCACTATCAGAAAATGCGCACCAAAAAGTATATGATTTAGAAGCTGTGAAATGGATGCAGTCTCTAAAGGCGACAAAAAAAATAAAATATATGGGATTTTCAATCCATGCGAGCGATGAAGCCCTTGAGAAGTACCTAAAAATGGCGGATTGGGATTTCGTGCAGATTCAATACAACTATCTTGATGAGAACGACCGTCCTGGCCGTAAAGGTTATGAGAGACTTGTAAAAGCTGGTATCCCGATAATAATTATGGAGCCGCTTAAAGGTGGGTTGCTTGCTAATTTACCTAGCCACATGACATCTCCATATCAAATGCTTGGCAAATCGCCTCAGAACCTTGCTTTTAGGTGGCTTTGCGAACATGAGGGTGTTGCAACCATTCTTTCTGGCATGAGCACTATTGAGCAAATCAGGGACAATCTATCGATTTTCAAGAACGAAGATCCTCTTACCCCAATGGAGCGAAGTGCAATTATGATGGTCAGCGATGTCGTGCTCCAGAGTAGTAAGGTTGCATGTACAGGCTGTGAGTACTGCATGCCATGTCCGGCTGGAGTTGATATATCAACCGCCTTTAGAGCATGGAACAGCAAAGCATTTAACTATGGCAAATGGATTTCGGGAACTGATATTGACTATAACAATGCCAGAAAATGCACAAATTGCAAAAAATGTGTGAGTAAATGTCCGCAAGCAATAGATATACCAGCAAAACTGCAAGAAATGATACTCGAAAAATAACGTGAACGCGTTATCTAGGTTTTCGTAGATGATTTCAGTTTTAATTAGCTATATATCGTTCTGTGTTCATTTCGACCGATGTAATCTTATCCGTTTAATTTAGGTGTTTTATTGCATAATAACAACACAAAAAAGTCCCCTTTTGGGGACTTTTTATTTACGTGTAACACTACAAACTTTTCCAAATTTCAAGCATTTTTAGCATATGGCTTTTTACGTCCATTCTATATACCTCTTGGAAGGTTTTTGATGCAAGCACTTCTCTCGTCTCTCCATATGCCGCTATCTTTCCTTCATTCATTAAAAGAAGTTTATCCGATAAAAGCATAGCTAGGTTGATGTCATGCAATACGCCAATTATAATTTTATTATTACTTCTCCCAAATTCCTTCATATAGCTGATTATTTCAATTTGAAAATTCAAATCAAGGAAATTTGTTGGCTCGTCTAAGAGAATGATGTCTGTCTGTTGCGCGATTAACTTCGCCAAAAAAACTCGTTGGAGTTGCCCTGCTGAAAGCGTATCTACATATTTATTACGCATATCAAACAGCCCGACACGCCGCATAGCATCTTCCGCCACTTCTCTATCATGTGCTGTATATGATGAGAACAATCCATCGTTCATATGCGAAAACCGCCCCATCAAAACAATATCAGCAACTGTATAGTTGAAGTACATATTATTATGTTGCGAGAGCATCGAGATTCTATTAGCAAGCTCTTTTGTCTTTAATCCTCTAGTTGAGACATTGTCAATTTTAATCTCTCCCTCAAAGTCAATTGTTCGAGAAAGAGCACGCAAAAGTGTTGTTTTCCCACATCCATTTGGACCGACAATGCTAAGATTTTCACCTGTACCAAGCTCAAATGAGATATCTCGCACAACTTCAACTCCTGCATATCCACAGTGCACATTTCTAACAGATATCATCATGCTTCCTTTCTCTTCGAGAAGTATATATAGATAAACATTGGGCCACCAAAAGCCGCTGTAATTGCACCTACTGGAAGTTCCATCGGTGGCGTGATTGTTCGAGCTGCAAGATCACAAAGGACAATGAAAATTCCACCTAGGAGCGCTGATGCTACAATCACATATTTATGGGATGCTCCGAATATTTTCCGTGCAATATGTGGGGTGAACAAGTCCACAAACCCAATTATTCCAACCATCGACACAACAATACCTGTTATAAAGGCACCAAATGTCAACAGTCCGATTTTCTCCTTTTGAACATTAACGCCACTTACATAGGCCTCTTCGTCACCTAATGTAAGCACATCGAGAGTCGAGCTCTTTCGAATTAACACAATTAACGAAACCACTAGCAATATGCTCTGAATTGTTAGATATTCAGGCTGTCTGATTGAAAATGTCCCCATTTGCCAATAGATAATTCTCTGCAAACTCTCTCTGGATATAGTCATGATTATTGTTATAATCGCATTTGCAAATAGTGAAAACGCCATTCCCGTCAGAATGACTGAGTTGTTTTTTAAGTTCTTATCCACCTTTTTCGCAACAGCTAACGACAGAAAGACTGTTATTATCGCTCCTGTGAGGCCAAAAACTGTAAGTGTATATGTCCCAAAAATTGAAATACCAAGCATGATGGCAATACTCGCCCCTAGTGCCGCACCCGAAGATACGCCCAGCGTGAACGAAGACGCCAAGGGATTCTTTAACACCGATTGCATCATTACGCCGCTAAGCGACAAGAGTGCTCCCGATACAAAAGCAAGGAGCACTCTTGGTAGCCTGAGGCTGGCGATAATAGAAACCGTGTTATCTGTAATCGCCATATCAAGCTCTGTGTTAAAAATTTTATTCATGATTACTGACCATGTTTGATCAAGCGGAATTACCACCGTACCAAAACTAACAGCTATAACCATGGAAAGTACCGAAATCAGTACAAAACTTATGAGTATTAATCGCTTATTCATCTTCACTCTCAAAAACATGTGGATACATAAGCTCTGCCATTTCCTGCATCGCTTCAACTACAAATTCGTTTGGTCGTGAGCTCTTGTTAGCATCAATATAATATACATCGTCATTCTCAACAGCTGTCACTGCATCAAATCCTGCTCTGCTTTTAATCTCACCAACCGCATCTTCTGAATAGTTTACACTTGTGAAGATGAAATCTGGGTCTTTTTCAATCACAGCCTCAGGTGAAGTCGCAAGATATCCAGACTCTTCACCAAAAATATTCACGCCATTTAATAGTTCAATGATTTCATTCATGAAGGTATCACTTCCCAGGCTGTACATCGATGGAGCAGGTGCAATTTCAAAGTAGACATCTACACTCTCCTCATTTCTAACCGCCCAGAAAATATCATCAATTTGCTGTTGCATATGAACTACAATTTCGCCAGCTCCACTCTCAATATCGAGAACGCGTCCGATGAACATGATGTCATCTTTAATCGCCTCAATCGAAGTTGCCGAAGGGATTGAAGTCACTGTAATCCCTAAATCTGTAAGTGCTTTATATGGGTTGTCCTCGCCATAAACATTTATGCTTGACATAAAAATTACATCTGGATTAAGTGCAGCCATTGTTTCAAGGTCAGGGTTCACCATGTCAAGAATTTCGATTCCTTCAGGAACTCCTTGTACTTCTGCTGAATATGAATCCACTGCCACTAATTTATTTGCATATCCAAGGTGAATAATAGTCTCTGTTGTTGCTGGTGAAGTTGAAATAACCGTTTCTACTTCCACTGGGAACATCATCTCAACTCCTGAGCGGTCTTCCATTTTATATGCTACAATTTCATTTTCATCGCTATCTCCTGCATTCATACAGCCGGTAAAAACCAGTGATATCGCTGCAATCAGCGCCAAAAGCGATGTTTTTAGTGCTTTTTTCTTATTTTGTGTCATTTTTCAATTCCCTCTCTTGCCATTACTCCCTGTGTGAAATAATGCTTAATCTCTTTCATTTCTGTTACTAAATCTGCACGCTCTTTGATTTTCTCGCTCGCATATCTTCCTGTCATAATAAGCTCACAATGTTCATGCCTAGCATCAATCAAAGAAAGTGCTTCCTCTTCGCTTACAAGTTCCATAAAAACAGCAACATTGATTTCATCGAGTACAACCACATCATATTCGCCGCTTTTTATCGCAGCCATTGCCTTGTTAAAGCCCAGCTTAGCCTCGTTTATTTCCTGCTCACTCAAATTTGCATATGTCACAAAATTCTCATTGCCATATTGCTCAAGTGTGACCTGTGGTAAAAACTCTCTAATCGCTTTAATTTCGCTGTAATCGTCGCCTTTCATAAACTGCCCTATATAGACTCTTTTTCTTGCTCCGCAAGCCCTTAAAACAAGCCCTAGCGAGCATGTTGTCTTGCCTTTTCCATTGCCGGTGTAAACTTGCACATATCCTTTTTCCATAGTTCCTCCACCAATTTTAATCCTCATATAGTTCTTTTGTAAGCACGCAATATTTTAACATATATTGTGATGTTTGTCAATTACTGTCGAATAATTTACAGTTAGGTAATAGTTGTGTACGAAAATAAAAAAACAAAGGAAGGGGCTTCCCCTTCCTTAATCATTAAACAGAGCTAAAAACTATTTCTTTTCAACAAAATCTTTTATAGCAAGAAAAGTCTCATCGCTAATCACATGCTCAATTTTACACGCATCCTGTTCAGCGATTTCACTTGATACACCCATGCTTTCAAGAAGTTTAGACACTACAACATGTCTTTGATACACTTTCATCGCAATATCAAGACCTTTTTCTGTGAGAACAAGATCTCCCCCACTCTCGACCATAACATAGTCATTCTCACGCAGTTGCTTCATTGCAACACTCACACTAGCTTTTGAAAAACCAAGTTCATTGGCAACATCAACAGAGCGCGCAATCCCTCTCTTTTTCTTCAACATATAAATAGTTTCAAGGTAATTTTCTGAAGATTCCAAAACTTTCATGTAATGCTCCTTTATTATTCAGGATAAAATTGATGTCAACCATATATATATATTATACATACAATTTGCTAAAAATTCAAGTCCTTTATTCTTTTTATTTGATATTTTAATATATAAAATATGTAAAAATTAACAAAATACTTGTTTTTTTAATATTATCATGATATAATAACCATATCTATGAATTTGTTTTATATTTGTAAAAATATAAAATGTTCTCAAGGGAGGGGATTTGTCTGGATTTTTTATTTTTAGTTTTTTTGTTTTCACATTTAATTACTGACTATTTACTTCAAACTAATAAAATTGCTGCGATGAAGGGTTCTTCTGAGTACGGCGTTCGTGTACATGTTACAATCATCTTAATCGTAGGTATAATCGTTCATTTTGTTTTCTTTGGGCTTGAAGGCGTGTATTCAGCGGTTTTCATCGCAGTTATCCATTATATGATTGACATGATGAAATTCAAAATTGCTCATATTTTTGGCCGTGCTCAACTGTCATACTTTTTCCTTGACCAATTCATGCATCTTGCTTCAATCTTTGTAACCGCAGTGCTTTTTACAGGCATGACAATGCCTCTATATAGAAATACCATGGTCTATGTGGTTTTAGTCGTAATTTGCGGATGGATTAGCGTGTCTCCAGAAGGTACAATCATTGGAAGCCAGGTGCTGTTTGACTTTCATATTCTAAGTTTTGCAAAAGGCGACCAGTTCTTTGACGGGAAATCAAGATGGTATGAGGGTACAATGCTCACTGGTATTTTTGCAGGAGGAATCCTCGCTTATCTAGTTTCTCCGCTAATGCTTATCATCTCTGCAATAAGCTATTTAATTTTACGTAAATACTTGAAAGATAAAGCTACCATACGAACTCAATTTGTATATAAGTTAAATGTCTACACAATTTGGACTCTACTTGTAACTTCGATTACCATCACAGCAATGCATCACTTCATTTCAATTAGTACATATGCAACGACATAATAATAAAAATGGGAGCTCATAGCTCCCATTTTTTATTTGCATTTTCCGTTTGATACCTACTTAGCTTAGTTTGCGCTTGTTAATTTTAACAGCGAAAATAATCGAGATTATGTTAAGCACCATTATAAATAAAACAATCAAAAAGCTGTTGATTTTCATGGAATTATAAATGGCTGTATAATTAAACTCGTTTATTAGCATATTCCCAATAAGCGAAATGCAGAAAACCCCAAGAATAAAGTATAGTCTTCCCTTCTCCGCCCCAAATCTAAACATTACCGGAATTAGAACTGCGAGCATCACGCCTCCCACACATATCCCCAGTAAAAGAATGTCATTGAAATTTGACACACGCAGTGCCCAATCAGATGGTGACAATTCATTCCTATTTACAAATATAAAATTCGTAAGATAGGATAGGCCAATTGAAAAAAATAGACAAAAATATCCAATTAGATATTTCGTAATTGTGATTTCAAACGAGCTAAAAGGCAATGCCCTTGATAGCTTTGCAAAGTGCGATCGCTCATCATATGAAATCGCTGCAATCGGTAACATCACACCGTAAGTCACTGCAATACTTGACACCGCAGGGTCATTTATAAGAGATAAAACAATAATAACTAAAAGAAACATTTTTAAGTTTTTCGTCAAAACATAAAAATCTTTAATCAAAAGCGCTTTCATTATTTCACTCCTTTCGACAGCAAAATTATAATATCCTCAAGAGTAGAGTTTTCCGTCTTATATGCACTTGGGATTCTATCCTTGTGCACAAGTAGCTCCACATAATACTGCGTGACATTCCTCTTTATGATCGCCTCCTGCGCAATATCCGTCGCCTCGTCCCCAGAAAGCTTCAGAATCCCATATTTACTCTTAATCTCATCTTTTTCATCAAAAAGAATTAATCTCCCTTTGTGAATGAAAGCAATATAATCACAATTCTTTTCAAGGTCACTTATGATATGCGAGGATATCAGCACCGAATTTATCTCATTTTTAGTGAAATCATATAAAAGTTCAAGAATTTCCTCACGCACAAATGGATCTAGCCCTGAGGTCGCCTCGTCCAAAATTAACAGTTTTGGATTGTGTGACAGCGCACTTATAATCCCAAGTTTCATTTTCATACCTCGTGAAAACTCACTTAATTTTTTATTTATCGGCAAATTAAAACGCTCGACGAGATTAAAAAACTGCTTGCTGTCAAAATTATTAAATGTATTTCTTAAGAATTTTTCAACATTTTTCACGGTTAAAATTTCAGGAAAAAACGCCTCATCAATAACCACACCGATATCTTGCTTTGCATCAGCAAAATCATTGTTTTGATTGCTCTTTGAAAACACCTTGACTTCACCGCTGTCAATCTCAATCAAATTCAATATAGCATTAATTATCGTACTCTTCCCTGCCCCATTTTCGCCGACAAGTCCCACAATTGTCCCATTTGGCACCTCAAAACTTATATCACTAAGTGAAAAGCCCGAGTAATTTTTCGAAAGATTATTAATTTCAACACTGTTC
>CAYJIE010000007.1:0-31591 GCA_964370145.1 uncultured Oscillospiraceae bacterium
CTGTAAATGGGGTGTTGGTGCTGTAATAGGTGCTGCGAGTGCGAGTTTTCCGCAGTAAATGGCTGTTTTAAGGGTGCTGTTTGCGTGGTGGGAATGATTTTTTGGGAAGTTTAATATATGCCGATTTTATATAATTACCTTCAAAAACATATGCAAAAAAGCAAGTGAGGTTTCTGTTTCAACCATCACTTGCTTTTTATAAAATATAAATACTAATTAAGAAATTACAGTTTTGTCTATGTCTTTTGCATCGCCCTATTGAACACAGCTTCTGTATTGTATGGGCTGTTGTTTCTATACCAACAGCTATCACAAATATGATTTCATCGTCATTTAAGATAGTTTGGACACAGTTAAATACTTAAAATTTTTAACATTTACTGCATTATAAGCTGTTAGATGACAGTCCTTGGTTTGAAAGTAACTTATCCAATATTGATAATATTTTTTACTATCTTACCATCAACAATAACCATTTTAATATTTTCGGGATTAGTTAGTATTGTAATGTCCTCTAAAGGGTTTCCTTTAGCTATTGTAACATCAGCTAATTTTCCTACTTCTAATGTTCCCAACTCATCTTGCCTCATAATTATTTCTGAACCAGTTTTTGTAGCTGCGACTATCGCTTCCATCGGGCTCATTCCAGCGAATACTAATCTTTCAAATTCCATACCATTCTTCCCATAAGGGCAAATGTCGGGATCGCCTAAAAAATCTGCTCCAAATCCAATCTTAATCCCTGCTTTATAGCACATTTCAAAAGACTTGTAATGAGCCTCATAAGAAGATTGAATTTTCTGAACTACCCAAGAAGGCATACGATCAATGTTTTGTACATAGGTGTGAGGGATTGAAAATGTGGGGACTAACCATGCGCCATTTTTAACCATTAGTTCAACACACTCTTCGTCCATAAATGTTCCGTGTTCAATGGATTTTACACCGGCTTTCAATGCATTTTTTATACCTTGTGTTCCCTGTGCGTGTGCGGCTACATAGCTACCATGCATTTCTGCTTCTTCTACCATTACCATAATTTCGCTCATGCTGTATTGGCTATGTGTATTTTGATCACCTTGCGATGTAACCCCACCAGTAGTGCAGGTTTTTATAAATTGTGCGCCTTCTCTAAATTGCATTCTTACAGCCTCTCTAACAGCTGATATTCCATCTGCAATTATTGAAAAGTTCGCTGTACTTGCAAAGCTTACAGGAAACTTCTGATAAAAATCAGTATGGCCGCCTGTTTGAGATATTACTTTACCACTTGCGCATATTCTTGTACCTAAAATTAGTCCTTTTTGTATTGATTCGCTCAAGTGATTGGCAAATCCACCTGTTTCCCTTATGGTGGTGAAGCCTGCATCAATTAACTTTTGCATATCGCTTATAGCTTGGCATGTTTTATCATATATGGATTGAGTGTACATCATTAAGCTATTAGCTGTTCCTACACCAATATGAGTGTGTTGTTCTATAAAACCCGGCATTATAGTACAGTCAACTAATTCAATTACCTCTGCTCCTTCCGGAATGCTGTATTCATTTTCCTTGCATACAAGTTTTATTTTGTTTTCTTCTAAAACAACAACTCCATTTTCAATTGGATCATTTCCGGTTCCGTCAATAACTCTTCCTTTTAATACTAACATATAATACACTATTCTCCTTTTTTGTTTAATCATGACCAAGTAATTATTGAAGCTGTTGGCAAAGCCCTTTCACAAACTGCCGAGAAATACTCGCCAACAGCTCCTAAATGACCAACTAATAATAATCACACATCAGCAAAATACTTTTGTTTTTATAGGTAATTTTGCAATGAAATTATACATGTGTCGGTGGTTCTTGTTTTAATAAATGCTGTACAAAGAAGTCATATCTTCTGCGTAAGAAATAAGGAGCAGATGCTGTCATGCCATAGAAATGACCTTCTGTGGGGAATACCAATAAATCATAGGTTTTATTGGCTTTATTAAGGGCATCTACAACCCTCATTTGTTGATGATAAGGACAGTTTGCATCTAAAGCGCCATATACTAATAGTAGTTTTCCTTTTAGGTTTTCTGCCAGACGATAATTCGAAGTGGTGCGATCAAAGTCAGTGATTTCTGTATTATCATCGGTTGTGTATGTGCCATTTGCAAAGATCTCTGGTTGATGAGACATCATTTCGCCTTTGTAAATAGTTCTGCGACCATGCATACCCGAAGAAGAAACAGCAACACTATAAAAATCAGAGTGCATAAGCATGCCACGGAGAGAACCGTAGCCTCCGTACGAATGGCCTGTAATCCCAACACCATCTTCGATATCGAAATATGGTAATTTTTCAGCCAACTGTTTAATGCCGCAAATTCGATCGTTTAATCCGAAGTCTCCAAAATTGTTATACCTGTAATCACTAATGCTTTTTTTACGCAATCTTGTGCCTCGTGATTCGATCATTACACAAATAAAACCTAACTGAGGAAACTCTGCTCGAGATTCTAATGTAATTGCTCCGCCGGACATTCCCAAACCACCATGTGCTTCAAAGTAATTTCGAGGGATAGATAGGACTTGTGGTCCACCATAGACATTGTCTATTACTTTGTATTTTTTTGTTGGGTCAAAATCAGGGGGTAAATATACTACCGCTACAAGATCTGTTTCACCGTCAGCCGCTTTTACGATATATTCTTCAGGAGGGCGATACCCCATTTGCAGAAGCACTGTTGGGTCTGCATCTTCTATTGTTGAGATCAATTCTCCTGTACCAATATTTCTCAAAACAGTTTTAGGAGGTTGATTGGTTGTAGAATATGTATCCACGAGATATTCGAATTTTGGAGAAATCCTATTTGAGTTTATCTCCATTGCGCTAAGCATACTATTCATTAGGGCGCTCATCGGTCTTACCGAATTAACATATTCATGATCTGCCACTTCATCTGTCAGCAGTGTCATGCCTTCACCATCAAGTCCAATTTTATATAAATATCTATGGTACATATTCATATCGAACTTCATTCCACATGCAGAGAAATATATGATTTCATTTTCTTCATCTACACTGACTATATCTGCTGTCACAAACTCTCCTTTTGTTATCTGATTGAGAAGTTTTCCTGTGGTCAAATCGTATCTGTATAAATGTGCCCAACCGTCTGATTCAGAAAACCAAATAGCCTCAGCGCCTTTTTTGATAACTCGTACATTTGGCGTTGAATATTGCGCGGAATTGAAGTAGCATGTAGTTTCCTCATTACTCTCCTCAATTAGTGGAGTCATTTCTCCGGTTTTGACATCGACCTTTACAAGCTTCACATTCTTTACATATTGATCATTGATGAGGAAAAATAAATATTTATCATCATCTGTAATATATATCGGTGGTTGAAGTACATTAAATTTATACTCGAAGTCGAAACCTTCGAGACGAGTTATTTCAACAGATTTATTTGTTTCTGTATCTATGATGTAATTAGGGACGCGTGCATCTTCTTTTTCTCCGAAAAACGGCATCCTTGCTTCATAAAACTTAGGGCGTTGTGAGCCATCTGTTGGAATACAATCTACATAATAAAATGGATCGATATGCATGTTTTCAACAGCACTCACAAATACATGGCGATTGTCTTTTAGCCAATATGTATTAACAGGAGCATAACTTGCTTCACCCTCTTGTTTCAATTCACTTGTTTGGGCGATATGGTCAGTTGACTTGCCATAATCATGCGCCTTTGTGCCATCGCTTGTTAAAGGCGTTTCGTTGCCTGTTTTAAGATCTCTAAGCTTTAGATTATATCCATCTTTAATAATGGCTTTTGTCATATCCGGCGAAAGTAGATAGTTTACAGGATATGTTACCGACTCTTTCGCGGTTTGACCCTCCATGTCGATTATAAACTCTTTACCTAAAGGAAGCAATCTAATTTTAAGTTCACTCTTGAAATAAGAAATGATATCTATTGGAAACTGGTTTGGATTTACTTCTTGACCCAAGAGATTGCTTAGAACTTTTGCCATGACCTCATGATCAAATAAAGGTGTCTTATTGCCTGTTTTTGCATCTACTTGAACATATTCTGCCCCATTATCAGCATCGCGTTTATAATAAAAATTGCTTTCGTCAATCCACACTGGAAAAATTTTCTCATTTTTTACTTTTCCTTCAACATTAAAAGGTACCAAGGATAACGCTTTTAGATATCGTTCCTGCATATTCATATACAGTTCTCCTTTTACTTATATTATTAGGTTGGTGATATTGTACTATGATAAATTCATATAGTCAATAAAAATTCCTGTTTGAACTGAGATATTATCTAAGGGGAGAAAAGCAGATAGACAGAGCTCGCTTATTTATTCATTTTAGTATGAAGTGAGCTCTGTCTATGTTGGGTTTTATTTGTAGAGTAAATCTTCGCAGAAGCGATATGCAAATTCTGTTGGAGTAATGCCTTGTTTCTTAGCTTCTGTTAATGACATAATTGTGTTCTTAGGCATAATGTCCTCAATTTTTGCAAGAAGTGTCTCGGGTGTACCATCATACAGATATTCCTCTGCACCGCATATAACGCCTGCTGTGTTGTGCCACCATTCTACTTGATATAGAACACCTCTGTCGGCTATCAGTTTTGCAAGGCGGATTTCCTCCTCCTGTGATGAGGCTTTAAGTCCGTTGTTGCATGAGCCAAATAAGTACTTACAGTTGAGCTTTGGAATACTCTCATCTGTTAAAAATCCACCGATTGCACAAGGTGCTTGTATATCAACTTCTTTGAATAAAATGTCCGATACCGAGCATATCTCTATATCATGTCCAGGATTCTCTTTAATAAAGCGTTCTGTTGTTGCGGGATTTATATCAGCAATATACAATTTTGACACTCCGTCATCAAGCAGATGTTTTCCCATGTGCCAACCAACTGCTCCGAGCCCAGTTACTGCTGCGGTTTTGCCTTTTAAGCTCTTTGTTCCCTCTTGGAAATTTACCGCCTCCAGCAGTGCAAGATAAACGCCGTATGCAGTAGGTTTGCCTGTGTCGCCAGTCTTTGCGGATGGGCCACCGGTGTATTGAACGGAAAACCCCTCTCTGTGCATAACATCTGACATTTCAATCGGGAAATTCATATCAGGTCCTGTTTGGTCGCGTGTGCTGTCGAGAGCAAAGGCAAGAAATCCCATGATTTCCATATTTGTAAGGTCGAGCTCAGCCATGGTGACGGTCGCTTTACAACCGCCGTATGGTAGATTTCCGGCAATATTCTTAAAGCTCATACCGCGCCCGAGGTTCAGTCCGTCAATTATTACATCAATTTCATTTTCTTCGTAGAAGTGTCTGCGGATACCGCCCGCCATAACACAGTGGCTTTTATTATTTAATCCACGCTTACGGCTATGCTCGTGCATCATAAAGCGAATGTCATATTTTTCGTAGAAGAATATGTCGATGCCAAAATGCTTTCCGGCTCTCATGAGATCAAGTGTTGCCTCTAAGTGGTCTTTTTGTCCATGTTTCTCGAAAATCTCCCACACTTCTTTTGTGTTGAGGTATCGTGCATTATCTGTGAAAATGCCATCAATACACCACTCCTTGTTGTAAGCCGCGAAGTTAAAATCCTTTTCCCACTCCTTTGCAGCATACAATCCCACAGCACCAGTCTTAAAATCGTAGCGAATTTTCATTGTTGTGAGCCCTTCGTTACGCATGGGTATAAACAAGCTTTTTTCCATTGGTTTGTCTCCTTTTTTGATAGTATTTATAGTGATTGCTTGGCGGTCATTTAATTTGCTAACCTCATTATATATACAATTGTTTACACAAGCAAATTCGATTATTCTACTATAGAGAAACAGCCACTTTCAGTTTGTTTCCTCACGGTAGAATTAATTGCACTATTCAAATTAAATTTATGACTTATATTTAGAAATGGTCAAATTCAACAAAAATAGTATTTATAAGACACAAAATTTTTACAAATTCAAAAATAGCACTTTTCAAAGCACTGAATATATGTTATACTATATTGAATATACGATTGCTATTCGTGTAGAATTCCGTGCAGGGGGGGCTTTATGGATAATACCTTAAAAATAATCGGAGAACGAATCAAAGCCTTTAGAAAAATTAAAGGTCTTACGCTTGAAGAATTTGCAAGTCGTATCAACAAGAGTCGTTCCACGGTTTCAAAATACGAAAATGGTTTAATATCAATTGATATTGTAACTCTACTTGACATTTGCAATGAATTAAACATCACGATTAGTCAATTAACGGATTTTAAAACTACAAAGGTTCTGGCAGAGGATAAAAAACGCTCTAAAAACTTCTTTTATAATTCAAATGAATTTTATCTATATTACTATGACGGAAGGAGAAAAAAGCTTGTCAAAGGGTTTATCACTTTGCAAAAAAATGAGACAAGCTATTCTTTTGACGCTATGCTTTATTTGAACATTTCTGATTTTTCTGATTATACTAAATGTAAACATCTATATCACGGAAAATTTAATGAGTATGATACCATATCGAATTTTGTATTTGAAAATCAAAACATTGACATGGAGAACTTGATGATAGTTGTAGCAAATCCTATTGGCATTTCAACGCAGACAGTTGCACTGTTGGCCGGAGTATACAGCCAACTATTGTTGCCTTCTTCATTGAAATGCGTTTTATCAAAGCACCCGCTTAAGGAAAGTGATGAACTTATAGAGCAATTGAAGTTGACAAAAGATGACTTGAGGGATATAAAAAAAGTCAATATGTTTGCAGTACATAATAGGAATAGTTGACATGAATGGTTTTGAGATAATTTTTGCGAACAAAGTCATTCCCTCGCATACGAAATCTAATATTATGATGATTATTATCACAAAGGTTTATTTTGCTACAATGAATTAATAAGGTATATTCGAGTCGTCTTAACCGTCACGGTATGAGTGAGGAGAAGTGAGTTGAGGCTGAGTCACATGCAAATTCCACGCAAACTCCATGTAGTTTCCACGAACAATACATGTGTGCTCGTCTAAATCTTCACGAAAACAAGCATATAAACCTCAGATTTTTAAACCCCTCCGCCTCACCACATTAATCATACCGACACAAATAAACTCACTCGATTTTAACAATCAAGTGAGTTTATTCTATAAAATTACATTAATTTTATATTCGTATCAATTCGATTTTGCAAGCCTACCCCACTCAAAATTTGCTATGCTGTAAACTACAAACGCTTTTTGGACAAAGACTACAATTTCCTGTGCTCTAAAATCCACGCCAAAATACATTCATATTTGCAACTTCCATCGCAATTGAAAGACTAAGTTTAATAAGCTCGCTTTGCAAAAAGTCGAGCTCAACATTATTAAGTCTTAAAGTCATCAGCATCCCAAGCACACCAATTCTTTTATTGCCGTCGATGAAGACGTGGTTTGAAACAATCGAAAAGGCGAGTCTTGCTACTTTTTTCTTCGACTGACGGATATTGTTCGACATCATCAAAGGAATTGTTGGCACTTGCGATTGCTGATTCTAATAGGCCAATATCACGAATTTCCGTCATGCCCGTCTGTTTTAGCAATCAGTTTGCTATGAATATTAATTATCTCGTCGAATGTTCATTGACATATGTTTTGTGCTGCCAAAGCCAATTGAAAATTGGCATTAAAGTGGCGAAAAACATGTCGATATAATGCTGTTCGCAAACAGCGAAAGTACAATGAGCGTACCCCGCTCATTGTATCATTTTGCAAGCTCCGTAAATGCCTCGAGATTTTCGCTGATAAGCTCGTCGGCGGTATTGTTTATTTTTCGCGCCCTCTGGGCTCGTAGTTTTTGTATATCATCGTACTCATCAAATCCGACAAGCACGTAGCGTGGCTTGTTGTTTTTTAGAATTACAGCCATTCCGCTTTCGTCCACCAGTCGTACAACTTTTGAAAAGTTTTGGTTCGCTTCGGTCATTGAAACCATCGAATTTGTGTTTACCATCATATCGGTCACCGTCCTTTCGATAATAATATACTCAATTATTAGGATAAATACAACCTATAAATGTAAACTTTTTAATGCTACTGCTATTTGCAAATAAAAATGGGAGTCAGGCGATCTTGATTGCATACACCGCCTATAATGTTTGTGCTTTTTACTACTACAAGGTTTCGCTTTTTTTGAAATATCTGAAACTTCACTTATAATACCTGCATAACACCCTACGAAATAACAGTTGATGATAGTGGAATTATGACTATTAAAGACAGTGTATACGGTAGAGATGGAGAAATGACACTGAAAAATATTTAGGTGCAAAGATTTACCGATAAAGATCTAATTGTAAGTAGTTCGTGAGAGTGAAGTGCTTATAATTAACACAAAGCAATATGCATAAAACAGCGCCTAATTTTTGTGCATATAGACAAAAATTAAAAAATCTATGTTAAGAACTTGACAATGATTAATGTATATGCTAAAGTATAGACAGAAAAATAAACTATTAAACAGAAAAGTGAATATTAGTCAATATATGACTGCTGTAAAGGAGTGCTTCGCGCGCGGGCGGTTTAACTTTTGAATTGTATTATTTAAGGGTTAAACTGTTTTTTTATGGCAGTTTATTTTTGTTTAAAACGAGGAGGATTAAATGTTTATAATCGGAAATGGTATGCTTGCAACACGAAATTCAAAAAATGAGCTTATTGAAAACGGTTGTGTTGTGATTGATGGCAAAGTTATTGTAGAGATTGGCGATACAACAACAATGACAAAAAAATATCCACAGGCGAAATTAATTGATGCAAAAGGAAAATTAATAATGCCAGGGTTCATAAATGCACATGGGCATATTTATTCCGCATTTGCAAGAGGGTTGTCGGTGAAGAATTACAGTCCGAAAACCTTCCTTGATGTTCTGGAGGGTATGTGGTGGAACATTGACCGTCACCTCATGCTAAGTCAAACAAAAGCGAGTGCTGATGCCACTTATCTCAGTTGCATCGAAAATGGAGTGACAACATATTTTGATCATCATGCAAGTTTTGGTGAAATTGAGGGAAGCTTGAGTGCAATTGCACAGAGTGCAAATGAATATGGAGTTCGCACAAACCTCTGTTATGAAATCAGTGACCGTGACGGCGAGGATAAAATGAAAGCGTCAGTTCGAGAGAATATTGAGTTTATCAACTGGGTCAAGCATGACGAAAGTGATATGGTTAAAGCGATGCTTGGAATGCACGCATCGTTTACACTTTCGGATAATACATTAAATTATGCGATGAGCCAAAAACCCTCGGATATCGGCGTGCATATCCATGTGGCAGAAGGTATGCTTGATGTAATCGACTGTAAAGAAAAGTATGGAATGAACTTGATTTCAAGGCTGTCCGAATTTGGAATACTCGGCGAAAAATCTATACTCGGTCATTGCATACATATAAGCGAAGAGGAAATGGACACTATTGCAAAAACAAACACTATGGTGGTGCACAATCCTGAAAGTAATATGGGCAATGCCGTGGGATGTCCGCCAGTGTTAAAGCTCTTTGAAAAAGGAATTTTAATTGGGCTTGGTACAGACGGATATACAAATGATATGTGCGAAAGTTACAAAGTTGCAAATATTATTCACAAGCATGAAAACAAAAATCCAAATGTGGCATGGGCTGAAATCCCAACGATGCTTTTTGAAAATAATGCAAAAATGGCGAATAGGTTTTTCAAAAGAAACATCGGAAAACTTGAAGAAGGTGCGTATGCAGATGTAATAGTCGTTGATTACACACCACAAACACCGCTTAGCAAAGATAATATTAATGGGCATATCCTGTTTGGAGTTAACGGGATGAATGTCGTGACGACGGTGATAAATGGTGAAGTTAAGATGCTTGACCGCGAGTTAATCGGAATAGATAAAGAGGCAGTTATGGCACATTGCAGAGAGCAAGCGAGTTCTCTTTGGGCATCGATAAATAATTAATTGAATAAGAATATGAGGAGACTAATATGAGTGACATCATGAGAGCGATTCCTTTTGGGAATCTTATGGATTGGATTATGGAAGAATTTAAGACTTCAAAAACAATTTTTGGAGTTAGCAAAATCTATAAACATGAGAGTGATAAGACATTAGAAATATTTAATGAGAAAATCGAAACACCGTTTGGACCAGCGGCAGGCCCGCATACACAGCTTTCTCAAAATTTAGTTGCAGCTTATGTTGGAGGTTCAAGGTTCTTTGAATTAAAAACTGTCCAAAAGCTTGAGGGCGAGGAGCTTGGCATTGTAAAACCATGTATCTACGCTAAAGATGAGGGATATAACACGGAGTGGAGCACGGAGCTTTTCATTCCTGATGCGTTAGGGGAATATATCAGAGCTTGGTTTGCAATTAAACTTATCAGCCGTGAATTTGGCTTTGGCTCCCCTGATGGATTTGTGTTTAATATGAGTGTCGGATATGATTTAGAGGGGATTAAAACAC
Source organism: uncultured Oscillospiraceae bacterium (assembly GCA_964370145.1). Lineage (GTDB taxonomy): Bacteria > Bacillota > Clostridia > Oscillospirales > Feifaniaceae > CAYJIE01. The sequence continues at coordinate 10,470 of CAYJIE010000007.1, forward strand.
CGAAAATCGACAACTTCATTGAGGGAATGAAAGAGGCGACAAAGTCACCTGCTTGGGAAGAATGTGTCAACTGGGTAAAAGCAAATTTACATAAATTCGATAATATTAACGATGAGTATGTCGACGGTATTTCTTCAAAAGTTTGTAATTCAATTACATTGTCAACACTGCATGGATGTCCACCGCAAGAAATTGAGAGAATCGTAAGCTATCTAATAAAGGAAAAAGGGCTACATACATATATCAAGTGCAACCCCACTTTGGTAGGATATGATTATGCGCGAAAAATTCTTGATGATATGGGATATGACTATCTTGAGTTTGACGACCACCACTTTAAGGCTGATTTGCAGTTTGATGATAGTGTGGAAATGATTAATAGACTTATGGAGCTTGGCAAAGAGCAAAATGTCGAATTTGGAGTGAAACTGACAAATACTTTCCCTGTGAAAATCTCAAACGGTGAATTATCAGGCGAGCAAATGTATATGAGTGGAAAAAGTCTGTATCCGCTGACCATAAGAGTTGCAGAAATACTCGAGCGCGCATTTGACGGGAAACTACCTGTGTCCTATTCCGGTGGCGCTGACATTAATAATATTGCTGAAATTTATGACTGTGGAATTTTTCCGATTACAGTATGCACGGTGTTGTTAAAACAAGGTGGATACAATAAACTTCTGCCAATGGCACAAAAACTTGCAGAAATGGAATATAAGGCGTTTGACCGTGTAGATGTGGAGAAAGTTGCAAAATTGGCAGCAGATGTGAGGTTTGATAAAAACTACATTAAATCGAAAGCAGTGCAAACAGCAGGAAAATCAACGAGAGAAAACAAATGCACCTTAGGCGTGAAAGCTTGCAACAACTGTATTGATGTATGTCCCAACAGGGCAAATGTTGCAGTGAAATGCTCAGAGGTAACTAAACTTGTGCATGTTGATAAAATGTGTAATGAGTGCGGAAACTGCATTTTGTTTTGCCCGTTTGGAAATATTCCGTATAAAGATAAATTAACTGTCTTTGCAAATAAAGAGGATTTTAATAATAGCAAGAATAATGGTTTTGTGTTTGTAGATAAGAAAAATGCGCTTGTGAGAATTGAGGGAAAAAGCACAACAATTCCAATTGAGAGCGAAAGCTTGCCAAACGACTTAAATGCAATTACCAAAGCGATTAACAATATGAATTATGTAGTGTGAGAGATATGAAGATAATAAAAAATGGAAATGTTGTGCTAACCGCTGAAGTGGCACGATTGGATATCGCAATTAAAGATGGTAAAATTCTCAGCATTGCAAATGAAATTAGTGCAAGTGAGCATGATGAGGTAATTGACGCGACTGGTTGCTTTGTTATGGCTGGTGCAATAGACGGACATACACATCTTGATATGGATAATGGGATTACTGTGACTGCGGATAATTTTGAAAGTGGCACAAAAGCCGCTGTTGCGGGTGGCACGACCATGATAATTGACTTTGCAACACAGGAAAAGGGTGGCACACTTAAAGATGCATTTTTGCAGTGGAGCAATAAGGCGGGGAATAACTCATATTCAAATTATGGATTTCATATGGCGATTGCTGATTGGAATGACGATGTGCGCAAGGAACTACCAGACATGTTCGAGCAAGGAATATGCTCGTTTAAGATTTACTATGCTTATGACTCGCTTAGGGTGAGAGATTATGACTGCATGGATATTTTAAGTGAGATGAAAAAACATGGAGGACTTCTTGGTGTTCACTGTGAAAACGGAGATATCTTAAATTATTTAATTAAGCAAAATTTAGATAATGGAAATACTTCGCCAAAATTTCATGCTAAATCACATACACCAGAGATTGAAGCAGAAGCAATTTCAAGGCTTCTGTATATGTCAAAAGTTATTGGCCACCCTGTGCAAATTGTGCATCTTAGCAGTGAGCTTGGAATGAGAGAAGTGAGAAAACACAGAAAACTTGGGCAAAAAGTCTATGTTGAAAGCTGTCCGCAATATCTTCTTTTAGATGATAGCAATTATGAGAAAACGGACTTCGAAGGCGCAAAATATGTGATGTCGCCACCCTTGCGTAGCGAGAGCGATATAAAGGCATTGGAAGATGCGATTGCATCTGGGGAAATTGACACAATTGCAACTGACCATTGCAGTTATAATTACAAAGGACAAAAAGAATTCGGCATTAATGATTTTTCGAAAATTCCAAACGGAAGCCCCGGTATTGAGCATCGAGTGGTGCTTATGTATACGAAATTTGTTGAGAGCGGGAAAATCAGCATAGTGCAACTGTCAAGACTTCTATCGGAAAACGCCGCAAAACAATATGGAATGTCAAGGAGCAAGGGTGTCATAAAAACAGGATATGACGCAGATATTCTCATTTTGCAAACAGGTGTGAGAGACATTATTTCGGCAAAGACGCAACTTCAAAATGTGGATTATACACCATATGAGGGCATGGAAGTTACTGCAAGGGTTCACACGGTGCTTGTAAACGGTGAAGTGGCATATGAAAACGGAAAAGTTATTGGAAAGAAATACGGAAAATTTATAAAAAGAGAAAGGATTTAGGTGGGAAGTATGTATACTTTTAAGGTAAACGCAGTAGAATGCAAAACCGATAAGGATATGAAATTATTGCAGTTTTTACGTGAAGAGCTTAACCTCACTTCAGCAAAAGATGGCTGTGGCGCAGGAGCATGTGGCACATGTACGGTACTAATTGATGGAGTTAAGACGAAAGCCTGTGTGTTCAAGACCTCTAAACTCGAGGGCAAAAACATTGTGACTGTCGAGGGACTAAGTGAGCGCGAAAAAGAAGTCTATGTTCACTGCTTTGGTGATACAGGTGCTGTGCAATGCGGATTTTGTATTCCCGGTATGGTGATTTCAGCGAAGGCGCTAATTGATGTAAACAATGACCCGACACCGCAAGAGGTGAAAAATGCAATTAAGGGGAACATATGCCGATGCACAGGATATGTGAAAATTGAAGAAGCTATCCTACTTGCCGCAAAGTACTTTAGGGAGAATTTGCCCGTTGAAAAAGAGCAGTCGACAGGCAAGGTCGGAGAGGCTATGCACCGTGTTGACACGAGAGAGAAAGTTCTTGGAACAGGCGAATATGTTGATGATATTAAACTTCCAGATATGATATATGCAAAGGCGCTTAGAACAAAATATCCAAGGGCGATTGTTGAAGATATTAATCTTGAAAAAGCGCTAACACACCCAGATGTGGTGAAGATACTGACTGCTGATGATGTTCCATTTAATAAGACGGGGCATATTGTTCCTGATTGGGATGTGATGATCAAAAAGGGGGACACAACAAGATATATCGGTGATGCGATTGTCCTTGTTGCAAGCACAAAACAGGAGAGCCTTGATGAAATTCTTGATTTGGTGGAAGTTACATATACCGAGCTTGAGGCGATAACAGACCCTAAGGAAGCGCTAAAAGATACAGCGCCAAAACTACACGAAAAGGGAAATGTATTAGCCGCAGAGCATCTAATTCGAGGCGACGTGGAAACTGCATTCAAGAATGCGGCGCATATTGTCACAAATCACTACTCAACACCGATGACAGACCATGCGTTCATGGAGCCTGAATGTGCAATTGCTTTTGTTGAAGATGAAAAACTTATACTCTATACAGCAAGTCAATCGGTTTATGACGAGAAAAAAGAGATAAGCAGAATGCTGATGATTGACCCTGAGCAAGTGCGCTCACAGTCAAAACTTGTCGGTGGAGGCTTTGGCGGAAAAGAGGATATGAGTGTCCAACATCATGCGGCACTTATGGCATGGCATACCAAAAAGCCAGTTAAGGTCAAATTTTCAAGACAAGAGAGCCTTAATGTGCATACAAAACGTCATGCGATGGAGATTGATATTTCAACTGCATGCGATGAAAACGGAATTTTACTTGGTGTAAGAGCAGAAATTATATCTGACTGTGGCGCATATGCTTCACTTGGTGGCCCTGTACTGCAAAGAGCATGTACACATTTAGGTGGGCCTTATAATTTCCAAAATATTGATATTAAAGGCACCTGTGTTTACACAAACAATGTACCAGGCGGTGCTTTTAGGGGCTTTGGCGTTACACAAAGCAATGTGGCGCAGGAATTAAATATAACAGAACTTGCCGAAAAAGTTGGAATTTCAGCATGGGAAATTAGGAGAAGAAATGCAATTGCACCGGGGCTTGTTCTACCTAACGGACAAGTTGCGACAGAGGATTGTGCCTTTGTTGAGTGTCTTGAAGCAGTCAAAGAAGTTTATGAAAACAACCCTTATGCAGGAATTGCAGGCTGTATGAAGAATTCAGGTATTGGCGTTGGATTGCCTGATATATCAAGATGTAAGCTCGCTATTATAAACGGCAAAGTGCATATTAGAACTTCCGCCGCTTGTATCGGGCAAGGGATAGCGACTGTATGTACGCATATGCTTTGTGAGCAAACTGGGATTTCACCTGAATTTGTATTTGTTGAAAGACCCGATACAGACATTACACCAAATGCTGGGACAACCACGGCAAGCAGGCAGACATTGTTCACAGGTGAGGCAACAAGGGTTGCGGCGAGTTTGCTAAGTGAGGAGCTCAAAAAAGGAAAAACACTTGCCGACTTGGAGGGTCAGGAGTTCTATGGCGGATATTCCGGAGTGACCGATAAAATGGGAATTGATAAGGAAAATCCAGTTAGTCATGTCGCTTATGGATACGGCGTTCAAGTTGTAATAATGGACGAGAACAAAAAAGTAACAGAAGTAGTTGCGGCACATGATGTCGGTCAAGTTATCAACCGCAAGGCTTGCGAAGGTCAAGTTGAGGGCGGTGTTCTAATGGGACTTGGATATGGGCTTACAGAGGATTTTGTCATGGAAAAAGGATATGTCAAGTCGAAATACGGCACACTTGGGCTGATTCGTTCAACGGAAACACCGAAGATAACGACCATCTTACTTGGTAAGCCGCAAAGCGAAAGTGAGGCGTTCGGAGCAAAGGGAATCGGTGAAATTTCAACCGTTCCGACAGGCACTGCGGCGGCACATGCTGCAATGCGAGTTGATGGAATTAAGAGGACGAAACTTCCGATTGACAACACATTTTACAGAAAGTAGGGTAGAGAAATTTTGAATACAGAAAAAACAACAAGCAATCTGCAATCAAGACTTGGCAAAGTTCCATTTTCAAGTGCTCTGCCAATGGCAATGCAACATGTGGTTGCAATGGTGGTCGGTTGTATTACTGTGCCGATGATTGTATCGTCAGCGGCAGGTATCAGCGGAGAAGGGCAAATAATCATGATTCAAGCCTCGCTATTGTGTGCAGCACTGGGAATTCTTCTTCAAGCTTTCGCTTTTGGAGGAATTGGCTCGGGAATTCCTGTCATGATTGGGAGTGGATTTGCTTTCATGCCAAGTTTGATTTCAATTGCAAGCGAGCATGGCATTGCCACGATGCTTGGTGCACAGATTATAGGTGCGGTTGCCGCGCTAATTATCGGGCTTATGTTTAAGAAAATACGCTTTTTATTTCCGCCACTCGTTACCGCAAGCGTTGTAATCACTATCGGTATATCACTATACCCAACAGCGATTAATTACATGGCTGGTGGCGTGGGCTCGCCGACATATGGCTCAATGCAAAATTGGCTTATTGCAATCATCACATTGGTTACTGTTATTGTTTGCGGACAATTTTGCAAAGGCGTGGTGAAATCTTGTGCCACTTTGATAGGAATTGCGATCGGATATGGAGTGTCACTCGCCTTGGATTTGATTGACTTCTCAGGAGTAGCTACTGCAAGTTGGGTGCAACTACCACAAATCATGAATTTCGGATTGGAGTTTAATGCAAGCGCTATTGTGCTTTTAGCTATTGTGTTCTCGGTGAATACGGTGCAGGACATTGGACAATTCGAAGCTACGGCTATGGTGTCGTATGGCAGAGCGGCATCAGATAAAGAGGTGTCGGGCGGTGTTATTGCAAATAATCTTAGCAGTATGCTTGGCGCATTGCTCGGAGGCGCACCTGTTGCGGCATGTGGACAAAATGTCGGTATTGTTGCGGCAACAAAGGCAATCAACAGAAGTATTTTTGTAATCGCTGGTGGGTTCATTATGATTTCAGCGTTTATTCCGAAAATATCAGCGGTGCTAATCACTATTCCACAGCCTGTGCTCGGCGGAGCAACCATAACTGTTTTTGCGAGCATGGCAATGACAGGAGTTAGAATGCTAGCAAAAGAGGGGCTTTCAAATCGAAGTCTGTTCATCGCAGGTCTATCAATCGCTATGGCGATCGGAATTGCTCAGCTAAACGGAGTATTTGGCGGATTTCCAACATGGTTTGTAAGCATTTTTGCAAAAAGCCAAGTCGTGCTTGTGGCAATTATAAGCATTTTCCTAAATTTAATTATCCCAAAAGATAAAATATAAAACTATAACAAAAAATAGCAATCAGAAAGAGAGAACAAAATGGAAAAGTTTCAAATTGTAATGAATGAAAATGTCGGTAAAAGTGAGAAATTTAATATCGATTTCCTAAATGTTGATATGGGAAAAAAAGTTCAAGAGTTTCATGCGAGTTTTGATGTTTACACTAAAACTCCCCTCACATATCTCGATGCTCTTGCAAAGGAGCTTGGAGTGGCGAGCATTGCGGTAAAAGACGAGAGCTATCGTTTTGGGCTAAATGCGTTTAAGGTACTGGGTGGCAGTTTTGCACTTGGTAATTACATTGCACAAAAACTCGGCGAAGATATTTCAAAAGTACCGGCAACAAGAATGGTGTCCGAAGAAGTCAAAGAAAAAGTCGGGGAGCTTACATTTGTGACTGCGACAGATGGAAACCATGGGCGCGGTGTTGCTTGGACAGCTAATAGACTTGGGCAAAAATCAGTGGTGTATATGCCAAAGGGCAGCGCACAGGAGCGTCTTGACAATATCCTTGCTGAAGGTGCAGATGCGAGCATCACTGATATGAACTATGATGAAGCGGTGAGACTTGCTAACAGTGAAGCAGAAACTAAAGGATATATTATGGTTCAAGACACTGCGTGGGAGGGATATGTGGATATTCCAACTTGGATCATGCAAGGATATATGACAATGGGTTATGAAATTATGGAGCAGCTAAAAGGCTTGGGAAAAGATGCTCCAACACATATTTTCTTGCAAGCAGGTGTTGGCTCAATGGCTGGGGCGATTACAGGATTTTTCGCAAATTTATATTGTGATGACAAGCCGTTTATTACTATCGTAGAGCCTGAAAAAGCAAATTGCCTATTCAATACAGCTAAGGCGAATGACGGTGAAATTCACTTCGTTACAGGAGATATGGACACGATCATGGCAGGGCTTGCTTGCGGCGAGCCATGCACAATCGGTTGGGATATTCTAAAGGATTATGCAGATGCATTCATCAGTTGCCCTGATTATGCGGCGGCGGACGGAATGAGAATTTTGGCGGCACCGCTAAAAGGCGACGAGGCGATTGTTTCTGGTGAGAGTGGGGCGGCGACTATCGGTTGTGTTGCCAATGTTATAAAAGAAAATGAGTTAAGTGATATTAAGGCAAAACTAAAGTTGGACGAAAACTCTCGTATTCTATTTATTAGCACAGAGGGTGATACAGACAGACAAAATTATAAAGATGTAGTATGGGGTGGGAAACACTCAAGACACAATATTTAGGAGGGAATTAATATGATTACTAAAAACCAAGAGGCACAAGTTATTGAGCTTTGTCAAAAACTAATAAAGGCAAGAAGTTACAGCGGAGAGGAAAATCTCGTGGTAGATGAGCTATCCGCATTTTTCAAAGAAAAAGGCTTTGACAGTGTGCATGTCGATAAATATGGAAGTGTAGTCGGCTGTGTGAAAGGAAATCGCCCAGGTAAAAAAATTCTGTTTGACGGGCATATTGACACTGTGCCTGTTGGAGATGCATCACAGTGGAAATTCGATCCGTTTAGCGCTACTATTGATGACGGCAAGATTTACGGCAGAGGCACATCTGATATGAAAGGTGCGGTTGCGGCAATGGCTTGTGCAATTGCGAATTTTGCAGAGGAGACTAACAGAGATTTTGCAGGTGAGCTGTATTTGGCAGGTGTTGTCCATGAGGAGTGCTTTGAGGGGATAGCGGCAAGAGAGATAAGTGCATATGTCAAACCCGACTATGTAGTTATCGGTGAAGCGAGCCAACTAAACCTAAAAATTGGACAGCGTGGTAGAGGTGAAATCATGGTTGAGACATTTGGTGTGCCGGCACACTCAGCAAGTCCTGAAAAAGGCTTGAATGCTGTGTATAAAATGTCAAAAGTAATTGATGCGATTAGAGGGCTTGTGCCACCAAATCACCCAGAGCTTGGCGATGGCATACTGGAACTTACAGACATTAAATCAGCTCCATACCCAGGTGCGTCCGTAGTGCCAGAATACTGCAAAGTTACTTATGATAGACGACTCTTGGTTGATGAGACACCTGAAAGTGTGATTGCGCCTATCAATGAGTTGCTTGAAAAAATGATGGCGGAAGACAGTGAGCTTAAAGTTAGAGCATCATATGCAAAAGGCAAAGAAGATTGTCACACAGGCAATGTCATAGAGGGCGAGAGATTTTTCCCTGGTTGGCTGTACAATGAAAACGACGATTTTGTTCAAGCTGTATATGGGGAGCTAAAATCAATGGGTTATAACCCTGAGATTACGCAATATAATTTCTGCACAAACGGAAGTCATTATGCCGGAGAGGCGAAAATAAAAACAATTGGACTTGGGCCAAGCACTGAAAAGCTTGCACATGTAATTGATGAGTATATTGAAATCGACCAACTTATTAAAGTGTGCGATTGTTATACAGGTGTAATGAGAGCGCTACTCAAATAAGATGTAAAGGGGCATAATATGATAGTTATAAAAAACGGCAAAATAGTTGATGGAAGTGGCAATGCTCCTTATATGGCGGATATTGCCGTAGAAGGGGAGCGAATTGTAAAAATCGGTGATTTGGGCAACTGTGACGGCGCTGACATAATTGATGTAACAGGGCTGTGTGTTGCACCTGGTTTCATTGATACACATAGTCACAGTGACTTAGATATAATTTTGCGACCAAAAGTGCTACCAAAAATTATGCAGGGTATAACCACTGAAGTTCTCGGTCAAGACGGCGTTTCTATGGCGCCGCTTCCGCTTGAACATATTAGCTCATGGCGTAAGAATATTGCAGGGCTTGATGGAGATACAGATGAAATTGACTGGGGATACCAAAACACTGATAACTATCTTAGGCTGATAGAAAATTCAAACCCTGGATTGAATGTGGCATATCTTGTGCCGCATGGAAATGTTCGCATGGAGGCAATGGGGCTTGATAATCGTCAGCCAACAGACGCAGAAATTGAGAAAATGTGTGACATTGTTCGTCGTGAGATGGAGGCAGGAGCTATCGGCGTATCCACGGGGCTTATCTACATTCCCTGTGCATATAGCGAGAGCAAAGAGATAATCGAGATGTGCAAAGTTGCGGCAGAGTTTGGTGGAGTATTTGTAATTCACCAGCGCAGTGAAGCGGATACGATTCTTGATAGTATGAAAGAGGTAATCGAAATCGGACGCAAAAGTGGAGTCAAGGTTCACTGGAGCCATTTCAAAGTTGCTGGTAAAAAGAATTGGGACAAGATTGACGAGGTTCTAAGGCTACTTGAGGAAGCGAAAGATGAGGGGATAACCGTTAGTTTTGACCAATACCCATATGTTGCAGGTAGTACGATGATGGGTGCGATTTTACCACCTTGGGTGCATGACGGAGGCACGGACAATGTAATAATGCGCTTAAAAGATTGCTCACTTCGTGAAAAAATGAAACATGACATGGAAAATGGCATTGACGGCTGGGATAATTTCATTGATTTTGCAGGTTTTGACAATATTTACACGACAAGTGTCAAGAATGCGAAAAATGAAGATTCCATAGGTCTTTCTTTGACAGAATTTGCTAAACTGCGCAATAAGGACATCTATACTGCGACATTTGATTTGCTTATGGAGGAGGAGAATGCGGTTGGCATGGTTGATTTTTATGGAACGGAAGAACATGTGAAGTTGTTTATGTCAAGACCTGAGATGAACGCATGCACCGACGGGCTGCTGTGCCCTGGGAAACCTCATCCGAGATTATACGGAAGCTTTGCGAGAATTCTCGGAAAATATTCTCGGGATGAAAAAGTGTTCCCACTCGAAGTTGCAATTATGAAGATGACGAGCAAAGCCGCAAAAGCTATGTCGATTAAAGAACGCGGGGAATTAAAAGAGGGATATTTTGCCGATATCACAATTTTTGACGAAAACACAATCATAGACACTGGGACATATACAGACCCGATTTCATTTCCCACAGGGATTAAGTATGTAATGGTCAACGGCAAACTTGCAGTTGCGAGTGGAGAGCATACGGAGTGTCTAAACGGAAAAGTTTTAAGGGGAATAAATTAAGCTAAAAAGACAGAGAGTTCAAAGCTCTCTGTCTTTTTATGAAATTTTTACCGTGCACTACTGACAACTATCCCTATTGTCAATGTCTGTAATTTCAAGTTTATTTTCGACATTGCACAAGAATAATTCTCTCTTATCAGCGGATTTTATGATGCTTTTTGCCCCCTTGTCACCGCTTAAAGCTAAAAGTTCATTATAGTATTTTTGGCTAAAAATATTTGGATTATATGCGATGTCATTATAAGCAACACTGCCAAGTGACTTGCCGCTATTAACAAAGCCGTTGATGAAATTTGTCATTGTCTTTGCAGATAAATTTGGTTGATCGCAGACGCTAAAACAATAAGCGTCACATTGCTTAGAACATTCAAGCAGACCAAGACGAATGCTGTGCGAAATACCAAGATGAGGCTGGCTGTTTCGCACAATTCTATATTCCTTCTCATGCATGAGGTTTGCAATTTTATCATATTGTGTAACAATGATTTTTTCAAAAAAGGGCGCTTGCTCGCAAGCATTGACAATATGCATGAACATGGGAATTCCATTAATCACATGCAAGAGCTTATTCTCCTTAAAACGCTTAGAATTGCCTGCCGCAAGTAAAATTAATGCAATTTTCACAGTGTTTGCTACCTCCTAACCATAATATAGTGATTATCGTGACGAATTACGCTAATATTGGTGTAAATCTTCAGCAGCGCCGCTTCTATCTCTGATATTGTAGCATAAGCGGGGCGCAAATCATGCACCAATTCGCCCTCTTTGAAAAGAAGTATTCGAGAACAATATCTAAGTGCAATATTTGCATCATGCAGGCAAATTAGAATTGACTTCTCGCTGTCGTGCTTAATTAGAGTGTTAATCATCTGTAAAATATTGTGCTTATTGTTGAAATCGAGCGCTGAATCAGGCTCATCTAAAAGCAGAAGTTTCGTGTTTTGCACAAGCGTTCTTGCGATGATGACAAGCTGTTTTTGCCCCTCGCTTATAGCGCTGAATTTTTTTTGTGAAAGATGCTCGACGCCGACTTCTCTGAGCGCGTTAATAGCTTTTATGTGCATGTCCTCGGTTGTAGATTCGAAAAAAGACATTGATGGCGCAAAGCCCATCAGGACAACATCAAGTACTGTTATCTCAATGGAAACGGACGACTTTTGAGGTATATAGCTTATAATTTTTGCTCGCTCTCTTTCGCTCATATCACGCAAATTAAAACCTAATCCTTTAATGAACCCCTCGCTTTTGATTAGTGAGCAAATTGCTTTTATTAGTGTTGTTTTGCCACTTCCATTTGCTCCGAGCAAGGCGCATAGCTCACCTTGTTCAAGTGAAAATGTTATATTTCGGATTATATCGTGTTCGCCATAGCCTGCTGATAAGTTCTCTATTTTCAATACACTCATTCAACTCGTCCTCCTTTTAGCACAAGATAAATAAGTAAGGGTGCTCCGAGAAGTGAAGTCAGTATACTTATGGGGATTTCAGTGCTTGCAATACTGCGAGCAAGGCTGTCGGAATACAGCATAATTGATGCGCCGAGTATTCCGGAAAAAAACATGGTCTTTTTTGAATGTATCTTTGTCAAAAGCCTTGTTATATGTGGGCCAAGCAATCCAACAAAAGTAATAAGCCCAGTGACGCTCACTATTGCACCGACAACGAAAGTAGTTGCGATTAGGATAAGACTGCGAATTTTGTTTACAGATACACCAAGCATTTTAGCCTCATCGCTGTTTAGAGAGAGCATGGTAATTTGACGATATGCGTAAAAAATAAAAATTAGTGAGAGAATAATTATTGGTGAAACTGCAATGACTTTTTTGCTCGTGACATCTGACAGAGAACCCATTGTCCAAAACTCAAGTGATGCAAGCTCTGAAAATGGGTCGGCTGTGCGTTTTAGCAACATAAGAATTGCTTGGGCGAGTGCGTTGACAGCAATTCCCGACAGGACAAATGAAGAAAGTCGCTGTCCTCCACCATGCGTATTCGCAGCACCTGCGAGCAAAATTGCGATAAATACGGCGATTAGACCACCAAAGAACGCACCAATGGCGACGATAACAGTACCGCCGCCAAGAAAAATTATTGCTGTTCCTGCCCCTGCGCACGCACCTGACGAAACACCGATAATGTCAGGTGAGGCTATGGGATTCTTGAATATAGTTTGATAGACGTATCCTGCAACAGACAAGCCAAAGCCTGCAAGAACAGTCATAACTGTTCGAGATAGGCGCAGATTGAGGAATATCCCGAGTTCCAATGTGTCGCCACTTAAAATATTTGTCATGGATAACGGATATTTTCCTGTTACGAGTGAAATCACTATCCCCACAATAAATACAGCCCACGCACATATATAAAAACTGTTTTTCCTCATTAGTTTGTCAAGCTTGCAGTGTCCACATTAAAATCATAGTAGTTTTTATAGAAATCAACTGTATTTGAAGTGAAACTCTCAAAATCGTACAGGTCGCTATGTACAACACTTGCGACCCATAAGCTGCCAAGGAATGATGATGGAAGTGGTGAGTCCCATGCCTCAAGCGAAGACGGCATTGCCCAAACATTTCCGTTTTTCACAGCTTCAAGCTCTGAAATCGCGCTGTCATTAAAGATATCCTCAACGCTGTAATTTGCAGCAGGTGCAATGATTATGAATTCAGGATTATAAGCAAGGAGTTGCTCATATGAAATTGTCGCCCAATATGTGTCCTCGATTTCACTTGCAACATTTATCACATTGGCTTGCGAGAGTAATGTGTTTTGATACATGTTTGAGCCGGCAGTGGATAAGAAATCGCTGTTTCCAGCAAGATAGACAGTTGGTTTTTCCTCGTTGCTTATTAGTTTAGAAAGCTCATCGAGTGCAGAGTTTGCATCTTCTTTCATAGCAGATGCAATTTCTTCTGTGCCTGTTGCAGTTGCGAGCATGTCAATTGTCTCTTCAAGTAAAACATCATTTTCAGGATTGACACAGATTACATCAAAGCCAAGTTCTTCAAGAATGGTGGCCGTATCTTTTAGTCTAAGTGGCAGTATTATTAAATCCGGCTCGAGTGCCGCAGTTCCTTCGACATCAAAATCTTTTGAGGTTCCAACACCTTTTAGGTCAAGGAGTTCTGGAGCGGCGAGAGAGTAAATATTTCTTGTGTCTGCTTTGTTTTCAATGCCGACCATAAGATCGCTGACTCCGAGCGAAATTAGTATCGAAGATGTTATGTAATATCCGCTGACAATGCGCTTTGGCTGACTTTCGAGCGTCACTTCTCTTCCAGCGTGGTCTGTAATTGTTGCGAAAATGGTGGCTTCGCTCCCTTTATCACTTGTGCATGAAATAAGCATAAGCGACATAGAAAGACATAGGATTGTTGCGATGAGTTTTTTGTTAAACATTTTGTGCTCCTTCTAATTGTTTTTTGTATTTTTGTATTTCAGTTTTGATTTCGCGCTCGATAATAACTTTATTTTCTTGAGTCAAGCTTATTATTTTACTGTCGTAAACTTCGACCAATTTATTTCTAAATGCTTTTACAACGTCATCGAAAACCTGTATATCAATCATGGATTGCATGTGCGAAAAGTTGGTTTCACTTTTTATCGTACCGATACATATAATTTTGCTGCTGAGGATATCTTCAATAAATGAAGTGAATATTGGTGAAAGAAGCTCGAGTCCGCCTAATTCGTCCATGACAAATAGGTGGCAGTCACATAGCTCCTCTGAAGTGAACATAGTTTTGACTTTATCAAAAACCGCAAGATTTATTTTACGATTACACGCATTGCCTGACATGAAAATAAAGTCGCTGTCTATGTGTGTTTCATCAATATTTATGGTGTGGGAGGTATTGTTTTCATATTTTGCCAATGCAAAACCTACGCTATCACCGTTGGAATTTATAAGGCGCATGCTGTTAAAGCCACATACTTTAAGTCCACTTTCTTGGGCAATTTTTGCAATTAATGTAGTCTTGCCAGATTGCCGCTCTCCCTGTAAAAAATAATTCATGTTGCTACCTTTCTAACGATAAAAAAGGTTGAATAGAGTGTTGCATGCAACATTCTACCCAACCTTAACAATCTTTGATTGACTCTTGGATAATATTTTGTTTTGATTAGTTTTTGTAATAATTGTCTGAAGTGGAAGTATCGAAGAAATTGAAGCTAAAGACCTTCATCGCTGATAGTATTCTACCATATTGTTATGAAAATGTCAAGAATTATCAAGATATTTCGTTGCATTTGGTCAATAGCTTTATCATGGCTTCTGTGCTAATGTTGTCTTGCCAAGTAGGACTTGGACAAAATGACTGGAGGGTGAGAAAATGACAACGAGCATGAAAAAGCTAATCATCACGGCGGTGATAGCGACGGCGATGACAATGACAGTGTCTGCAGAGGGGAATGTGGTCTACCAGCCACTGCACACTGAAGTGCCGACAAAGCCGACACACCCACCAGAGGAATTTCTTAAAACCAAAGGAGGATTATCCGACTTTGGTTTGCGTATCGTGAAGCCAGACGGAAGTAAACTCACAGAAGAAGAAATTATCAAGGTGATGACGCCGAATGTAGAGGTATGCGAAGAAACGATGTCGGTGTCATCAAAAGCAGAAACTGCAACAGCAGAAAAGAAATCTTCAATCACAATAACAGTAGGCGATGAAAGTAAAGCTTACTACAAACAAGACTGCGAGCCTGACCCGAATGCGAAAGCGGGTGACACAAGAATACATGATGGAGTAGAGTGTATGAGATGTACTGCATAGTGATAGCCACTGGAGTAAGGCGAGGGGAGTTGCTTGGGCTAAAATGGGGTGATGTGGACTTTGAAAACAGGACGATTTCCGTGAAAAGGCAAGTGCTACGGATTGATGGCGAGGTTGTAGAATCGCCGCTAAAAACGAAAAACTCCTACCGAGTAATCTCGATAGGAGCGGAGGCGGTGGAAGTGCTGAAAGCACAGAAGATGAACGCGGCAGAGATACTAACTGCAAACAAAAACGGCAGTGCGATTGAAAGTGGTGAAAGTGGTGAAAGTGAAAATGAATCAAAAGTAACCGCAAATTTCAAAGCCGTCACAAATGACGACTATGTCTTCCTCTCACCAAATGGCACAGCAATCTCACCCGATAGTGTGTTAAATATGCTACACAGGGTCCTAAAGCGAGCAGGCTTGCCAAAACGGCGATTTCATGACCTCAAAGCCAACGCATCGCGTTGGCTATACACAGATTTCGCAACTATCGCCCTCCAAAATGGAGTAGACATCAAGACTGTGTCGGGCATGCAAATGCAACTTCGTTGCGTCGGTCACTTCTCGCACGCCAAGCCTGCTTGGCGTTGTTCACCGTACAGCAATCGGAGATTGATGTTGGACACTTACACTCATGTGACAACCGAGGCACAAGTCAATGCGGCGAATGTTATGGGGAGCGTGCTTGGGCGGTAATGGGGCATAGAAAAATGTGTAACAGCGACCATCATATAACACAAAAACGAGAGGTCGACAACCTCTCGTTTTTATATGCAAACTTTACTATTCTAAATATCAATTTCTAAATTGAACAGCGGACTGTGTTGTTGCGAGCCAAACACATCGGTATCATATCTGCTGCCACCTGAGTGATGACGAGGAACTGAGATTTTGAGCGCTTTTACTGCATCAAAGTATACGATTGACACATAGTCCTCAGGTACTTTATATAGCTTTGCAACTTTCTCTACAGAGATGGGGTTAAGCTGTTTTAGTTTATTATAAACTTCCTCGCTGTTGAACAGGAAATCTACTGTTAGCATAAACGGTCCTGCGTTTTTACTTCTGCAAATATCAGCGATGTCACCTAATCTTCTCATACAACACCTCCTATTGTTTTCATCTCTATTGGGAATAATTCGTTTAAGTCTTCGACTTCAACTAAGTGGAAAATATTAAATTCATACACAGCACCAAAAGATACTTCGCCCGGTGAGAAAGAAACAGCGATGTTTCCTCCCACGGTTTTTCTTCCGGGGTATGAGGTGTGCATAAGCATACTGCGAATGAGAGCGCATAAATCCTTTGCTTCTTCTTGGGTTTTCGCGACGACATCAATAACAATGCCTATCTCGTGATTGTTAAAAGGCTGTGTTTCAAGGCTTTGTAGCACAGCATCTCTGCCATAAGTGCGAAACTGTATGCTATACCCTCTTTCCTCGGGTGAGCCTATTCTCTCTTTGACAAGTTCCATGCCGTTTTTGACGATTGTGTCAAACATCTCGATGAATTTTTCATCATGCGAGCCAACAACTGCTATTGAGCGGTATCCGACTTTTGCCGCGCCCTCAAGCTTGATGAACCCTTTTCCGGGGATTGCTGATATGTGTTTTGTGCCTTTGCAACTTACGGCTTTTTCGCTGATTTGTTCAAACACACACTTGGAGCAGTCGATTTCACCGTCAGGCTCTGTGAATTTATATGGGTGGTCGTTCTCGTACATTGTGTGTGCGGCAACTGAAATAGGTGTGCAAGCTCTGTCAGGGTGCAGTGGTTCTAATACAAATTTGTCTTTGTAGATAGTCGCCAATATGCTCTCTGCTCCATTCGCAGGTTGTGTGGCATATGCGCCACATTCGATAATTTTAGCGGCGTGGAAGGAAAGTCCCACATCAAAGCCGTGCATAATCGGCATAGCCGCATAAATTGCGGTGTCGCACGCACGCCCTGCAAGCACAACATCTGGTTTTTGCCTTAGCGCCTCGATAAAGGGGGTTACACCCATTTGACCGACTATGCGAATTGAGCGGTCAATTTGTGCATCGTTAATTTCGGGGACAAAGCCCGGCATTGGTTTTACTTTGTTTTCACGAACTTTGTTTTTCAAATATTCTTTGTCAACATCATTATGAATGACGGCAACGGTGAAGTCACGAAGATTTCCCTCAGCTCTTGCCCTCTCCATTAAGTCGAGCATGATTTTTATATGTGGCTCACCTCCTGCCATAGCGGCAGAGCCTATCACAAGCGGAATGTTTCGAGAAAGGCAGTGCTTTAATAGATATGACAAATCTCTGTAAGTGTTTTGAATGCCAACACCGCTCGTACCCTCCGCAAGATATGACGGACCTCCGTCAATGCTACCTGAATCAACGCCGACTACATCAGGGTTTTTCGCAAGCCCTGCCTCGAATTCGCGTGGTGGAATTCCAAGTCCGAGCATACCCGTAGCCGCTAATACTTTAATACTATCCATAAATTACTCCTAATCTATAATTTATTTTATACCGGTACAACACCGATAATAACTGCGAAAATTAATCCTATTACACTTATTCCCCATGCCCATAATGCGGAATATTTTATATGGTCACCTATATCTGTGCCCGTTATTCCAAGTCCAAGGTATATTGCGGGTGAAACAGGGCTGACGCCGACACCCATATTTTCTGTGATAATAAGTGCTCTTGCGACGGCATCGGCAGGTATTCCATAAGTTGCGGCAACAGCGATAACAACAGGCATTACTCCGACTAAGAGTGCCTCTGTTCCAAGGCACATAATGAGTGGTACGGAGAATAGCGCAATAACAATGTGTATGTAAGGGCCTACTGCTTCGGGGATAAT
This sequence comes from uncultured Oscillospiraceae bacterium, assembly GCA_964370145.1. Lineage (GTDB taxonomy): Bacteria > Bacillota > Clostridia > Oscillospirales > Feifaniaceae > CAYJIE01. Next base: position 28,598 of record CAYJIE010000007.1, read on the forward strand.
GCTCGTAACGCTTAGCGCCATTGCATCAAGGATTCCTGTGCCGGTCAAGACACCCGTGAACACACCCATTGCTAAAAATGTGGTGGTCATGGTCATAGCTGCCGTGCCGTATTTTCTTAGTCGCTCATTTTGTTCTTTTACCGAGCGCACATTGATTACAAGTGCGATAGCGGTTGCTATCATGAAAATGAAGTTTGCGGGAAGCACGTCGATAATCAATAGAGCAACCGTGCCGATTGTCAGTGCAAAATTTATAAACAACATGGTTTTGTTTACAGGTTTTGCCGTTTCTTTTGCAAGCTCATCATCACCACTTGCAACAATCCCCGCACCGTTTTTAATTTCAATTTTAGCAATGATAATCGCCAATACGATAACAATACCTAATAAGAATATCTGTACGGGTATCATGGGTCGCCATAATTCTGCGACGTCCATGCCGATGATGCTCGCGGAGAGCATTGTCGGACCGCCCCATGGCACAATATTCATAGCGCCTAATGCCATAGCGGTTATTAACATAAGGGCTTGGGGGCGAATGTTGAATTTTTTATAAAAGGGAAGCATTGCCGGTATGGTTACGAGCAAAGTTGTTGCACCTGAGCCGTCGAGATGAGAGATTGTCGCAACGATTGCCGTAATAATTGTGACCGCTGTTACAGAATTTTTTGCCAATGGGGTGAGTTTTGACACGATTACATCAAAGACACCCTCGTCAGTCATTAAGCCGAAGAAGGAAATTGAGAAAACAAATAATGACAGAGTTGAAATCATTGCGGAAATTCCGCCTGCGGCAAATCCGCCAATTTCAAAAATGTTAAAGCCTGCGAGTAGTGCGGCTATTACGGGGAGCACGCTGAACAACGGGAATTGCTTTTTTCATGATAAGTGCGAGCACGATGACTAATATCATGCCAAAACCGATGATTGATAACATAGTTTAGCTCCTTTTACAGTATTTTAATGTCAAAGAAAAGTTAGGCGCCTTGAGCATGCTTGTTTTCATTGACATATGTCTGTGGGTTTATTATAATATTAACATATAAAAATGTAAAACATAAAATATATAATGTTTATCATAAGTTAAAACTTATGGGAGGTCATATGATTAACGAAAAACAAATTGAATATTTAATTGAAGTTGCAAACGAGGGAAATATAACAAAAGCAGCAAAGAAACTCTATATTTCCCAGTCGGCTCTAAGTCAAATGATTATTTCCATAGAAAAAGAAATTGGGGCAACTCTGTTTAACAGGGACTCTAATCCTCTGACATTAACATGGGCAGGGGAGCAATATTTAGATGCATGTGTGGCTGTGAAGAAACGATATGAAGAAACTATTGACCAAATAAAAGAGCATATGCTTGGCAATTATAAACAACTTGTTTTGGGTATTCCTTTGCATATGAGTATATTTATGTCGCATTTGATAATTCCAAAGTTTAATGAAATTTGCCCAGAGTGCAAGCTCGTTCTAAGGGAAAGCAGTGTGAAATCTTTGCCAAAACTGGTCAGTGAGGGGGAGGTTGACCTTGCGATAATTTATGATAAATCAGTTGTAGGGCTTGATTATAAAATTATTTCAGAGGGAAAAACATATGTGATTATTCCGCCGTTTTTGCATAATAAAAACATTGGGACAAAGAAAAACGGAGCAAACTATATACGAGTGAGCGAACTGGCAGGACTTCCGTTTATTCAGTTTAAGAGAGGACACTTAATTCGTGAGATTTCGAAAGTGATATTTGATAAATTTGATTTTACGCCAAATGTTGCACTTGAAACAGATAGCGTTGAGGTGGCATTTCGCCTTGCGAAAAACAATGTAGGATATACAATAATCCCCTCACTTGGACTTGAATATAGTAGCTCTTATGAGAATGAGTCGTTTTTTATTTTGGAGGATTACCAAGATGAGCGAAAAATCATTGCATGTTACCGGAAAAATGCTTTGAAAAAGGGAAATCCACTGGAAGTGTTGTTGGAAATTATAAGTAAGTTGATTAATATGTGAGAGGTTTTGATAGAGGGATATAGTTTTTATTATTGGCATGTTAGAAAATAAATTGAACAACAGGCATTCACCGGTGGTGAGTGCCTGTTGATTCGTTTATAATATCTTTACCCTGATTATCCTAAAAGTGGTGCTAAGAAGCCCATTAAGATTAGGATAAGAGCGCCGCCGATACGGCTTGAAATTGCGGCAAATGGCATAAGCTCAAGTCTTTTTGATGCTGTGAGAACACACACATCTCCACTACCGCCTGCATTGGCCATGCAAAGTCCTGCTGTTGTTGCAGATTCAAGGAACTTAAACCCGACAAACTGTCCGAAGATGCTGCACCGATAAATGCGAGGACAACTGTTGCAACAATAAGAATTAAATAAACAGGGTTTGAAAGTGTGGCAATAATATCATTGAGGTCAATTATTGCAATACCGACTAAGAACATTAGTGCTTTCATTAGTTGTGTGCTGATGAATTGGTAGAAAAGGCTACATGCTATTTCATACTCACGGGGAATAACTTTTAGTAATTTGACGATAACAGCTAATATAACAAGTATTGCAAAGTAGTGCAAAGCGCCACCTGTTATTGGGTCAATCAATTTTTGAACATTATAGCGCCGCCGCCTAAATATTTTCCGAGCACAGGGATTGCATCGCCGATATAGTACAGTATTTCAGCACCGATAATTCCGAATGCACATGCGCCGAGCATAGTGGTGGGTAGATCGAAAAAGTACATTGTGATCAGTAGTATTGCTGTACAGCCGATAAACAGCCATGCAGGCATATTAAAAATTTTCAGAGTTTTTTTTATTTTCCGTTTTAATCTCCCTATGTTGTGTTTTTTGGAAATAAGTGAAATGCAATTATAGAGCACAAATTGTGCATACATGAGTTCAATCACCGGCAATTACTTTGCAACTTGTCTGATTACATCTAAAATTGTACCATCTCTGTATTCTGTAACAGCTACTATTTTATC
>CAYJIE010000007.1:31691-45028 GCA_964370145.1 uncultured Oscillospiraceae bacterium
ACGGCAGTTTTAGCTATGTTTAGTTGAATAGGATCTTTTGTAAGTTTGAGAGCCCCTGTCTCAATACCGCTTGCATCGCCTATTCGCTCAACTTTTGCAACGTAATCCACACGACAACCGGGGATGCTCGCCTTTTGAAGTGCTTTATCACTGATGGTGTCTGTAACACCGACTACATAGTCCGCATATTGAGTATCTGTCATCGCATAGCCCATAGAACCAAAGGCATTCGGTCCTTGCGATCCTGTAAGATTACCTGCTTTGTCTGCCATTGATGCCGCCATAAATGCAACATCAATATGTATGTCGCCGCATTCAACCGCCCTTGCACGACCGCCGTGTGAGCGGATTACCACAGGAGTTTTCATTTTTCCATTTGCAACATAGTCAGCGACTTCTCCAATAAGTCCGTTTGTGTCTATATGTATAACAACTCCGCTTTCAAGGTGTTTTACAAGAGGGCCATGTGATGACATGATAGCAGTTGTCGCTATTTTGAGGTTTTTCAATCCAAGGTCTGCCGCAGTTTGGATAACTTGATTTAAGACATCATCACCGTTGCGAAGTCCGTGGTGAAATGAAAAGGTCATTCCGTCTTTTATATCCAGTTTTATGAATGCTTCTTTTAGGCTGTCAAGCATCTTATTATCGCGTGGTTCAACGAATTTTACCTTGGACGCGGCATATCTCATGCCCTCCGGCTTATGCTTGAAGGCTCCCTTAAAAGGAATTACATCTCCATAATGCTCCACAAATTCAGGAACTTCTCTTCCTGCTTTATTAATAATCATTTACAGCACCCCCATTTTCTTTGCAATAGCAAGCGTGACTTCCGCTTTTTTTGTTATGGCAATATCTATCATTTTGCCGTCCACTGAAAGCACTCCGCTCTCAGAACTTTCAAGTGCGCTTATAATTCGCTGTGCCCATCTGATTTCCGAATCGCTTGGGGTGAACACCTTGTTTATTGTCTCAATCTGTCTTGGGTTTATGGCGATTTTTCCTTTAAATCCCATTGATTTAGCTTTAATACATGAATTTATTAGACCTTCTTCGTCATCAAGGTCAAGGTGTGGGTGGTCGAGAGGTATAATTCCATACAAAGCACAGGCGTTTATTACCATTGAGCGCCCAAATACAAGTTCCTCCGCACTTTCTGTAAGTGTTGCTCCAAGCGAACTCGTATAATCACCTGCGCCTAAAACCATAGCGATGATTCTGTCGCTTGCTCCAGCAATTTCCTTTGCATTGAAAACTCCCTCGGAGTCCTCAACCGCAACCATAAGGCTCATATTGTTTTGCTTTCCAATAGTGTATTTATCAAGTAGTTCAAGCGTTAGTTCAATATCTTTTTTGTTTTTTACCTTTGGAATGAAAAGACCTAAAATGTTGAGGTTGGCAACTGCGGAAATGTCCTCCTCAAGCATCTGTGGTGTGTCATTGTTCACTCGAATGGTTATGTTGTCATTCTTATAGCCAAGACTGTTTATAGTTTTAACTACAAGACGTCTTGCTGCGGATTTGTCTACAAAGTGCACCGCATCTTCAAGGTCGAAGGTGTATAAGTCGGAATTAAAACAGGTGGATTTTAATAGCATTGCAGGGTTATTCGCGGGCATGATTAAATTGTTTCTGATTATAATATCTTTTCTGCTCATATTAATATTTCACCTCCAAGCCGGCTTTTTCAAGTGCGGTTTCAACTCTTGCTTCAATGGTGCAATCAAGAGCACCACGATCATTCACTGTCAGCAGCACGCCTGTGATATTGTGTTTTTTCAAAACATTTTCGATAGTCTCCTTGATGGCATCGCCATACTGATACATTACTGTGCTTGAAAGTTCGATTGTGTTGTCATCTGAATCTTGTGGCGCTACGACAACGGAAATATCATTTGATTCCAATGTGCCGGCGCGAGCAATTTTTGTAATTTTCAAAGTCATCTCTCCTTTTAAATATTAGGTTCTAAGTACAATTGAAATATCAATTGATTACATTGCTTATATTTTACATTTGTTTTTCAGTGAAGTCAATGCTTTTTTCAGTTAAATAGTGTAGAAAGTTTAACTGAAAATTTGTATGTACTGACGAAATTCAAGCGAAAGTTATATTTTAAGTTGATGCACGCTATAATTTCCTTGACAAAAATACTGAAAATTTATATAATAAATGAAAGTATAGTTAAGAACAGTTATTATCATAGACGATACTATTTAAGGAGGTGCATATGGCTACATTATCCGATATTGCTAAACATTGCGGCACATCACTTGCGACGACCTCCTATGTTTTAGGGGGCAATGGTGATAAGCATAAAATTAGTCAGAATACACAGCAACGAATATTGAATGCGGCTGAGGAACTTGGATATCAGCGCAAGCAGCCGAAACAGAAAAGCCAAATTATAACCGAATGCATGCGTATTTCTGTTTTCTATCCTAATAATCAACTTGAAGCGACAATTGCTGAAACTATCGGGGCGATAGGGCGGACAGTTCGTGATGAAATAATTCCGATTGATTTAACAATAAAGCTTTTTGAGCAAGGGCAAATAAATCTTGCAAAAGATTTTTGGAATGGAAATTTGACAGATGCAGCGGTGGTGGTTTCGGCGAGTGAAAGTGATTTAGAATATCTATCATCCGCCGCTCCTAAAATACCGATTGTGCTCGTGAACAAGGAATTTGAGGGGCTTTCTTCAGTGACAAATTCCAATGAATTGATTGCGCAAATGGCTATTTCTCATGCTTTGCGAAACGGCGAGGAGGATATTGTGCTTGTCTCAAATGCCGAATCTTTTTTGAGCATAAAAAAGAGAGTAGAGTCAATGCTTATTATATGCGAGCAAAAAGGCATAAATATGGAGAATAAGGTATATTCTTGCAGGAATAGTGCTGATGATGGATATGAGCTCGGGCAAGAGTTGATAAGAAAAAACAAACTGCCGAAAGTAATTATATGTGTGCATGATATGGTGGGGTTTGGAATCATAAGTGCTTTGAATGAAGGCGGAATAAAAGTTGGGACTGATGTGCAAGTTATTGCGACAAGCTCTGGACTGAGCAGTATTTTTGCGAGGAGTTATCCCTCGATGACTGTTATAGATTTGAAGGCCGCAGAACTTATGTCTAAATCTATAAGATTAGCTGCTGAACTTGCACGAAAAACGGTTATTTCTCCGCAAAGACAAGAAATCATGCCGGAAATAATATATCGTATGTCAAGCCCGTATAATTATATGCCGAAACTATAGGTAGAAGTGAATTTCAACGAAATTTTGAAGAGTGATAAAGTTGACACGAAACCTTCAAGGGGTGGTCGTGGGTGAGGGCGTGTGAGTTATATACAAATTCCACGCAAACTTCATGTGGGTTACACGCAAGTTACATGTATGTGCTCCAAAACTACACGAAAATTGCATCACAAGCCTCAGATGTTTAAACCCCTGCACCTCACCACCATCATCATAACAACGCAAAAAAACTCACTCGATTTTAACAATCAAGTGAGTTTTTTCTATAAACAACAGAATGTTGTTTTGGTTGCGGAGAACGAACCTCGTGTTCGTTGGATTTGAACAAGCCCTCTGCGCGCAGAGGGGTTTAACTTCAAATGAATTTTTCAAATTCATTGTTATGAGCTGTGCTCAACGCGTTTACAAGTAAACGCGCGTGTTGAAAGCCTGTAAATAAAGCGTCATTTACATGACGCTTGGTGCTTTGCAGTGTTTTTTGGTGCGAAATTTGCGAAAATCCGAAGGTTTACAGTCCATTGTTTGCGCTATGTCCACTGTATTATAAGCTATAATGGGTCAAAATATGGGTCAAAGCATGAATTAGAGTGAGAGATAGGATATGAGTAAATTTGAAAATGAGGTTCACAGTGATAGAAATGCCACTGCTGATAAATTGTTTATTATGAGTTGTTTGGGCTTAACACTATCATGAAATTAACTTAAATTGTATAGGCTTACTAAGTGATACTAATAGCAATTCTATGTGCAGCATCAAGTCGAATTCCAAGGCTCCAACGCTCAAAATTTGCTATGCTGTAAACAGAAAGGCATACACTTAAGTGAGTTTACCTTAAAATACAATTAGCTAAGCCGGGGGATGCTTATTACTTCAGAAAAAATATAATGACCGGGCAAAGCAATATGTAGGTTATCTCATCATAGTTTCTAATGCAGCTACTCTTGACGCTCGTAAATGAAGACGTAAATTTTCAGCTGCAAGGGCATAATTGCCATCATTAGCTGCGTTAATTATAGCTAAGATTTCAGATTTTGTAGATTCTAAACGGCTGTTTGTATTCAATCCGAAGAGTGCAACAATTCGCTGATTTGCGGTATTTAGGTTTTTGAGCATTGCTGCAAAATGTCTATTCCTGTTCAATCCGTTTATCAGTTTGTGCATCTCTAAATCGACTTGCAGTTGCTCGGCTTCAGTCTTAGTGTTTTCGGTATCGAGTCTTAATTTATGCATAATTTTCTGATAGTGCTCGCTCTCAAGCTCCGGTCCATAAAGTAGTAAAATATGTGGCTCTACAAGTTCTCGAGCTTGGAAAAGCTCAGTAACATCATTAGTCGTCACATCGGAAACCATAACTCCGCGGCGTGGTATGACGGTAACCAATCCAGCAGATTCGAGGCGCACTAATGCCTCCCTGATAGGGGTTCTGCTAACATTAAATTCTTCTCCTAAGTCTTTTTCAGCTAAAAAAGACATGGGTTTGTATTCGCATGTGAGGATTTTATGTTCAATTTTGTTGTAGACCATGTCTTTTAGGCTAATATCGGGCATGTGGCATCTCCTTAAAACGAATAGTATACTCTTAAGTATACTACAAAAAACATTATTAATCAACATAAAATTTCCAAACTATAAAATATGCAATAGCCAATGACAAAGCGCTAACAATCATAAAATCAAAGCTAGTAAAAATGCATAAAAATTAATTTGGTATTAAAGCATGATTAACAAACTTTGCAAATTATGAGAAAAAAATATTGACATTCAAACTCTAAACTGGCATACTTATGGTATACACAGTGTGTCCCGTGCACAGGAGGACAAATAACATAGCAAACTTTCATAATACTTGAAGTTGACATTCGAACGTGGAATGTTAACGAAAAAAGTGGGATTGAAGCGAAAAACGAGCAAAATCAAACAAAAATAGGAGGACACAATGAAAAACGAACCTGAAGTTGTAGAGAAAAACGCTCAGAACCATACAAGCGATGTAGCGACCGCACCAAGACCGTCAATGGGAGCATCTCTCTTGGTATTTACTTTTATTGCAGGTACTCTTGTACTCGCAGGCCTTATCCTTGGAACAATCTCCATTCACACATGTTTGATCTTATCGGTTGTATTTACTTTCTTAGTCGGCAAACTTATGGTAGGAATCAGCTTTGACGACATGATGAAACACATGGCAAAAAGCATTGGAAATGCAACATTCGGAATGTGGTTCTTCGTCGCTATCGGCGCTATCATCGGTACATGGATGCTATCGGGAACCGTTCCGGCGATTATATACTACGGACTCGGATTTATCACTCCCTCGCTGTTTGTACCTATCGGATTCATTCTATGTAGTCTCACGGCACTTGCAACGGGGTCATCATGGACAACGATCGGAACTGTTGGTATAGCTCTCATGGGAATGGGTGAGGGAATGGGTATCCCTATCCCTGTAGTTGCGGCTATCGTAATAGGCGGTGCGACATTCGGAGATAAGATGTCTCCTATATCAGATATTCCAAACCTTGCTTCAATTGGAGCGGGATGCGATATTTTTTCAACCATAAAAGCGATGGTGATAACAATGGCTCCGTCGTATATAATTGCCCTTGTAATGTACACCATACTCGGGTTTTCGGTTGGTAGCGGTGAAGCGAATTTCACTGTGGCGCATGAGACGCGAGAAGTTTTGGCAGCTAACTTTGATTTGGGACCTGTGGTGTTCCTCCCTATAGTCGTGCTGATTATTTTGAACATCAAAAAGGCTCCTCCGCTTGCAACTATGACTGCGGCAGTAGCTACCGCTATCCTCGTTGCGGTGTTATTTCAAGGCGCAACATTGGATGTGGCTATTGAAAGTGTTCAATCGGGATTTAGCACAGATACAGGCTCTGAGTTCGTAAACCAGATTCTAAATCGCGGTGGATTTGCAAGCATGTACTATACATTTACATTAGTATTCCTTGCACTGTCCTTGGGTGGACTTCTTGAGGGTGTTGGGTTTATCGGTGTAATTATCGAAAAACTTGCATCTAAGGCTAAATCTGTCGGTCAACTCTCCGCACTTGTTATCGCAACATCTGCTATGAGTGCCGCAGCCTTCGCGGACACATATATGCCTATCGTACTCAATGGAACAGTTTACAAGAAGGAATTTGATAAGCGCGGACTGCACCGCTCGATGCTTGCACGCCTCACAAGTGAGGGTGTACATATGTGGGCTCCGCTTATGGTATGGAATGCTTTCGGCGCATTTGCGGCGGGAACGCTCGGAATTGACCCGATGGAATATATACAATACGCATACCTCAACTTGATCGCTCCGTTTGTATCTATCGGCATGTCGTTCCTTGGGATAGGTGTTCTTTGGAACAACAAGGCAAATAAAGGTAAACGCAGTTTTAATGATATTGATTTATCAAACGAACCAGCGTTCAATGACTAAACCATTAACATATTGGAGGAAAACATGAGAATCGAAGTAAGAAAAGACCGATGTAAGGAATGTGGGTTTTGCGTGATGAGCTGTCCGAAAAAATGTATTACTTATGAAAGTAAAATCAATAAAATTGGATATCATCCCGTAAAAATCGGAGAGGGCTGTATTTATTGTGGCTCATGCTACACAATCTGCCCTGACGGAGTGTATCATTTTATACCTGGAGGTGAAAAGTAATGGCTGAAATGATGAAAGGAAATATCGCTATCGGAGAGGCTGCCGTTAGGGCAGGGGTAAGATTTTATGCAGGATACCCAATTACACCGTCGTCCGAAATAATGGAGTATCTGTCATGGCGCCTTGGAGAAGTTGACGGAGAATTCATTCAAACAGAGAATGAAATCGCAGGAATTAACATGGTTGTTGGAGCAGCAAGTTGTGGTGTACGCTCAATGACCGCATCATCAGGTAACGGCATTAGCCTTATGCAAGAGACCATGTCGGTTCTTGCTGATGAAAATTTGCCTGTCGTTATCATCAATATGGTGCGTTATGGAAACGGACTTGCAACTCTGTTCTCGTCACAAACTGACTACTTGAGAGAAACAAGGGGCGGTGGTCACGGTGATTACAGATGTATTATACTGTGTCCGTATACTGTACAGGAAGCGGTAGATATGGTAGCGCTTGCGTATGAATTAGCGGATAAGTATAGAATGGTTGCACAAATTATGACTGAGGGTTCACTTGGACAAATGATGGAGCCTGTCGTATTACCTGATTTTATTGAGGCAAAACGAGCTGAATGGGGCTTTGATGGAACATATTCAAACAACAAGCTTGGATATTTTGACAGAAACAACATAACAGAGGCGGCTGAGCTTAACGAAAGATATTCAAGAGTTTGGGAAGATGAGCAACGCTGGGAGAGCACGGATGTGTCTGATGCTGATTATGTATTTATGGGATTTGGTTTAGCTGGACGTAGTTGCATGGGCGCCGTAAAACAGCTTAAAGACGCCGGACACAAAGTCGGATTTATTCGTCCTATTACAGCTTGGCCGTTCCCTGAGAAAGCATTTGCTGAAATTAATCCAAATGTTAAAGGGATAATTGTAGTTGAAAGTAATGCAATGGGGCAAATGGTAGAAGATGTTGCGATATACTCAAGAAAGACGATTGCTAACGATGTACCTATCTATTCACTACCGTATATTTACGGTGTACCTGTAATTGAAGATATAAAGAATGACTTCATAAAAATTACAAAAGGTGAGAAAAAAAGCAAATTCTAATAGTAGCTATTAATAAATTAATGTCGAGCGTATCGACAGAAACGGAGTGTAATAAATGGAAATCGAAAGAAAAGTTCCATATTTTGTGGATAATCCATCGAATTTCTGTCCTGGTTGTGGGCATGGTATCGTTTCAAGGCTTGTCGCCGAGTGCATTATGGAGCTTGGTCAAGATAAAAATATGATTTTTACAATTGGAATCGGTTGTTCCTCCAATATCAGCGCAGGTATGCAAGCTGACAGACTTCACTGCTGTCACGGTAGGGCAAGCGCCGTTGCGACCGGAATGAAGAAGGTTAACAAGAACAATATAATTATTAGTTATCAAGGTGATGGCGATGCTTACAGCATTGGCATGGGCGAGAGTATCGGTGCGGCATATCGCAACGAAAAAATTACAATGATTACAATTAATAATACGAACTATGGTATGACTGGCGGACAAATGAGTGCAACAACAATGCCAGGTCAAAAAACAACCACTACCGTATACGGTCGAGATTGCGATGTAACCGGAATGCCTTTCTTGTTTCCGGAACTTGTAGCTGAGCGATTTAATATTGCATATTCAGCTCGCGGAAGCACAGACAGTGTTGCCAATATAAACAAGTTAAAGAGCTATATTAAAGATGCTTTGTCCGCTCAATTGGCAGGAGAGGGATTTTCGGTGGTCGAAGCATTGATCCCCTGTCCGACTAACTGGGGAATGACTCCAGAACAGTCCCTAACGCATATTCGTGAGAATATCATACCGTATTTTACTCTCGGAGTGAAAAAAGAAAGAGTGTCAAAAGCATAAACAAAAAACAATTGAAAGGAATTGAAGCAGATGAAAGAAATAGTATGTGCCGGTTTTGGCGGTCAGGGCGTACTCACCGCAGGGCTGATTATTTCCGATATTGCGGTTAGAAACGGACATAATGCAACTTGGATGCCATCATATGGTTCCGCTATGCGTGGAGGAACTGCCAATTGTACCGTTAAGTACGGTGAGGATTTTGTATACAACCCCTCGCAGGAAAAACCCAATGTGGTTTTAGCGATGAACCAATTGTCGTTTAACCGTTTTTCAGCAATTATGGCTTCCGGAGGAGTGATTTTTGCAAGCGAGATGGTTGAGGATACTTCGCTTGACAGAGATGACTTAACAGTAATTAATATTCCATGCCACAAAATGGCAGATGAAATCGGACATTCAAAAGGTGCGAACATTGTCATGACAGGCGCAATCTTAAAAGTTATGGGAGATTACTCTCTTGAACAAGGGCTTGAGTCTATGGAGCAAATGTTCAGCAAAAAAGGTAAATCAAAATTCGGTGAGCTCAATGCAAAAGCTATGAGAGCGGGATATGACTTTGTTTAGTATATAGTTTTGCTGAAAATATTAAATATAAAAGGAGATTTATCATATGAATTATGAAAAAATAGCGCGAAAAGAAATGGGGAATATGGCGGCATATATTCCCGGTATGCGTTCGCAAGAGGCAATAGAAAAATACGGCCTTACTCATGTTGTAAAGCTTGCTTCAAATGAGAATCCGCTCGGCCCTTCACCAAAGGCAATTGAGGCAATAGCTGAAGCTGCAAAGGTAGGACATATTTACCCTGACAGCACTGCTTGGAAACTCAGAACACTGCTTGCAGGCAAACATAAAGTGACCCCTGAGCAAGTTATTGTTACAGCGGGAGGCGAGGAATTAATCAGACTTTTCTCAGGTGCATATATCGCAGAGGGTGATGAAGTCATTATTTCTGAACTTGGTTTCGGACTTCATTTTAGGGGTGGTCAAATGCAAGGTGCGAAAATCATGACAATCCCCGTAAAAGCTGATTTGTCAGATGATATCGACGGTATGATAAATGCAATTTCACAAAAAACGAAAGTTGTGTTTATTACAAATCCGAGCAATCCAACAGGTCATATCAACAAACGTGCGGATATGGAAAAGCTGTTTAAGGCTGTGCCCAAAGATGTTCTGATTATGGTCGATGAGGCATATTTCGAGTTTGCTGTCGAGCATGAGGAATATCCTGACTGCATGGAATATCTTGCGGATTATCCGAACATGATTATCCTGCGTACACTTTCGAAAGTTGTAGGACTTGCTGGAGTTCGTGTTGGATATGGTGTTGCGTCAGCAGGTTTGATTGCGCAAATAATGAAGCTCAAAGCGGCATTTAATGTGAGTATTCTCGCATTAGAAGGTGCGTATGCGGCACTCCTTGACGAGGCTCATATTGACAGAACAATTCTTGAAAACAGAAACTCACTGAACATGTTTAAGGAATATTTTGATAAAAAAGGCTTGAAATATGTTAAGCCAGGTGGAAATTTCATTTTTGTTGACTTGGGTGTCGGCTCATTTGAGGCTCATCAAGATTTGATTAAACTCGGTCTAATTGTACGTCCCGGTGGAGCATGGGGCAAGGACGCGTTCACAAGGATAAGCAGTGGAACAATCGAGGAAACAAAATTTGCAATTGACATACTTGATAAGTATCTGGCTTCAAAATAATTGTTTTCACAAGCGCATGGGTGTTAAATAATACCCATGCGCTATGCCAAATCAAAACTATACTACTGTCCGAAATATCGGAGGAACGGAGAGATTGATGAAACCGCTTGAACATATTAAAGTAGTCGAGCTCGCAACTGTGGTTGCTGCTCCGACCGCAAGCCGCGTTATGGCGGACTTTGGCGCAGATATTATTAAGATTGAGGCTCTGCACGGTGATGACCTAAGAAGAACAGGTCCCTCGTTCAACCTCCCCGACGATGATGACTATAATCCAATGTTTACAATGTCAAACAGTGGAAAAAGAATACTTCCACTTGATTTAAAAAGTGAAAAGGGCCAAGAAATTGTCCACAAACTTCTTGCAAACGCAGATGTTGTTGTGTCGAACATAAGAATTGGATCTCTTGAGAGACTTGGACTTGATTACGAATCACTAAAAGAAAAATATCCTCGCCTTGTATATGCTCATTTTTCGGGATATGGACTTAAAGGTCCCGACAAAGGTATGGCAGGATTTGATAAAACTGCTTTTTGGTTGAGAAACGGTGCGATGACCGATTGGAAAGAAGTTGGCTCTTTTCCGATGCACCCTGGTTATGCCTTTGGAGATGTAGCAACGAGCAATGCACTGTTATCGGGAATCATGATGGCTTTGGTAGGGCGTGAAGTATCGGGAAGAGGTACATTAGTAGAGTCATCACTTATGAACACAGGAATTTGGTGCAATTTCACGGATATTGTTTCTTCTCAAGAGCCATTTAACCGTGATAAAACTAATGATAAGTATCATCAAGTTGACCCGTTTGATGCATTGTACGAATGCAAGGACGGCGTGTATATCGGAATTTATTGCAATGAGTATAAAAAAGATAAAGTGCGATATGCGAAAATGTTTGGAATGGAAGAAATAATTGATGACCCACGATATGATACGGTCACCTCGCTTCGTGCAAGTGGTGCGCTTGCAGAGGCAATTGATAAAGTCAGTGCGGTAATGCTGACAAAGACGGCGGCAGAGTGGAAAGAAATTTTAACCGAAAATAATTTCACTGTGGGAGTTGCAACGTCAGCGGGTGATGTGAATAATGATCCGCAGGCTATTGCCAACGGATTTATCGAAGAGGTCAACTTTAACGGAAACATCGTGAAAATGCCGTCTCCGCCGATTAAGTTCAGTGAGTATGAGAGGTTTGCAACTCGCCCGACTAAAGCAATCGGAGCGTATACAAATGAAATATTAACGGAGCTTGGATATACAGAAGCCCAAATTGAAGATTTCAAAACGGCATGGGTTTTGAAATAATATTGTGAGGTGCAAGGTGAATAACGCTTTAGAAAAACAATTGAAACTTCGTTGGAGGTATCTTCTCGTAGGAATTGTAATGATGCTTTTCCTTGGGCTGATATATGCGTGGTCGGTGCTCAGAGTCCCGCTTGAAGCTGAGTTTGGGTGGACAAGTACGCAGTCGTCACTCACATTTTCAATTTCAATGACGATGTTTTGTGTCGGAGGTATGATTTCAGGTATAACCACGAGCAAATATGGGGCACGCTTAACAATAACAATTGCGGCGATACTGTTTGCCGCAGGTTTTGGATTTGCATCTGCAATACAAACTTTAATTGGAATATATATTACATACGGTGTGTTGTGCGGTCTTGGTTGCGGAATGGGCTATAACTCCGTAATAGGCACGATTATTAAATGGTTTCCGGATAAGCAGGGGCTTGCCTCCGGATTTACATTAATGGGGTTTGGCTTTGGCAGTATGGTACTTGGTACAATTGTGGCAAGCCTTATAACCGACTTTGGGTGGAGAACGACGTTTGTAATGCTTGCAATCAGCATGGCGATACTGTTTTTCATCGGCTCGATTATACTGAAAGCGCCGCCAAAAGAATTTGCTAAAGAGCTTTCGAGCAGTGGTAAAACAATCAAACCGTCTTATGAAGATGTTGACTATAAAATCATGCTTAAAAGGCGAAATTTTTGGGTGTTCTTTTGTTGGGCGATTGCCGTTTCCTCCGCAGGGCTGATTATAATGAATATTTCAGCTCAATATGCTAACACGATTTTGGGTGGAGATTTAACACAAGCGGCAGCGGTTGCCGGCATTATCTCAATAACCAACGGAATAGGACGAGTGATGTTCGGCAGATTATATGACTTAAAAGGATATAAGTTATCCATGCTGACAGATGTCATATTATACATCGTTGCAGGTGCACTCTTACTGATTACAAACGAAACGCAGAGCGCTGTTATGCTCATTGTGGCTTTTATAGTATCGGGATTTGCATATGGTGGAATATCGCCGAATATTTCTGCTTTTTGCATGAATTTTTTCGGAAAGGCAAATTACTCACTAAATTATAGTATTATTTATCTTAATTTGTTAGTTGCTTCGTTCCTTGGTCCGATGTTAGGTGCAAATAGCTATTCAACAAGTTTTATGTTTATGATAGCTTTTGGGATAGTAGGATTTATTTTGACAATGCTTATAAAGCAAAATTCCAATAAAGCGCAATAGCAAAAGAGAGTATAAATTATGCAAGTACATAATTTATACTCTTTTTTTGTAGACAATTTAGTTTGTGAAATATCACTTTTTCATAGCTGTGCATTTTCCGTTATCATTCGGATTTTTGTCCCTTTTCCATTGATTTTTTATGGTAATTTGCATCGGTAGAAAATAATAAAATATATTTTTAGCAATCGGTGATTTATGTAGAATTTATGCATATAATTTCGTTGCATTTAGTCAATAGCTTTATCAATGTTTCTGTGCTATTGTTGTCTTACCAAGTAGGACTTGGACAAAAAGAACGGAGGAC
>CAYJIE010000008.1:0-26228 GCA_964370145.1 uncultured Oscillospiraceae bacterium
GGATGTCAGGTCTGTTTGTTGCCGCAATAATTATAACGCCTTCATTGGCACCAAAGCCGTCCATTTCAACAAGAAGTTGGTTAAGTGTTTGTTCTCTTTCGTCATGTCCACCACCAAGCCCTGCGCCTCTGTGGCGACCGACGGCGTCAATCTCGTCAATAAAGACAATGCCAGGGGCTGTTTTCTTAGCCTCTCCGAAGAGGTCACGAACACGGCTAGCACCGACACCGACGAACATCTCAACAAAGTCTGAACCGGAAATTGAATGGAATGGAACACCGGCTTCGCCTGCAACGGCTTTTGCAAGCAGGGTCTTACCTGTTCCAGGAGGGCCGAAAAGCAAAATGCCTTTCGGGATTCTCGCTCCGATTTCTATATATTTTTTAGGCTCTTTTAAGAAGTCAACAATTTCTTCGAGCTCTCTTTTTTCCTCGTCAGCTCCTGCTACATCGGCGAATGTTTTCTTCGTCTTATCATCTGTAAGCGTCTTTGTACGGGCTTTACCAAAATTCATCATTTTGCCGCCGCCACCGCCGCCGCCTGCATTTTGGCTAAGGAGGAAGTACCAAAGAGCACCGAAAATAACGATTATTCCAAGATATGGGAGCATTGAAAGCCAGAATGGTGGCTCATATGGTGGGATGATATTGTAGGATTTGATGATTCCATCCTCGTGCTGATATTGAACTAGGTCACCAACACTGTATAGGAACAAATCAAGGCTTGGTAATCTGAAAGTAATCTCATTCGACATTGAATCGTCTAAGATCGCAGTATCATATAGCTTCATTGTGAGGACATTTCTGTCCGAAACAATGAATTCCTCTACTTTTTCTTCCTTAAATAAGTCTACGACATCGGAATATGTCAGCGTTTCAACTTCCACATCATCATATAAGCTCGACACTGCAAAAAACAATATCGTTAAAATGATGAAATAGAACAGTAGTCCACGCATGGCTCCCTTTGAGCCCTGTGGTTTTTGTGTATTCAAATTACTAATACCTCCAAAATAGCGATTTTATATCGCCGATATGATATGCCAATAGTTTAAGAGTAAATTTTAGGGTCTAGCACCCCGATATATGGTAGATTGCGGTAATATCCGTCATAGTCAAGTCCGTAGCCAACGACAAATTCATCTTCGACAACAAATCCCTCATAGTCAACTTTGATGTTAACGCCCTCTTTGCGTCTCGCCGGTTTATTGAGCAAGGTGCAGATTTTAACACTCTTCGCCTGCTTATCATGGATAAGCTTAATGAGAAATGAGAGAGTTAGCCCGCTATCGAGAATATCCTCAACAATAATGACATCTCTATCTGTGATATCATCGCTCAAATCCTTGATGAGTTTAACAACTCCGCTTGATTTCGTTCCGCTGTCATAACTTGAGACGGCAAGAAAGTCAATAGTGAGCGGTATGTCGATCTTTCGGATAAGGTCGGTTAAAAACACAACCGCACCACGCAAAACAACAACTAAATGCGGCTTTTTGTCTTTATAGTCCTTTGCAATTTCTTTGCCAAGCTCTTCAATTCGCTTAGCCAGTTGCTCTTCGCTTATCAACACTCTGTCCAAATCATTTTTCATTTCAAAATACATCCCCTTCAAACAATATTCCTATGGCAGTGTGCGCATCCTCTTTGACAGCAAATTTTTCAGCGACACCAAAGGGATAGGCACACACAATTTCATTTTCAAATAAGATAATCGGCAGAGAATCCCTTTGATGTTTCTCTATCTTTTCATCTATATATAGCTTTTTAAGACTTTTAGTCTTGCGCTTATCAAGCTTAATTTCATCATGCTCACGCCGACTTCGACAACGGAGTTTATCTAAAAAGCTAACATCTATTATATCACAGTCAATTAAAAATGTATAATGTTTTTTTTCGTATAATTGTAAATTTTTTATTACGTTTACGGTTATTTTCCCAAAATTATCAATGTAATTTTCCCCAAGAGTTAAACTCGTTTCTGCAATTGGCGAAAACAGGGGCATACCACTTGATAAAATCAGCTTATCATATGAAATTTTTGCGAAAATACCCATGGGTAAATTCATGCTGTCGCCATGCTTTTGACCTTCAATCATCTGGCATAGCCGCTCGGTATGGGCATGCGATAAATTTTGCGAGAAATGCTCCTTTAATACAAGTCTTAATGCTCTTGTCACAAGGACAGGCGCAGCAGTCAAGAGCTTTTTGCAATCTAGCTCAATTTGATTCGCCTTTTTCTCTAAATTAATATAAGCTCTGGCTTGTCCTTCAAGAAATTCGTCTTCTTCTCGAAGAATTTTTGAACTCTCAAGTAGTCTCAAATCAATATTTTCCGCAAAATTCTCCCTTATATACCCAAGGAGAGAATGTCGGATTTTATTTCTAAAAAAGCTCTCATCACGATTGCTTTCGTCTTCGATGTGACTATAACCGTTTTTTTTGAGAAATTCCTCAATTTGATGCCTCGTGCACTCAATGAGCGGACGGATTATATTCCCTCGCATCGGAGAAATTCCCGAAAGTCCTCTTGGCCCTGCGCCGCGCAGTAAATTCATGAAAAAAGTCTCGCTGTTATCAGAGGCGCTGTGCGCAGTTGCAATAAAAATTCCATCGCCGCCGATTTCATCAAAAAAAGCATATCGAACTGCCCTGCCGGCTTCTTCAAGCCCCATGCTGTGCAGCTTTGCATATGCTTTTACGTCAACTGATTTCACGACAACTTCCACAGAAAATTCATCTGCGAGTGCACGCACGAAATCTTCGTCGCTTTTTGCCGCCACTCGCAGATTGTGATTTACATGTGCGATGCGCAATGAAATGCCACGCTCCTTGCAAATATCACGCATTATATGGAAGAGGCAGACGGAGTCTGCGCCGCCTGAAAGCGCAACATAGAGAAGCTTAGCAGAGCCGAGCATATCATATTCAGATATCGTTTTATCTACCGAAGCTTTCATGCGCTAATCCCTTCTGTCAATGGTCGAAAACCTAGTATATTGACCGCTCCATTTAAGCTCAAGCACACCTGTTGAGCCATGGCGGTTTTTCGCAACAGAAAGATTGACAATACCCTGCGCCATTGCCTCCTCATTCTCCTCGTCCTTGTACAAGAACATAACGACGTCGGCGTCTTGCTCAATTGAGCCAGACTCACGGAGCTCGGAGAGTTGCGGTTTTCTATCTTTTCGCGCCTCAGAGGCACGGTTTAGCTGTGATAGTGCGATGACAGGAACGTCGAGCTCTCTCGCCATGATTTTAAGCGAGCGGCTGATTTCTGCAACTTCATTGGCACGGCTGTCATGCCTTGAGCCCGAGTGCATAAGCTGTAAGTAGTCGATTATGACCAGCCCGATGCCCTTTTCACGGCGAAGCATGCTCTTCATCTGTGCAATTGTAATTGAGGGGTTATCGTCAATTTTAATATTAGCAGAGTTTATGATGCTCGCCGCCTGTACAAGTCTTGGCCATTCATCATCATTGATGGAGCCTGTCCTAAGCCTTGAGCTGTCAATGAGCGCCTCTGAAGAGATGATACGAGAGACGAGCTGCTCTTTTGACATCTCAAGTGAGAACACAACGACAAGTTTTTTGTCTTTGAGTGCCACATTCGATGCAATATTTAGTGCAAGTGCAGTCTTACCGACACCGGGACGCGCGGCAATGAGCACGAGGTCACTCTTGTTAAGTCCACCGAGCATATGGTCAATTTCAGAGAAATGCGTCTTTATACCGCCCAGTTCAAGCTCACCCGAGGCAAGTTGCGCAATCCTTGTATATGCCTCTTCGAGTGCGACGGAGATGTGGACGAGCTCGCCAACACGCCTACCGCCCGACAGCGAATATATCGCCTGCTCCGCTTGGTCGGCGACGATGGAAAATTCGTCGGTCTCTGCATAGCAATTTTCTGCAATGGTATTCGCCGCCTCAATTAAAGCACGAAGCATCGCCTTTTCATATACAATTTTGGCGTAGAGTTGGACATTTGCAGTGGAGGGGACAAAGTCCGCAAGCGTGATTAAATAGGACTGTGTGCGAGTTTCATCGTACAGCCCCATTTGCTTTAACTTCTCGCTGACAGTGACGATGTCCACAAGGTCACCTGAAGTGTACATCTCATACATCGCAAGAAATATATTCTGATTTTGCTCAAGGAAAAAGTCCGTGTGCCTAAGCATTCCAGCAACTTCACCAAGAGCTCTAGGATTTATTAAAATCGCTCCTAAAACCGATTGTTCCGCCTCCAGAGAATACGGAGGCTTCAGTACACTTAAATCCTCATTATTCATATACTATTCACTCGCAACCACTACAAAAAATTTAGCTGAAATTCCGCTATATACTCGATATTCAACTTCAATTGTGCCAAAAGTTTTAATATCGTCCATGCTCAGTTTTTTCTTGTCAATTTCAAGCCCAAGTTGTGCTTTTGCTTGCTCTGCAACCTCTTTTGATGTCACAGCACCGAAAAGACGACCGGCAGAGCCGCCCTTAGCTGTGATTTTCACGGTTTTGCCCTTAAGTGCTGACGCGAGTTCATTCGCGTTGTCCAATTCAATTTGTTTTTTGCGTGCGATGGAAGCTTGATTTTGATTATATACATTCATATTTGAATTTGTAGCTTCTAAAGCGAGTTTTTTAGGGAACAAGAAGTTTCTTGCATATCCGTCCGAAGCGTTAACAAGCTCCCCCTTTTTTCCGAGTCCCTTTACATCTTGTTGCAATATGACTTTCATAAGCCCTCCGTTATCTATGTTGTGTATTTTCTTTGAGATAGTCGCCAATTGCCTTTGTCACAAGCGCATATCCCTCTTTGATATTTGCTGTTTTGACCTGTGCCCCTGCATTGGTCATATGACCGCCACCGCCGAGTGCCTCCATGATAAGTTGCACATTGAGTGCGCCCAGTGAGCGAGCGCTAATATGAGTTAAGTCGCCCGACTGTGCCAGCACAAATGATGCCTCCACGCCTTCGATGCCAAGCATCTCGTCTGCCGCTTGTGCCATGGTCACTTTGTAATCATCTACAAGTGCGCCTGACCAAGTGGAAATCGCCGTGATATCCATGAATAGTTTTGCGGAGGTGATTAAATCCGTGCGGTGCTGATAGCTGTCAAAGTCGACTTGGAACAGCTTTTTAACTTCAATTGTGTCAGCTCCCATTTTTTTAAGATATGCCGCCGCCTCAAAAGTTCTAAACGAGGTTTTGAAATAAAAAGTGTTCGTATCAAGGATAATTCCCGCGAGCATCGCCTCAGCTTCACGGCGCTTGATGGACGCTCCGCCGTCAATATATTGCACGAGCTCGCACACGATTTCCGAAGTGGACGATGCATATGTCTCGTGATACGACAGCACTGCATCGTCAATCGCATTCGCCATACGGCGATGATGGTCGAGCACGACCACGGATTTTGCGGCATGATATAAGTCAGCGCTCTCAACGATGTCCGGATTGTGCGTGTCACAAATTATAAGCAATGTCTCGGAAGAAATCATGTCCATCGCCTCGATTGGATCGACGAAAACCCCTTGGTAGTCCTCCATCACTTCAATATGATTTAGAAGGGGAAGTGCAGGGCAGTTCTCACGATTGATGACAATATTCACGGGTTTCCCCTTTGTCATTGCAATTCTTGCCACACCGACAGAGGAGCCCAATGCATCGAAGTCGGAATATTTATGTCCCATGATGATGACATTTGTTGCAGCGTCAATCAATTCTGAAAGAGAAGATGCCATGACCCTCGCGCGCACTTTTGTGCGGCGCTCAACAGCCTTGGTCTTTCCACCAAAAAAGTCAAATGTATTGTCATCTCGTTTGATTACAACTTGGTCACCGCCCCTTGAAAGCGCCATATCCAAGGCGCCAGAAGCAAGTTCATACAGAGAGTGCAAAGTGTCACCACCGCGCCCAATACCAATTGAAATGGTCGGTGTCACACCGACATTCGAGGGGATTTGTCGCACTTGGTCGAGCACCGAGAATTTGTCGGAAAGAAAGCCTTTGATATATCTCTCTTCAAACAGGAAGAGATATTTACCGCGGTCGAGCATTTGCAACAGTCCGTTTGTCGGAGCCGCCCACTCATGCAAAATATTATCAACGCCTCCGAGCAGTGGAGCTTTCTCGCTCTCCTTTGCATTTTGGCTGATTTCATCAAGATTATCAATGGTGATAATACAGACAACTGCTCTGCTGCGTGTATATTCTTTCTCGAGGGTAACATGTCTTGTGATATCAAGGAAAACCATCATCGAGAGTGGGTCACCAGCAGGGTCGCTGCCCTCACGCATTGCACTGACATATGCCATGAAGCGGCGCTCGCCAAGCTTAAGTACAACGCCTGAGCGAAGCTCGTCAAAGCTGAATTTAGAAATGTCCTCACCGCAAAGAGCGGAGGTGAGACTATAGCCCTGAAGCTGTGAGAGCCCTGTGATTTCGATGAAGGCCTCATTGTACCAAGCGATTTCTTGATTTGAGCGAAACACAAGCACAGGGAGCCCTGAATTGATGAACAATGCGCCGGTGTCAAGTTTTTTACCGGCATTGTCGAGCATTCTGACAACCCTGTTGCGTGTCGACTGGCCATATAGCAAAAATGCCAGTATAACAGCGAGCACCAAGCCGAGTTGCGCAAGTGCATATCGGTAATCTATGAATAAAGTTATGATTATTGAGATGGTTGCAGGTGTTGCGAGAAGCATGAAACCATAAAGTCCCACACGTCTCCTTGAACGTTTTGACATAATCCCTCCTTGCACTAAGTTCTAAGCCTTTTTGTTTTTTTTGCGCATTTTGTCGTGAAACAAAGTGTTTATCGCTCCCACGGAGGCAATGACCGTGAGTGCCACTGAAAGTGGCATTGTAAATACCATAAAGAAGATGATAACCCATAGTAAAAATGAATATCTGCTGACGAGCAATCGCCCAAGCACTGTGCTTCCCACAATCGCAAGCGGTAAGGTCATAATCAAGTGGAGATTAAAGGCGAAAACGCCATATACATCTGTGAGCATGGGATATGCAAGCCCTGAAATCAAGAACACAGCGGCACCCTCTTTGCTCATCTTAAAAGTTCTCGTGATAACATTCATTCTAAGGGGAAGTATACCCCGATTTTTTATACTATATGTCACCATGAAGAATGAACAGAGCATCGAAGCGCCGACAAAAATCGTTGGAAGAAGATTTAAGGTAAATTGAATTGCACCTTTATAGCTAAGCCCATAATATGTAGTAATCTGCGGGATATTATCAAGCTCACCTGAAATCAGCGCCTCATAATTCTCAACGAAGACAGGGACATTTTGCAACAGCATGTCGGGGAGCATGGAGAAAGTCGCCATATGCTCGTTTAAGTAGAAGAAAATCGGGATAATAAACAGCGCTAAATAGTACAAAGTGAAAGCACCAAGTAAAGTCTTGTATCGATACTTCATCACAAGCACTCTCAGTAAAATTGCTGGAAATGCTCCGATTAAGACGAGAGTAAATGCTGTATTTGCACCGATTGCAAAATGTGCGATGGCAATGATTGAAAGCATGCCTGCTAAAATTAAATTGTGAGAATCCTCATTGGCAACAAATGATGCAAGGCATGAGAGGAGCAAAATCACCCCGAAAAAAACAATGAAAATATTTATTGCCGCATACAAAATTGCGCCAGAAGACGCACTTTGAATGACCGATAGATTAACTAGCAGCCAAAGTGGTATATCACTGTTTAACAAGCCATCCATCGAAAACAGTACTATAATTGCCATAACCAGTGAGAACACCGACGTAAAACGCCGATATTTCAATATTGGTTTCAAATTTATTTTTTCCAAAGAAAACCTCCGAATGAAACAGCAAAGCGTTGTCAATTAAGATAAAAATGTTAACGGACATAATACTACATTATGAAATTATATCACAATGTTGAATAAAAGGCAAGTGAAAGTTAAAAATCAAGGCTATATATACCTAATAATAATAAAAGAGGGAGGCTTGCCTCCCTCTTTTATTATGCAGTAAAGTTAATTGTCCAGCCGAAAATTATGAAAAGCACGCCGATTATGCGCGTATACTTCCGATAGTTTGCGGCATTCTTTTTAAGCTCCTCTTCGCTGACCCATTTGCTATGTGGGAAAACAGGATTTATTATAAACAGAGCACCAACAATTGTCCAACCGATATTGTTTATGATATTTTGCCCATAAAATGTGCTAAGGACGAATGCGGCACCCACGATAAAAACACATAAGGCGCTTTGCATTTTATAACTAAGTTTCATGCTCACCCCTAGTTCATTCCAAGACCGATTGAGTCCGCAACTTCTCTCATGCCTTTAATGGTCTCTGTTATGACATAGTCAAGCTCAAATCCACACATCTCACATCCCTTGCGGATGATATCACGATTGACACCTGCTGCAAATCTTGAGTCCTTAAATTTCTTTTTCACGCTTGAGAGTTCGATGTCCATAACGCTTTTTGAGGGGCGCATGAGTGCCGCCGCCGCAATAAGCCCTGTTAGCTCATCAATTGTAAATAGGATTTTTTCCATTTTATGTATTGGTTCAACATCACAGCAAATCGTATAGCCGTGGCTTTGCACAGAGTAGATTGTTTCAGCGTCCACACCATTTAGCTCAAGGAGTTCCTTCGCCTTTGCGCAGTGCTCCTCGGGATACATCTCATAATCAATATCATGGAGAAGTCCGACATTGCCCCATCTCTCCTCGTCCTCGCCTTCCATCTTTGCAAAGTATCTCATAACACCCTCCACAGCATATGCATGGCGCAGTAGGGAGGCATCTTTGTTGTACATCTTGAAAATTTCAAGCGCTCGCTCTCTTGTCATGTCGTTTTCCTCATTCATCTAAAATTTTTTATTGTACTTTATTGTACTTTATTGTTCTTCGCTGTTTTTCCATATCAAATATGCATTGATGAAACCGTCGATATCGCCATCCATAACAGAGCCGACATTTCCATTCTCAAAGCCTGTCCTATGATCTTTCACAAGAGTATATGGCATGAAAGTGTAGCTTCGAATTTGGCTACCCCATGCAATTTCTCTCTGGTCACCCTTGATGTCTTCAATTTTATCAAGTCTCTCACGCTCCTTGATTTCAAGCAGCTTTGACTTTAGCATTTTCATCGCCATATCACGGTTTTGGTGCTGGCTGCGCTCATTTTGGCAGGCGACAACCACTCCTGTTGGGATATGCGTGATGCGAACAGCGGATTCTGTCTTGTTGACATGCTGTCCACCGGCGCCGCCGGCACGATAAGTATCGACTTTTAAGTCATCATCGGCAATATCAATTTTTATGCTGTCGTTAAATTCAGGCATAACTTCAAGGGAGGCAAAACTCGTGTGGCGCCTACCTGAACTGTCAAATGGGCTTATTCTCACTAGCCTGTGGACGCCCATCTCGCCCTTCAGATACCCATATGCATTCTCGCCGCTAATAAGTATCGTAGCGCTCTTAATCCCTGCGCCGTCCCCATCGAGATAGTCGAGGATTTTATACTTAAAGCCCGCTCGCTCCGCATATCTCGTGTACATACGGTACAGCATTTGCGCCCAGTCTTGCGCCTCTGTGCCACCTGCTCCCGGGTGGAAAGAGAGTATGACATTTGAATTGTCATACTCTCCTGTGAGAAGTGTTGATAGCATGGCGTTTTCAAGCGCTTGGTCAAGTGTGTTATACTCTGCGATTATTTCGTCAAGCAGATCTTCTTCCTCCTCGGAAATCGCTAGAGCAACAAGAGTTTTTGCATCATCATGCTTTTGTAAAAGCCCTTCGAAAAACTCGACTCTGTCTTTTTTTTGCTTGGTTAGTTGCAAAACTTTCTGGCTGTTTTCAATGTCATTCCAAAAATCTTCTTTTGCAGCCTCGCTTTCGAGCTTTGCAATCTCCGCTTTTAGATTTTCAATGCCATATGCCTTTTCTAAATTGTTAAAACGCTCTGACAATGACTCTAATGCCAAGCGGTATTCATCAAATTCTATTCTCACTGTGACTCCTTTATTTTACTAAGCTAACGCCTTCCATTTCCTCGGGTTTTTTAATACCCATAAGGCTTAGAATTGTCGGTGAAATGTCGCAAAGTCGTCCGCTTTCAAGCTCAATTTCACCTGCTCCGCACACAATAAACGGCACAGGGCTACTTGTGTGCGCCGTCATTGGAGAGCCATCTTTCTCTGTCATTACATCAGCGTTGCCGTGGTCGGCAGTGACAATGAGCACGCCGCCCATCTCATCATTTGCCGCCCTTATGATTCCCACGCATTCGTCCACAACTTCAACCGCAGAAATTGTAGCATCAATCATGCCTGTGTGCCCCACCATATCGCAGTTGGCTAAATTCATGATGATGACATCATATTCTCCGCTTAAAATTGCGGTCTTAGCCTTGTTCGCAACTTCTCTTGCACTCATCTCCGGCTTTAGGTCATATGTCGCCACTTTGGGGCTTGGCACCAAAATGCGATCTTCACCCATGAAAGGCTCTTCGCGGCCGCCATTGAAGAAGAAAGTCACATGCGCATATTTCTCCGTCTCTGCAAGACGTAGTTGGCTCTTGCCGAGCTTTGAGAGATATTCACCCATAACATTGTCAAGGCTTCCGATTGGATATGCGACACGCACCATGCGCACATCACCCTCTGTGTGACCTTGCCAAATCGGTGCGCTACCCACATCAAAAGCACAGGTGTAATCCGCAAATCCCGCATCATATTGCGTGAAGGTGACATATGCAAGCGGCAGTGCGCCCATAGGGCGGTTAAATTCAGTAAATGTTGGCTCAATTAAAGCTCTCGTAATCTCTCTTGCACGGTCTGGTCTGAAATTGAAGAACACCACGCTGTCAAGAGGCTTGATTTTTGCATCTTCGTTGAGAATGATTGGCTCGACGAATTCGTCCGTCACGTCTCTTTCATAGCTTTGGCGCACGGAGTTTGCGGCGTTGTCGCTCTTTTCACCAACGCCTGCCGTCAACGCATTATATGCACGCTCAATTCTATCCCAACGGTTATCCCTGTCCATTGCATAATATCTACCGATTACAGTGCCGAGTTTTACATGGCTGTCCTCGAGATATTTGCTGATTTCCTCCACATATTCAGCGCCCTTTTGCGGTGGGGTGTCACGTCCGTCGAGGAAGGCATGGATATATACTTTCTCAACTTTTTGAATCTCGGCGAGCTTAATAAGTGCGACTAGATGGCTGATATGGCTGTGGACACCGCCGTCCGATAGCAGTCCCATCAAATGTAGGGCAGGGGCGTTTTCGCCAGAGCAACGTGAAAATGCCTCTACAAGAGAAGGATTTGTGAAGAAATCGCCATCTTTAATGGACTTACTAATTCTTGTGAAGTCTTGATAGACGACGCGTCCAGCGCCGATATTCGTGTGCCCGACCTCACTATTGCCAAATTGCCCGTCAGGGAGACCGACATCAATGCCTGAGGCTGTTAATGTCGTGTTTGGAAACTCTTCAAAAAGCTTATCAATATTCTCTGTGTTCGCCAGTGAAATGGCATTGCCCTTGCCGCTCTCAGCAAGTCCGTAGCCATCTAAAATCAACAATGTATATGTCTTTTTCAAGTCAGACCCCCTCTATTTTTTCTTGGTTTTGCTGTCAAATTGTTCCTTTGCCTCAGTCGCCGCTTTGCAAATTTTAGTGAAGTCGTCAGCTTTTAAGCTAGCGCCGCCGATAAGCCCGCCGTCAATATTGGTTTGTGACATCAAAGAAGCAGCATTCTCAGAGTTCATCGAGCCGCCGTAGATAATGCGAATTGAGTCAGCGGTTTTGCCATCATATAATCTAGCGATTCTCTTGCGAATCTCAAGGCAAACTTCCTCGGCTTGTGATGCACTTGCAGTGCGCCCTGTGCCGATTGCCCAGACAGGCTCATATGCCACGATGCATTTTGACGCCATCTCCTTTGTAAGCCCTGCAAATGCAGTGTTTAGTTGAAGTTTGATAAATTCAACATATGTCTGATTGTCACGATGTGACAAGTCCTCACCCACGCAAATTACAGGGATTAGCTTGTGTGTTAATGCTCTTTGCACTTTTGCATTGACTTGCACATCAGTCTCGCCGTGATATTGTCTTCTCTCGCTGTGTCCTACAAGCACATGTGTAGCGCCGGCTGATTTGAGCATTTCCGCAGTGATATCACCGGTATATGCGCCATTTGCAAGCTCGTGGGAAGTTTGCCCACCAACTTTAAGCTTCTCACTCTTGCTCTCAACTGCCTTAGGTATGCACACAGCAGGAGGGAAAACGCAAACCTCACAGGTGACTTCGCCGAGTTTCTCGTTAAGTGCCTTAATCAGTTTTGCGGTATCATCAACCGTCATATTCATTTTCCAGTTTCCGCCGATAAAGTAATTTCTCATTTTATTCTCCCAGTTTTTCAACAATTTATTTTGTTATTTTAAGCTTCTTAATTTATTTATCTTGCAAGCAAGCAATTCCAGGGAGTTCTTTGCCCTCAAGGAACTCAAGGCTTGCGCCGCCACCTGTTGAAATATGCGTGATTTGCTCTTTAAATCCAAGGCTGATTGCCGCCGCCGCAGAGTCGCCACCGCCGATGATAGTTGTCGCATCTGATGCTGTCATCGCCTTTGCCACAGCATATGTGCCCTTGTTGAATTTTTCTTTTTCAAAAACGCCCATTGGGCCGTTCCAAACAACTGTACCAGCATCTTTGACAGCCGCTTCAAACAACTTGATGCTGTCAGCGCCGATGTCAAGCCCCATCATATCATCTGGGATTTCATTAACTTGATATGTCACTGGCTCTGCCTCGCTGTCAAAGCTATCTGTGCAAAGTGCATCTGTTGGGAGAAGAAATTCCACACCCTTTGCCTTCGCTTTAGCTTCAAGCTCTCTTGCCAATTCAAATTTATCTGTCTCGCAAAGGCTCTTTCCGATTTTGCCGCCATTTGCCGCAACAAAAGTGTAAGACATTGCGCCACCAATTACAATTTTATCTACTTTGTCAATGAGATTTTCAATGACTGCGATTTTATCAGATACTTTAGCGCCGCCAAGAATTGCGACAAATGGACGCTTTGGCGCTTGTAGAGCACCGCCCATGATGCTGATTTCCTTGTCGATGAGGAAACCGCAAACCGCAGGGAGATAGTCAGCAAGCCCTGCTGTTGAGGCGTGCGCACGGTGCGCTGTACCAAAAGCATCATTTACAAAGATGTCGCCATTTAGTGAAAGGGATTTTGCAAAATTAGGCTCATTTTTCTCCTCTTCGCTGTAATATCTCACATTTTCGAGCAAGATAACATCGCCATCAGCCATGGACTTTGTTTTTGCCACGATGTCATCGCCAATGCAATCTGCCATAAGTGGAACATCTTTGCCTAAAAACTCAGAGAGCTTTTTTGCAACGGGTGCAAGTGTGAAACGCGCCTTATCTTCGCCCTTTGGACGGCCCAGATGCGAGCAGAGCACAACTTTAGCGCCGTTCTCAATCAAATATTTAATTGTTGGAAGTGCCTCGACAATCCTCAAGTCCTCAGTGATATTTCCACTCTTGTCTTGGGGTACATTAAAATCTGCACGCACTAGGCATCTCTTACCTTTAACATCAATGTCTTTAACTGATTTCTTCATAATTCCACTCCGTTTCTATTTTATTTTAAGATTTTTTGTAACAGTCAAAAGTTATCATTTTGACTAACTATACAATTATAACATATCTTTTTTGAAAAAAAAAGTATTTTTTGGAATTTTTATTGCGTTTTTATCAAAAATTTGATATAATTTAACAAAAAATATCAAGGGAGTTGCAAATGACTAATTTTTTTAATGTTGACATAGGGACGATTTTTGCAATTGGCACATTTTTGCTCGCATTGTTAATATATGCAAAGCTACCGTCACGGCGTGATAATGAGCGTGACAGCAATGTGCTGGAGGCGCAAAAACAAGCATGGGACATGCAGGACAAGCGTTTGTCGGAACTCATTGAGATGTTAAGGGAGAGTCAGGGAGTTTTGCAAAAAAGTGTCACAGAGGGGCAGAAGGGGCAAAATGAAAGGCTGTCGGCATTCGCATTGCAAAATGAAACCTCGTTGGAAGCCATAAGAAATTCAGTGGCAAAAAGCCTTAGACAGATGCAAGAAGATAACAATACAAGGCTTGAGGACATGAGAAAAACTGTGGATGAAAAACTGCAAAAGACGCTTGAAGAGCGACTTGGGCAGAGCTTCAAGGTCGTGTCAGAGCAGCTTGAAGCTGTTTATAAAGGGCTTGGTGAGATGCAAAATCTCGCTGTCGGTGTGGGTGACTTAAAGAGGGTCATGACAGGCGTTAAGGCGAGAGGTATCTGGGGGGAATATCAGCTTGAGGCAATCCTTGAGCAGATTTTGTCTAAAGAGCAATATGAAAAGAATGCGCACACGAAAAAAGGCTCTCGTGAAGTCGTGGAATTCGCCATTATACTTCCTGCTGACGACAATAGCAATATACTTCTTCCAATTGACTCAAAGTTTCCGCTAGACACATATGACAATCTCATAAAAGCAAGCGAGAGTGGCGATGCTGCGGCGGTGCAAACAGCGCAAAAGGCACTCATTGCGACCATCAAAAATGAGGCGAAGAATATCAGAGATAAGTACATTAATCCGCCGAACACAACGGATTTTGCCCTTATGTTCTTGCCGACAGAGGCACTATATGCTGAGGTGGTAAAACTCGGGCTTCTCTCAGTGCTCCAAAACGACTATAAGGTGAATATCACAGGGCCGTCAACGATAGCCGCATTCTTAAACAGCTTGCAAATGGGCTTTAAGACCTTGGCAATTCAAAAGCGAAGTGCAGAAGTGTGGAATGTGCTAGCCTCAGTAAAAGGAGAGTTTGAAAAGTTCGCAACGACTTTGGAAAAGGCGAGAGAGCGCATATCCCAAACGGATAGAGAGCTTGAGGCGCTTGTCGGCACACGTACTAGAATGATTAACAGCAAGCTTAGGAATGTGGAGTCTTTAACACAGGGGATTAGCCCACAAAGCCTTGAAAGTGGCGACAATTTCGGTATTGACATGTAACGAATAAAGATGTATAATTATAGGATAAAAGATTATAGGAGTGACAGATGAAGAAAGTCAGAACACGCTTTGCGCCAAGCCCAACGGGATATATGCATATTGGGAATTTACGCACAGCTTTATATGCTTATTTAATTGCAAGAAAAAACGGAGGAGATTTCCTCCTTCGCATTGAGGACACTGACCAAGAGCGTGAGATTGAGGGAGCGGTCGAGGTTATATATAAAACTATGGCTGAGACAGGATTGCACTATGATGAGGGCCCTGATAAGGGTGGAGACTTTGGTCCATACATTCAAAGTGAACGTCGTGATTTATATAAGAAATATGCGCATGAGCTAGTTGAGCTTGGTGGTGCATACTATTGTTTTTGCACAAAAGAGCGTCTTGATGAGATGAAAGACGTGCAAGAAGCATCAAAAATGCCACAAAAATATGACGGGAAGTGCTCGCGCCTTTCGAGCGAGGAGATAAAAGCTAATCTTGACAGTGGTATTCCATATGTCGTGAGGCAAAAAATCCCAAGAGAGGGCAACACAGATTTTGACGACATGATTTTTGGGACAATTTCGACGCCAAATGAATCACTTGACGACAATGTATTGCTTAAGACGGATGGACTACCCACATATAATTTTGCGAATGTAATTGACGATTATCTAATGGAAATTTCGCATGTCGTGCGCGGCACGGAGTATCTGTCGAGCTCGCCTAAATACAATTTGATTTACAATGCTTTTGGCTGGGATGTACCAAAATACGTACATTGCCCACCTGTTATGAAAGATGAGAGCAACAAATTGTCAAAGAGAAACGGAGACGCATCATATGAGGATTTGCTCAGCAAGGGCTACTTGAAAGATGCTGTGTTAAATTATATTGCACTGCTTGGCTGGAGTCCAAAAGGTGAGCAGGAGAAGTTCACATTAAAAGAGCTTGAAGAGATTTTTGAAATTGACGGAATTTCGAAAAGTCCATCAATTTTTGACCCTAAAAAATTGGATTGGCTCAATGGCGAATACATCAGAGCCCTTAGCGAGGACGAATTTTACTCCCACGCAGAGCCATATCTTGAGAATGTGACTAAGGTTGATAAAAAAGAAGTTGCAAAGCTTTTGCAAAAGCGCTGTGACAAGTTCTCTGACATTACAGAGCAAGTGGACTTTTTTGACGAGCTTCCAAGCTATGATACGGAGCTGTTTGTCCATAAAAAAATGAAGACAGACAGGGAAAATTCTCTCGAGGCACTTGGGGAGATTTTGCCTGTAATCAAAGCGATAGAGAATTTTAGTTTTGATAATTTGCATGATGAACTGATTGCACTTGCGACAAAATTGGAGCTTAAAAACGGAAGAATTCTCTGGCCGCTTCGAGTTGCGGTGAGTGGGAAAGCGTTCACACCGGGTGGTGGAGTGGAACTCGCTTTCATTTTGGGCAAAGATGAGACAATAAAGAGGATTGAGACGGCAATTTCATTGCTATCATAAAATGAGATAGGAGGGGGCATATGTCAACATCACTGAATCTGTCGGACAGAAGTGTTATCTTGTACACATTGGAAGGCGAGAAAATAGCAGATACATTTGTAATGGACTTTGACAAAAAGCTCGTTAGAATAGATGTGTATGGTTTATATGACGAACTCTCAAAAGATGCAGCTATAAACGCATTGGTGATACTGGAAAACGGTGTTATGGAGTATCGGGCAATCGTTAAAGAGCTCCACGACTTCTCAACAACTCTAGCTTTACTTAAGGGCGAGAAGATGGAGAGGCGTGGCGCCACAAGATATGATATCAATGACAAGTCGACCATTGAGAACATGTATATGAGTAATCGCGTGTTTAAGATGCCTACTCCAATTGAAATTTACATAGTGAATCTGTCGGTTTCGGGGGCTCGGTTTAACTCACCTCCAAGGTTTAACTTGAATGCCAAGTTTGAATTTTTCATGCAATTC
The DNA here is from genome assembly GCA_964370145.1 of uncultured Oscillospiraceae bacterium. Lineage (GTDB taxonomy): Bacteria > Bacillota > Clostridia > Oscillospirales > Feifaniaceae > CAYJIE01. Next base: position 17,034 of record CAYJIE010000008.1, read on the forward strand.
CCGCAAAACACCATAAAAGTTCCCGCTAAAATAATTAGGATGAAGCCAATTGACAAGGACACAACGGAATATGTTTGCGTGTTCAATCAAGACTAGTTTATTGACGGACGAATGCGAGGCTAATATGAAAATTTATGGAAACAACATCAAGCCCGCCTGCGCATATTGCGAGAGGGGCACGAAAATAAGCTCATTTGAAAAGGTGACCTGCTCGAAATACGGGGTGGTGGACGACAGCTATTCTTGCAGGAAGTTTATATATGACCCGACGAAGAGAATGCCGCCAAAGAGAGTTGCTTTACCGAAATTTGAAAAGAGTGATTTTTCGCTGTGAGTGAGAAAAGCAACAATTTCACAGTTGCGATTGTCGCAACTGCTTTAATTTCTTCACTACTGATAATTCGTGTGAACAATGACAGCATATCACCATATGGATGGACGACCTACACAAGGGTGGTGATGCAGGCTGATGACACGACAAAACAGCCGCTTCCCGAGCATTTTCTCGTGGATATAAACAGTGGGGAGATAGATGAGCTTTTGAAAATTCCGTGTTTTGACGAGAAAATTGCACAGAATATTATTGAGTATCAACATGTGAATGGTGATATAAAGTCATTTGATGAACTGCTTGCAATCAGCGGTGTTGATGAGGAAATGATTTTGACAGTTGAGGATTTTGCTTATATTAAATAGGATTTGCATTATGAAGCGTGCTAGAAAGCTTTTTACAATATTATTTATAGTTTTTATTTGCTCTGTGTGTGGAATGACAGCCATTGCAATTGCGCCCCCTGAAATTAAGGGCGAGAGTGCGATTGTGGTAAATTCCGATACAGGGCAAGTTTTATATGGAAAAAATGAGCTTATGTCGATGCCACCCAGTCATTTGACGAAAGTCATGACGGCATATATTGCGACTTTGCATTATGATGACTTGTCGATGGAGATAACCGCTAGCGCAGAGGGTGTGCTGGAGGGTGAAAATCTTACTAATGGGCGCATTAAGGAGGGTGAAATCCTTTCCGTAACAGACCTTATGTATATGGCGCTTGTGGGAAATCATGCTGACGCCGCCGCTGTTCTCGCAGTGGATATTGCAGGCAGTTTGGGCGCTTTTGTGGAGCTTATGAATGAAACGGCGATTGAGCTTGGAATGAATGACACAAAATTTGTAAATGTGCACGGAGCGCATATAAATGGGCAGTATACGACAGCAAATGATATGGCAACGCTGACTTTCACCGCTATGCAAAACAGCCAAATCGCACAAATTGCAGACACGCAGTATAAGCGGATTGCCTCTACGAATATGTCGAGTGATAGATATTTCTTTTCGAACAATGCCTTGGTAATTTCAAGCGCACAGCAAAGAGAAGTTGAGGATTACTACTATTCGGCGGCATATGGACTTATGACGGGTGTCGCAGGCGATGTTGGCTACAATATAGCGGCAATGGCGACGAAGGACGACCTCACGCTTATCACTGTGGTGCTCGGCTCATATCGTGACGAGGAGACGAGGGAGAAATACCACTACACCGATGCAGTTTCGCTTTTTAATTATGTATATGACAATTTCAAATACACAAGATTGCTAAAAGATCATGAGGCGGTTGGCGAGATCGAAGTGCTGCTTTCAGGCACAAATGACAGCCTAACCCTTGTTTCAACACAGGAAGAGTTTGCAATTATTCCGCAAAATGTGGATATATCGGACATGGAAGTGGTCATCTTAACCGAAGAGGGGATTGAAGCGCCCATTGAAAAGGGCGAAATCATGGGATATGTCGAATTTATCCACAATGACACAGTGTATGGAGCCTTTGAAGTGGCAAGCCAAAGTGAAGTCACAAGAAATCAACTGTTGTTTTTTCTCGACCGAGTTACGAGTTTTTTGTCAAGCCCATTGCTGCTGTATAGCATAATTGGTCTTGTCGTGCTCATTGTTTTATATGCTGCACTTGTGTATTTTCATAATAAAAAAGTTAAGCGCAAGAGAATGCGAAACAAGCGAAAAAGGCGATATAAGTGATGAAAAGAGACTAAAGCGGTTCTAATTTCGCCAAAAATAAACAAAATGCCGCCTGAAAAATGTAATTTCAGGCGGCATTAAAAAAAATTCTTTTTTTGCAAAACGTCATGATATTTTTGTCGTCTTATTGTATAAGGAAAGAATGGGAGGGGGAGTTGTCAATGGAAGACCGCGTTATAATTGATTTGTATAATGAGAGAAATGAAGTTGCGATTGATGAGACCGCAAAAAAATACGGGACTTTTCTTTTGAAAATCTCGAACAATATCCTTGTAAACAGAGAGGATAGCGAAGAGTGTGTCAGCGACACATATCTTAAAGTGTGGGATAAAATACCGCCAGAAAAACCGTCATATTTTCGTGCATGGCTAGCAAGAATTACGAGAAATCTCAGCATAGATAAATATCGCAGTTTAACGAGGAAGAAACGCTCCGGGGACAATGTCGATGTCATATATGACGAGCTCGCGGACTGCATTGGAAAGAATAGCCTCGACGAAGAAATTGAAAACAAGGAAATTGCAAAGATAATCGACGATTTTTTAGACACAATCTCACTGGAGGCAAAGGCTATATTCATAAAGCGCTATTTTTTCGGTGCAGATATCAAGACAATTGCAAATGAAATCGGAAGTGGAGAAGGGAAAGTGAAATCTTCCCTGCATAGAACGAGAATAAAGTTACATGATGCCCTAACTGAAAGCGGGGTGATATTATGAGTGTGAAAAGGCTTTTTGACATCATCGGACTTGTTGATGAGCGACATATTGAAGATGGCGCTCATGTCGTAAAAACAGCTAAAAAATCAATTTTCATTAAAATTACACCACTGCAAACCGCGGCGGCGTTGCTCCTTACCTTTGGGGTCGTCATGGTCGCATTTATCACTGGAAATCTCGGTGGTATGAGTGGGATGGGCTCTGACAGTTCAAGTGAAGAGGGCATTGAAGATTCCGCCACAAGCTATCTGGCATATCAAGGGCCGATATTGCCGTTGTCGCTAAGCGAAAGCGACAATATCAAAGCTGTGCGAGATATGACATTTGACTTTGACCAATCCGATGGAATGGGCGAACTTGAAATCTCGGTTCAAGACAGCTATCAATTGAAAAACAGCAGTGACAGCACCATTTCAACAACTTTGTACTATCCGGTCGTCACAAGCTATCAAGACTTTCATGATTTGGCACCTACATTATTGATAGACGGCGAGATTATCAGCCCTGAAATATATGTAGGTGCGAGGGATGCTGAAACAAATTTGAACAATTTCACAGATTATGAAGCTCTGCTCTTTGACGGTGTATATAAGGCAGATGCGCTAAACAAGCCAGACTTGCCAGACAATGAGGTGACGATGTATGAGCTGTCGAATCACAGCGCACACAGCGAGGAATATCCTGCGGCGACTATCACAATTGAATTTGAGCACAAACAAGAAAATGCGAGAGTAATGGGATTTGGCTTTACAGGCTTTAGTGGTTGGGAAAATCACACTCAATTCTCATATGATGTGCCAATGGAGCATGAGGCAGATAAGTCAAATTATCTTATGGCAATTGGTGGAATCGGAGAAATTGGCATTCAAGGGTATAAAAATGGTGCAATTGAAGATGGTAATGAGTTAGACAGCATTGGCTCGGAGATTTCTTTATATGAGAGTACTGTGGGTGATGGCTTGATGCTATTCACGCAGGAATTTGCAAAAATGGTGGAATATTCTCTGCCTAGCGGAATTGACAACGAAGAATTTGCGTACAGTGCATATGAAGTGGCAGAGAGTTATGTGACATTTGAAAATGACCATTTGATGTTTTATATTGCTGAAGATGTGATCTCATACGCATATGGAAATGAGCGGGTTTTCTATCTTGCATATGATGTAGAAATCCCTGCAAATGCAACGCTAGAAGTGGCGATGAGCATGACAAAACCCGCAAGCTACAACTATGGCGGCAGTGGTCAAGATGAAGATGCGCGTGGCTTTGACATGGCGACGAAACTTGATAGTAATATCAATTTCAGCGAGCAAAATGTGCATATAAAAAATCACAGCGGTATTGATATCGTGTCCAGTAATCTTGGTTTTGACTTAGAAGGCGGCGTAGAAAAAGTAGCAATTGACATGTCGGTGGAGAGATATTATCTCGATGTGATTATAAGAGAAGAATAAACGTGCAATAAGAAAACGGAGCGAAAGCTCCGTTTTTTGTCATATTAAGTGTAACAATAGTGCATTTAAGCTATTGAACATGTTCTTATTTCAATTGGTGAAGTTGAAATGCCACAGCGTCTGTCTTTGCAGAACTCGACACGCTGTGTCTCCACACGGCGTGAGCGCCGTCCCACGCAGTCTGCCGTTTCACGCCATGAGCACCGTCTCGCACCGTGAGCACCGTCCAACTCCGTCACCGCCGCCAACTTCGTCAGTGCCTGCGTTTCCCCAACATTGCATCATAGACAGTTTCAAGATTTGCAGCAAATCCTCTTGCAGTGAATTTTTCATCATAAATTTCAAGGGCTCTGGCACTCATTTTTAAGTAAAGCTCATGGTCATCATGCAATTTTTTTATACATCTTGCCATGCCTAAAGCGTCCATTTCCGCAAAGAGAAAACCATTTTCACCATTTGTAATTACACCGGAGTTTCCACCTGCATTGCTCACGACGGCAGGGAGTCCTAAGCTCATTCCCTCAAGTAGGGCGAGATTTGTAGCTTCTGAGCCATAGGAGGCGTTGACTTGAACATTCATGATGGCGAGCACTAGCCTAATATCTTTGATAAAACCGGCAAAAATCACGCGCTCTTGCAGACCCTTTTCCGCCACATATTTTCTTATCTCCGCTTCGTATGGTCCGGTGCCTGCTATAAGTGCCTTTGCATTAATCCCTTGCTCTATGAGCACTTGAATGGCATCGATAATAAATTTATGTCCTTTTCGCTCATCAATCCTTGCGAGGATTCCGATGACAAAATCGTCTTCCTCAATTCCATATTTCGCTTTGCTGTCAGCAATTTCATCTGCGGTACAAAGCTGGACTTGCTCCACGCCATTAAGAATTACACGAATTTTTGACTTGCCGATTCCAACCTCGACAAGATTATCTTTTGCGGCATTTGCCACTGCAATTATCTCGTCTGAAAGACATTCATTCATGAGTTTATTCGCAAGCTTTCCAACGCCTTTTTTGAGTTTTTCACTTTGCGGCATCACCGTATGTCTTGTATACACAATGCGCACACCGCAAATTTTTGCGGCAATTCTGCCACTGAGATTGCCATGTGTATGCACAATGTGTGGCTTTTCTCTACGAATGATTTTGACGAGTGCACCAATTGCATGTCTGTCAAAACTCCTATCGGCAATATGCTCCGCCTCGATGTATCTTGCCTTAAGTGCAACAATTTCAGGAATGAGCAGACTGTCTTTTGGCAACACAGTAACCACATCATATTCCTTTTTATTGCAATATTTCAGGTAGTTTAGGATGCTTTTGCCTGCACCGCCGATATTGCTATCACTTATTATATTTAATATTTTAATCATATCTTACCCCCAAAAACAGTCCGACATGATTATACATTATTTTTTCAAAAAAATAAAGCTATTTTTTATTATTTTAACTTATTTTTACAAATAAAATTATAAGAACATAAGAACATAGCCAACTAAGCCGAGAAGTCCGAGCACGGACAGCGCCCCGAGGCTGTATATTATCTTCTCCCAGAGCACAGTTTTTTGCTTCACTGCGACATTGCTACGTGCTTGTGCTCTTGTGCTCGCAGTCTTATAACGATCTATAATCATTCTCGCTTCCGTCGCAAGGTCAACGCTGTGTGCCTCTTTTGGGAGCTTTTCCTCCGCCTTTATGATGAAAATTGCCTCTTCAAAAAAATCACTTCCCGTATTCTTGACAACCACAATTTTTTTATTAATTCCCTTAAGCATGAACACTCCTTTCGCCACAAAGCCAGTTGCAGAACAGCAACGCTAAAAGTGACTTAAAATTACTTCAAGGGTATTTTTGGTATCTATTAGCCATTTTATTCTAAATAAATTGTAAATAAATAAAGTGGCGTGTCAAAAACTAAAGTTTTGACACGCCATTTTTGCTAATTTTCATCTTTCAAGTTTCCAAGCAAAGTGTTGAGGGTCTCTCCGACTTGCGGATTTGCGATGTAGAAATACATAATAAATTTCTCTCTCTCGCAGCTGTTTAAACGCAGTAAATCCTCAGCGATATTGTCGAGAAGCAGGGAGATATCAGTTGAATTTGGTATTTCTGTGTTTTGCGCTGTCGTGCTCTCATTTCCGTTGCGGTTTTTAGAGCGATTGCGGCGATTTTGACCTCTGCGACCTCTGCGCCCCTGACTGCTTGAATCCGTTATCGGAGCGACCTCTACGTCGTCAGGGATTATTGCGGGGTTGGAGTTCTCGCTTTCATCCTCATTGTCACAGTCGATGTTTTTGCTTGTAATTTCGTATGTACTCTTCTCATAGGTCACAACGCCATATGTCACATTGTCGTCTTCCATCAACTCCAAAGGCTCGGCTGTGACCCTGCTCATCTCGCCAGTAAATCGCCTAATTCCCCTTGAATTTTTCTGCATAATTCTCGCTTGTCTGTTCGTGGTTAAATTGTCATCTTTCATCGCTCTGTTATAACTTTGCACAATGCCACCTCCATCATATTATCACTTTAGTATATGCAAAAACTCGACTTTGTGACACTTGACAACATGATAATAATATTGTAGTATGTATATATCATTTTACATAAAGGAGTCGCATATGGATATGAGAACTAAGGCGCTTGAGGCGCATAAGGCTTGGCAGGGAAAAATTGAAGTAATTTCAAAGGCTAAGATTGATACAAATGAGGACCTTGCGGTAGCATATACGCCTGGAGTAGCAGAGCCATGTAAGGAGATAGCAAGGGATGAGAGCCTTGCATATGAATACACATCTAAGGGAAATATCGTTGCGGTTGTGACAGACGGAACAGCAGTGCTAGGGCTTGGAGATATCGGGCCGGCGGCGGCGATGCCTGTCATGGAGGGAAAATGCGTGCTGTTTAAGGAATTTGCGGGTGTTGATGCTTTCCCAATTTGTATTGACAGCAAGGACACTGACGAAATTGTTCGCACAATTCATCTAATTTCAAAGAGCTTTGGCGGAATTAACCTCGAGGATATTGCAGCACCTCGTTGCTTTGAAATCGAGAGAAAACTAAAAGAAATCTGTGACATACCTGTGTTCCATGACGACCAACACGGAACTGCAATTGTTGCGCTTGCGGCTCTTATTAATGCGGCTAGGGTTGCAAAAAAAGAACTGCTCGACCTTAAAATTGTTATAAATGGTGCAGGGGCGGCGGGAATTTCCATTGCAAAACTTATAATGGCGGCAGGTGTGAAAGATATTACTCTTTGTGATATTAACGGTGTCATTGAGGTGGACGACGACAGACTCTCACAAGCGCAAAGAGATATGGCGGCTTGTACAAATCCGACTAAGAAAAAGGGTCTGCTAAAAGATGCGATTGTAGGCGCAGATGTTTTCATCGGTGTTTCTCGAGCGAATCTTTTGACAGCTGAAGACATCAAAACGATGGCAGAGAAAGCGATTGTTTTTGCAATGGCAAATCCAGCACCTGAAATTATGCCAGATGAAGCGCTCAAAGGCGGTGCTCTAGTGGTTGGAACTGGTCGCTCGGACTTCCCAAATCAAATCAACAATGTTTTGGTGTTCCCAGGAATTTTCAAAGGAACATTGGAAGTAAGGGCTAAGTAAATTACAGAGGTCATGAGAATGGCGGCGGCATGGGCAATTGCGTATATGGTGCCTACGTACAAGTTGAGTGCTGAACGAATTATCCCTGATGCATTGGACAAAAATGTCGCAAATATAGTGGCTGACGCAGTGAAAAAAGCATATTTAGCTGAAAAGGAATAACCTTTACATGGGCAATCAAACAGGAAATTTAGAAAAAAATCAAGTGGTGAGCGCTGTTGTTACGGGGCTCACCCATGATGGTTATGGCGTCTGTAAAGTGGACGAAAACGTAGTTTTTGTACCGTTTACGGCGCTTAATGATGAAGTTGAAATAATAATACTAAAAGTTGGGAAGTCGGTTTCATATGCGAAATTAGAGAGAATCATCAAGTCGTCACCCGACAGAATTACAGCAAGCTGCCCTGCGTTCACACGTTGCGGTGGCTGCGACTTTTCACATATGAGTTATGAGTCGGAGTGCAGGGTAAAAACAGAAAGCATGCGCCGTACTCTGCAAAAAATGGTGAGGGATATTGAAGTTTTAGACATCATCCCAGCTGACAGCACGAACGGCTATCGAAATAAGGCGCAAATTCCGTTCGCTATGCAGAAAAATGAGGTAGTAAGCGGCTTTTATCGTAGTCACAGTCATGATGTTGTGGCAGTGGACAATTGCCATATTTGCTCTGACAGTGCAAATATGGCGGCAAGGATTTTACGAAAATTTGCCACAGACTATCAAATCTCTATCTATGATGAAAAGAGCCATAAAGGACTGCTACGCTCGTTATTCGTGCGAACCGGCGACAGCGGAGCACTGGTTGTTTTGGTGTGCAATGGTCGAAAACTGCCAAATGTTGATAAGCTTGTTGAGAGACTGCAAGTTGGGCTAAAAGATTTTGCAGGGCTTATGATAAACATAAACACGAAAACTACAAATGTAGTGCTTGGGGAAGAATTTGTACCGATTTGGGGCGAATTTTCGCTGAAAGATAGTTTGTTGAATATCCAATATGAAATTTCGCCAGCCTCATTTTATCAAATCAACAAGGCGCAATGTGAGAAGCTTTACAGCGAAGTGATACGACTTGCAAAGCTTAGTGGAGATGAGCGGGTCTTGGATATGTACTGCGGTATCGGCACAATAACTCTCTCACTGGCTAAGCATTGTAAAGAGGTTGTGGGCGTGGAGGTGTCGCAGTCGGCAGTGGAGAACGCCAATGCCAATGCTACCTTAAATGGAATTAATAATGCGAGATTTATTTGCGCTGCCGCTGAGAAAATCACGTTTGACGATGTTGGCGGAGACTATGATGTCGCCGTTCTTGATCCGCCAAGGAAAGGCTGTGACATAAACAGCATAGAGCTCCTGTGTGAAATTGC
>CAYJIE010000008.1:26328-28049 GCA_964370145.1 uncultured Oscillospiraceae bacterium
ACCAAAGCACTTATAAGCAGTGAGCCGACAAGATTCATGGCAACGACGATAACGGCTGAAATCGTGATGGCGATGAGGAGATTGTATCTGTCAACTTGGATGCCGATTGCCTTTGAAAAGTTTTCATCAAAGGTGACAGCGAAAATCTTGTGATAAAATATCAAGAAAATTGCGATTACGAATATGGAGAGGACGATACAGGTCAGTACGTCAAATTGGGTCAAGGTCAATATAGAAGTAGAGCCAAAAAGCGTGGTGCAAACATCGCCTGCCAAATTTGATGAAACGGAGAAGACATTCATAAGCAAGTAGCCAATGGCAAGTGAGCCAACGGACATCATCGCGATAGCGGCATCGCCGTTTATCTTCGCATTCGTGCCAATTCTAAGTAGAATGACTGCTGAAATTGCAGTTATTGGGAAAACGAGAATATCTTGCTCTGCGATATCGAGGACGGAGGCGATTGCGATAGCGCCAAAGGCAATATGCGAAAGCCCGTCGCCGATGTAGGAGAGGCGTTTTAAGACAAGTGTTGCTCCAAGCAGTGAGGAGCAAAGAGCGACTAGCACCCCGACTATCATTGCATACATTACAAAGGGATATGAGAGATATTCAAATAAAGTTGAAAAAAAATCAGGCATTTGTACTCTCCTCAAAAGCTTTTTTTGTTAAGCAGTTGACACCGCAATTGTTAAGGCAAAGGATATAGTCCGCATCGGAAATCGCATCTTGCAGATTATGTGTTATCATAATAATTGTGGTGCCCTCTTTGTTCAAATCCTTAATTATCCGATAAAACTCCGTTGTGGACGCTATATCCAGCCCTGCGGTGGGCTCATCGAGCAAAAGAATTTTATCTGTCGCAACTAGTGCTCTCGCTAGAAGAACACGCTGTTGCTGACCGCCGGACAGCTTGCTGTAGCTCTTTTTAGCAAGTTGTGCAATGCCAAGTTTCTGCATCATATCCCTAGCTCGTTGTTTTTCTGCTCTATTGTAGAATGGGCGAAGTCCGATTTTATTAAGACAGCCCGAGAGCACGACCTCATTAACACAAGCAGGAAAATCCTTTTGCACCTGTGTTTGTTGAGGGAGATATCCAATTTCAGCCCTCTCGCCGCCACCGAAAATTACATCACCGCTTATCGGCGGAAGCAGTCCGAGCATCGTCTTAATCAAAGTGCTCTTACCGACTCCATTATCGCCAATAATGCAGGTGTATGAACCGCTGGGTATGCTGAAATTTATATTGCTGTGCAGCGGGTTATTATCATAACCGACGGTGAGATTTTGGCATAAAATTTCCATAGTATCTCCTATTGTCCTAATGCTGTTTTTAATATATTGAGATTGTCTTCCATGATTGAATAATAGCTGACGCCTGCTTCAATATCTTGTGCGCTAACTGATTGGAGTGAGTTGAGCTCAAGGATATCGCTATCCTTATCTTCGCTGTTGTTGTTGACTGTATTTGCAAGGTCAATCAAGCCATTTTCGAGAATCAAGAGAGTGTTAATATCAAGCTCGGTTACTTTGTTTGAGAGGAAAGCGATGGTTTCGAAAGTTGCTTCTGTCTCAGCGGAACAACCCTGAAAAGCCGCAAAGTAATTCACATCATAATCTTGCATTAAATATAGGAATGGGAATCTGTCAGCGAAGACCAAAGTGTCTCTCGGTGAGCTTGCAATTGCGTCTTCGAAGGTTTTATCCAATGCTTGGAGCGA
>CAYJIE010000008.1:28149-42257 GCA_964370145.1 uncultured Oscillospiraceae bacterium
CTCTCGGTGAGCTTGCAATTGCGTCTTCGAAGGTTTTATCCAATGCTTGGAGCGAGCTTATATATGTGTTGAGATTAGCTTCATAAGTTGTTTTGTTTGCACTATCAAGCTCTGAAATTTCATCTTCGATGATTTGGCAAATCAAAACCGCATTGTTAAGTGATAGCCATACATGCTCGTCTGCATGTCCGCCTGAATGTTCCGCATGCTCGTCGTCGTCATGTACATGAGCATCATCTTCATGTACGTGCTCGTCATCGTGTACATGCTCATCGTCATGTGCATGGCCGCCGGATTGCATGCCCTCTACGGCAACTTCCATTTTTACCACATCGCCTAGCTCTTCCATTACATTGAGAACTTTTAGCGAGCTGTTAAGCGGATTTGCAACAATATCAGCTACCCAGTCTTGTGACATGCCGCCATTATAGATGAATAAATCTGCTGATGAAATCACAGAAATATCTTCGACACTTGGCTCGAAACTATGCATATCCATGCCATTATCCATAAGCAATGTGAGCTCTATCGTCTCGCTGTCATCGCCGATGATTTGTCTTGCCCAGTCATATTCATGGAATGCGGTGGCAACGATGCTGATTTTGTTAACGGGCTCTGCATTGTTAGTGCTGCTTTGCGATGCGACATCTCCGTTTGTGCTACAAGAGCTTAGAAGCAGGGAAGTGCATAGAATTAGTGTAGATAGATTTTTCTTTGACATTTGAATTCTCCTATTATTAAAATTAAATTGCAGGAATTTGCGAACAATTATCACATTTGCCATATAAAAATGCTGCAAAGCTGTTAATCGAAAAGTTGTGACTTTCCCGAGCGAGCTCGATTACCATTTGTGAGATATGCTTATTAAGATGGAAAGTCGCCTGGCAACTCTGGCATTTCAAATGAATGACACCAATGCAACAGTTTGGATCTACATATTGATATAATGCGCCTGTACGATTCTCCTCGCTTATCCTACAGACAATATTTTGTTTTTCCATATCTGCAAGATTTCGATAAATTGCACTCACACTTATATTAGTGCTGGCTAACTCACGATGAATGTCTTGTGCTGACAATGCACGGTGATTGCTTTCTTTGAAAAAATCAACTAAAATTTTTCTCTGTTCTGTTTGATATTTAACCATAATACACCTCAATATAAAATTGCGAATGATTTGCAAATTGATTGTAACATGGTTAAGTGGGATTGTCAATAGGCGATATTATATAAATCGTTTTGGATTAGTTACAACTAACAATGCTGTTTATTTTTTCACATGTTCGAGATAAACGAATTGTGAATTTTAGCTGTATTAGACATTGTTTTCCTTGACAAAACCGCTAAAATATAATAAAATATATCAGTAAAGTACAAATGCAATAAATTTAATTTTAATGAGCAAAAATTGAAGATGAAAAAGTGACTGGAAGCCTTGCGCTTACAGTGTTTATTTAAGTTGAATACAAATCATGGAGCGTATATGTCAAAAAAATACACGATAATAATAACAGCGATACTTCTATTTTCCTTTATGCTGCAAGCGTGCAGTGAGACACCGACAACTAGTGAAAGCACCCCGGCAATTCCAACTGATATTACAAACATTTTGAAATTTCCGCTTTTAGTGGAGCCATATACATTTAATCCCTGTGCGATTATGGAACAAGACAGCTCTGTCATCATACAAAATGTGTTTTCAAGACTTGTTAAGACGAATGCAAAAGGTGAAATCATCCCTGACCTTGCAAGTGATTGGAAGTTTAGTTCGGATGATTTGTCACTGACAATTACACTGCGAAACGATGTGACATGGCATGATGGCAGTAGATTTACTGCAAGTGATGTAAAATACACTTTGGATACGATAAAATCTTCGCATGGAGTGCTTTGGGAGAGCCTTGAGGCGATAAGCATGGTTGAGGCGACAAGTGACTTTGAAATTGTTCTGCATTTTAGTAGCCCAGATCCATTCATACTCAACACGCTAGCGAACGAAAGCGCATCAATTTTGCCGTCGCATCTTTACTCGGGCAATGATTGGCTGGCATGTGACGCAGTATATGCCCCGATTGGAACAGGTGCATATATGTACACGGCGAGAGCGCAAGGTGAGCTAATCACGCTAGAGGCATATGAAGATTATTTCGAGGGTGAAGCAAAAATCGAATTGCTGCAATTTTTTGTATACTCCTCACCGGATGAGGCGAGGCTCGCATTTGAGCTCGGTGACATCGATGTGTTAAACACACCAATGAGCCTATCATCTGTGGCTAAATATGTGGCGAGCGGCGACTATGACGTTGTTGCCGTTAATGATGCCTCTAGGATATATCTGACTTTTAATCATGACAATCCTGTTTTTACACATACTCTAAGACGTGCAATTTCATATGCGATTGATCAAGAGGATATTTTGATGCGAGCGATGCTTGGGATTGGAGCGGTTTCAGATGGTTTCATCTCGCCTATGTTCGAGGACACATATACAGAGCTTGCAAACTTACCCGATACGGATATCGACAGGGCAAATCAGTTGATGCAACTTAATCGGGAGGAGCAAACTCCTGAAGGTGAGGAGCCAAATGACGAAGAAATTTTAAGAATGACACTTAAAGTTTACGATGCGGAGCCTTATCCTGAAATTGCAACCGTAATTAAAGAGCAGTTAATTGAAATTGGAATAGATGTCACAGTCATCACAATGGATTATGGCGAGTGGCAGGAAAATGTGTTTGTAAACTCTGATTTTGAACTCACCTTAGTTGGCGGCAGTCAAGGGCCATATCCCGAGATGATTATCCACAGACTGGCGACAGATGGTGCGCTTAACTTCATGGGATATTCAAATGTCGAAATCGATAATCTCTTATATCGTGCATATGTCGAGCCCGATGTGGACGAGAGAGAGACCATCATGAAGGATATGCAATTTAGAGCACTTGAGGATTTGCCAATTATCCCAATTGCCGAATGGTATACCATTATCGCAATGACAACGGATATTTCATCGGTGCCTGCTAACAGTGAAGATGTGGGCATAAATGAGTGGCATATGGCAACAATTGACAATTTACAATAAAGAGGTTACTATGAACTACTATGATTACCATGTTCACACGAATATAAGCCCTGACAGCGAAGCGGATATTGTTGAGGTCTGCAAAAATGCGATTGAGAGAGGCATGACACAGCTCTGCATCACCGACCATCTTGAGTGTGGTGCCACCACACATTATTGGCAGGACTCTATTCGTCCATTTGATCAAAAGAAATCCGTTGCAGAATTTTTAAGGGCAAAGGAATTTTGTAAGGATAGGCTAAAACTGGCGCTTGGCGTTGAAGTTGGACAATGGCAACAAGATGAAAAGCGTGTTAAAGACGTCATGGACGGCTACAACTATGATTTCATTCTGTTCTCAATGCACAGCCCGACAAATTTTCCTGATGCGTGCGAAGTTGACTACAGCTTGGATATCAATGACTTTCTACATGCATATTTTGAGGAAATTTTGAGTTCTGTCAATAAATATGATTTTGACAGTCTTGGTCATTTGACACTCCCGATTAGATATGCGGACAGAATTGGAGTGAATCTTGATCTAAGCGAGTATTATGGCATCTGTGAGGATATATTTAAAGTGCTTGCAGAGCGCGGTAAGTCGCTTGAAGTTAACACAAGCGGATTTAGAAATTCATTGCAAGACGGGTTGCCAGGGCTTGAGCTCGTTAAAATGTACAAGCGTTGCGGCGGCGAATTTTTGACTGTCGGCTCTGACTCGCACAGACCACAAGATATTGGTGTCGGAATTAGAGAGGGACAGCAAATTTTGCGTGACGCAGGGTTTAAGCATTTTGCGATTTATAATCAAAGACAAAGAGAAATGATTTCACTATAAATAGGAGGGGGATGAAAATGGAGAGAAAAATTTCTGTAAGAATACTTGACACATCATATACTCTGATTACAGAGGAGAGCGAGGAATACGCAAATAGGGTTGCGAAAATTTTGGACGAAGAGCTAAGAGCAATTTTGGAGGCGTCTAAGTTTTCCCATGCGATGGCATCGGTATATGCTGCTTTTAAGTTTTGCGATGAGAAAATTAAAGCGCAAGAGACTTGCGACAGCCTAAGAGGGCAGCTCAAAAGTTATATTGAGGATATGAACAAATTGCGTGTTAATTACGACGATTTGAAAAGAGAGAACACAAGACTTACAAATGAGGTGAGCTCAATGAAAGGCAGACTTTCAAAGCTTGCGAAGGATCAATAAATAATGAAATATAATATGGACATACTCTCTCCTGCCGGCTCTATGCAAGCACTTATAGCGGCGCTTAAAAGCGGTGCTGACTGCGTATATTTTGGCGGAGAGAGTTTTAACGCCAGAGAGGCGGCAAAAAACTTTAGCGATGAGGAGCTCAAAGATGCAATTGAGCTCTGTCATTTGTATGGGGCAAAGGCATATGTCACGGTGAATACGCTTGCCAGTGACAGAGAGCTTGAGGCAATTGCTCCTTTTATCGAAAATTTGTGTAAATTAAATGTAGATGCTGTGATTGTTCAGGATTTGGGGCTTGCAAAGCTCATAAAGGAATGGGCGCCACAGCTTAAAATGATTGCGTCAACACAATGCGCATTCAATAGCAAGAGGGCGGTTGAGTCAGCGGCGAAACTTGGCTTTTGGGCAACTGTTGTCGGTCGTGAACTATCACTTTCTGACATTGAGTATATCTGTAAGAATTCCCCGATTGATATCGAGGCTTTTGCGCATGGAGCAATGTGTTTTTCTATGTCGGGGCAATGTTATATGTCGGCTCTCTTGGGTAGACGCTCTGCAAATCGTGGACGTTGCGCAGGGCCATGTCGCCTGCCATATTCCGTGAATGGCGGCAAATCAAGGCATATGCTCTCGCTTAAAGACATGTGCACTTTGAATGAGGTGAGTGACCTTGCAAGAGCAGGGGTCAAAACAGTGAAAATTGAGGGCCGACTAAAGCGCCCTGAATATGTGTCAAGCGTCACATCAGCCTATAAAAAAGCACTAAAAACAGGACTAAAAGCACCCAAAAGCGACATTGAGTTTTTGTCATCGATTTTCAGCAGACAGGGATTCACAAAGGATTATCTCATGGGCGAGAGCGGCAGAGATATGTTTGGGATGCGTGACGAGACATATACGGATAGAGCTAAGAGGGCATTGAATGCCGAAAAGGCAAGGATTGACGAAATCCCACTACTGGAGAAAAACAGGCAAGATACGCCTGTTAATTTTGAAATTTTTATTGAGAGGGACAAGCCGACAAAATTAATTGCAAAAGCTGGCGAAGTGGTGGCGACTGCGGTCGGTGCGACACCTGAAATTGCAAGAAATCGAGCGGTGAGTTTTGAAGATGTGGAAAAAGCACTGTCAAAGCTTGGCGACACGAGATTTTATTTAGGCGAGATTTCAGCGAGTATTGGCGAGGGCTTGATGATTGCGCAGTCAGCGCTAAATGCGCTTAGACGTGATGTGACAGAGCTCCTTGACAGTTTGTATAAAGATGAGGACAAATCAATCGCTTTTAGTTTGACTAAGCGATGTCCCGAGCATGTGAAAGCTAAAAAAACAGAACTGTATGGCACATTTACGCATGTTGGACAAATTCCTGAGAATGCGTCAAATTTAAGTAGAATTTTCATTGGAATTGAGGAGTTTTCACAGCGTCAAAATGAAATTAAAGCACTTGTTGGCGAGGGGCTCAAAATTGGTGTGATTTTGCCGAAAATCTTCTTTGATAAAGAGGAAAAAGTTCTAACTCCGATGCTAAAACAGGCGAAAGAAATTGGGGCGTGTTGCGGCCTTGTGTATAATGTCGCAGGAATTTCACTGGCTAAGGAATATTTTGATGAAGTAATTGGTGATGTCGGGCTGAATGTCTATAATTCATATAGCATTGAGGCGCTAAAAGAGCTCGGAGCGGATATGCTCACGCTGTCACAAGAGCTGTCATATGCGAAAATCGCTGACTTGAAAATGTCAGTGCCATGCGGCATATTGGCATATGGTAGGCAGCCACTGATGTTGTCACAAAACTGTTTGTACAAAAATGAGTTTACTTGTAACTCCAAATGTAAATTGCCGGCAACTCTCACGGATAGACAGGGCGAAGATTTTATAGTCATGAGAGATGCGCCGTTTTGTCGAAACACAGTGCTCAATGCAAAAACATTATATGTTGCGGACAAAAAAGAGGAATATGAAAATTTGCCACTTTCATTTTTGACCTTGTCATTTACGACAGAGGATAAAATCGAGGCGGCAAAGGTAATTGATGCATATATGGGATTTGAGAGCGCAAAGCCTGCTGATTTTACTCGTGGGCTATACACAAGGGGTGTGATGTAGTGGACATTAAGTTTAAGTTGATTCGCAAGTCAGCTACTTTACCGAAATATGCGAGTGAGACTGCGGCGGCAATGGATTTATATGCGGATATTGGTGAGAGCATCACCATAAAAAGTGGCGAGAGAGCAATTGTGCCGACAGGCTTGCAAATGGAGATGCCAAAGGACTGCTGCGCATTTGTAATGGCACGCTCGGGGCTAAGTACAAAGCATGGCATTGCTCTTGCAAACGGCGTTGGGCTAATCGACTCCGATTATCGAGGTGAAATCGGTGTCGCATTGATAAACTTGTCGAACACGGACTATGTAATTACTCATGGGGACAGAATGGCTCAACTTTTAATCACCACAGTTTGCAGGGCGAATATTTCGCTCGCTGAAAGTCTTTCCGAAACTTCTCGTGGCGAAGGCGGCTTTGGGAGCACGGGAAGCAACTGATTTTTATAATATAAGCAAATGAAGCGTGAGTCGCTTTGTTTGGATTGGGAGGCATCATGGCTAAAAGTCATGCAAGTACATTTACAGGCATATTGTTAATGCTAATCGGAGTTGTGCTCGGCTCATTTATAGCGGAGCTTACAAAGGATATAAGTTTCCTCTCATGGCTGTCATATGGGCAGAGCTTTGGAATTGGAGCGCCAAATCCGCTCGTCGTGGATTTGATTATTGTGAAAGTGACTTTCGGCGCATATTTTAGCCTCACAATCGGCACAATATTAGGGCTCGCACTTTCGTTTTACGCTTGGCGTAGATTTTTTTAAGGGGTAGGGCATATGAAAAAAATTGTATTGGCGACAAAATCACCAAGACGCATTGAGCTCCTTACAAATTTGGGATTTGAATTTGAGATTTGCCCTTCATCGCTTGATGAGAGCACGGTTTTTGGAAATAGCGCGGAGGAACTTGTGGTCAATCTCGCAAGTGCAAAGGCGAAGGATATTTATGAGAAAAATGAGGACTGTGTTGTAATCGGTGCAGATACTGTGGTTGTTCACAACGGCGTCGTCATGGGAAAACCAAAAGATGAGAAAGATGCTTGCGATATGCTGGGAAAACTGTCCGGAGCGACACATGATGTGTGCACAGGTGTATCTGTGGTGAGTGCAGAAAAAACATACTCATTTTTGTCAAAAACAGCTGTGACATTTAAGCATTTAACCGAGCAGGAAATAATAAACTATGTAAAGACGGGCGAGCCAATGGACAAGGCTGGCGCATATGGTATACAAGCGGTGGGGGCTTTTCTTGTTGAGAAAATCAGCGGAGACTACTACACTGTTATGGGTATGCCGCTGTGCGAGCTTGTGAAAGTGCTCGAGCGTGAATTTGAGATTACAATGTTTAGGTAAAGGGGGGTCTCCCAGATAAAAAAGCCAAGCGGAAAATTTATAGCGGCAATTCTTGCAGTAGTGCTGGCATTGTTATCGCTGATTTATTATAATTATCAGACAGGAAAAGCAAGCTTTGTGCAATCGGCAGTGGGGATGGTGTTCGCACCACTCCAAGAGGTTTTCACCTCAGGGGTGAATATGATATCCGGTGGGTTGTCCTACTTTACGAATTACAGCACCTTAGAAGAGGAAAATGAGATACTTAAACAGAAGGTTTTAGAACTTGAAAAAGAAGTGCGAGAACTTGAGGGAATGCGCTTTGAAAATGAGAGCTTGAGGGAATTTATCGGCATTGTTGAAGAAAATGAAGACTTTGATTATGTCTATGCCGATGTCATTGCAAAAGATCCCGGAAGTCTTTTTTACAGCTTTACAATAGATAAGGGCACGAATTACGGCATTGATTTATATGACGCGGTTATCACAGCCGACGGATTGGTCGGCATCGTCAGCGAAATCGGTGCGACATTTTCAAAGGTGATGACCATCGTCGGTGATGGCGGTGCGATTGGCGCATCCGTGGTCGGTACACATGATATCTGCATGCTTGAGGGTGATATTGAGCTGAACGCACAAGGTCTGTGCAGGCTGTCGTATCTCTCGAATAACAGCCTTGCGCAAGAGGGGGATTTTGTGGAGACATCTGGCCTTGGAGAATTGTTTCCGGCAGGAATTGTGATCGGCGAGATTATAGAAGTGCAAGCAGAGAGTAATAATCTCTCTAAATATGCGGTGCTTCGCCCAAGTGTTGACTTTAGCGATATCAAAGATGTCATGGTCATTCGTGGTTTCGGAGTTGAAGATGAGGGCGAAAGCGAAGAAGAGTAGAGCGGTTTGAGGATAGGGCATATTATTGTTGATAATACAAAATCTAGTTTTTTGCGTAAAGAAATACAGAGCAAAGATTGCTCTGTATGTGTGGAAACTAATAATATGTACTGTATTTATATAGTAAGTTCAGACATAAAAAGTCTTATGGGGAGGAACTTTGTTCCTCCCCATAAATTAACTATTTTACTAGGTCCAGTAAAGACGCCTTGTCCTTAAAACCGATGGATTTTTTGTAAACCTCACCATCTTTGAAAACAATGATAGTCGGAATGCTCATAACTTGATATTGAATCGCAACATCTTGGACATCATCTACATTGAGCTTTGCAACTTTTACAGTGCCCGCAAGCTCTGCGTCAAGCTCCTCGATGATTGGACCAATCATCTTGCAAGGGCCGCACCATGGAGCCCAGAAATCCACAAGCACAGGGACATCGCTCTTAAGGACTTCACTCTCGAAATTCTCATTTGTAATCGTTAACATAATAATACTCCTTATTTATTTTATTTGTATAACTCTATAATTATTTATTGGTGATTTATGCTTAATTTTAATTCTTTGCAATATGCCGCAGAATATGCTCTGTTGCCACAGCAGTCAGCGAAGGCATTTGAGAAAAGACAGCCGCCTTTTGCATATAAAACTGTACTTGTGGCAACTTTTCCGTATTTTAGTGGATTTCATGATGGCAATCTCTCATTGTATACGATGGGTGAGGATTATCATGTCGTGCTAAAACAAATTTTGTCAAATTTTATTAAAGACAACCATGAAATACTTGGAAATCATCGAATTTTTATTGACTCATCACTGTTTTATGAAAAAAATTTAGCTGAACATGCAAAGCTCGGTGGCATTGGAAGAAATGGACTACTCATGCATGAAAAGCACGGCTCATTTATTTTCATTGGCGGAATTGTGATTGAAAATGAATTTCCAGAGATGATAGGGAGTACAGAAAACCCTTGTAATGGCTGTCTTGCCTGTGAGAGGGCTTGTCCAACAGGGGCTATTAGCACGGGTATGCTTGATAAGAGTCGTTGTCTATCTGCACTTAGTCAGAAGAAGACACTTACAGCTGATGAGGAGAAATTGCTTGGTACAGCGGAGCTTATTTGGGGCTGCGATAGCTGTCAAACAGCATGTCCTGTAAATATGTCCTCAAAACACACCGAAAACCCCAAGTTTAACAATAATCTTATTAAATCGCTTTCGCATGAAAACATCGCTGCCATGAATGACGAGGACTATTCAAAGGCATATTCGCTACGTGCTTTTTCATATCGCAAGAGAAATGTGATACTACGTAATTTTGAATTGACTCAAAAAAAGGCGAAAAACAAGACTAATTAGTCGCCGTTAATAACACAAACGGGTTCACAATCGGCGATGACATGCAAAATGCAATCCTGCGTAACGAAAATATAATGCGTTGCGGCCGTCACACAGTCACGAAAAACTTCACTTTTTTGTTTTAGAAAATTGATGAAATCTGAATTTGGATTTTTATAAAACGGAGAAATTTCTTTTGAGTTTTCACTCCAAAATTCTTCTGAAAATGTTTCGTTGATGCAGAAATAGGATTGGCAATTTTCAAAATGAAAATTCATTTTTTCGCCTTCGCGCGTTGAAAGTTTGACTTGAAAACCGTGCTTGTGAACAAGTTCGCCTAAAAATGGGATGCTAATTTGTCGCTCAAATGGCGACCATGTGACCAACTGCATTTTGTCCATTTTAGCCCTCAAGATAGTAGCCCATGCCACGTCTTGTCTTAATTAAGTCGGGATCACTGGGGTCCTTCTCAATTTTTTCACGCAGTCTTCTAACCATGACATCGACGGCACGAAGGTCGCCGAGAAAGCCCTCATATTCCCACACTTGCTCAAGGAGCTCTTCTCTTGAAAAGACCTTACCCTTGTTTTTATATAAGAATGAGAACAGCGAGAACTCACGTCCTGACAGCTCAATCGTCGTATCATCACGCTTTAATATTTTTGTCGTAAGATTTATTTTAAGCCCACGCACCTCTTCTTCTTGAGAGGGGTTTTCGTCCTCAGCGGCACTATATGAAGTGGCACGACGAATATTACTTTTAATTCTCGCCTTTAGCTCATTTAAGCTAAACGGCTTTGTGATGTAATCATCAGCGCCGAGTTCAAGCCCCTGAATTTTGTCAATCTCCTCTTCACGAGCAGTGAGCATGATGACAGGTGTTGATTTTTTTTCACGAAGTTGTCTTAGCACACCCCAACCGTCGAGCTTTGGAAGCATGACATCAAGAAGAATCAAATCGTAACTTTCAGCGAGGGCTTTGTCGATGCCGTCTTGTCCATCATATGCGGCGACGACCTCATGCCCCTCTTTAATTAAATTGAATGTGACGATATCGCAAATTGCTCTCTCGTCCTCTATCATTAAAATTTTACCCATATTGTCGCTCCAATCCACAAGATTAATCAGCACTAATCGACATTGATAGTATATCATCGCAACTATTTGCTGTCAAGCATATTTTCGTTGACATTATGCGTGAAATAATGTAAAATATACTGAGGAATTTTTCAAAAGAGTTTATTGTACTGATATATAGGGGGTGCGTGTATATGAGACATCTGCTTGAGACATATGATTTGACGGTGGAAGAGACCCAAAATTTGATTTTGCTTGCAATGAAGATTAAAAAAAACCCAATTGCATATACAAAGGCGTGTGAAGGGAAAATACTTGCCACACTTTTTTTTGAGCCGAGCACGAGGACAAGGCTGTCTTTTGAATCAGCGATGCATCGTTTAGGCGGTGCGGTGATTGGATTTTCGTCTGCGTCGTCGAGCTCTGCCGCAAAAGGCGAGTCTGTCGCAGATACAATTGCAATGATCTCCTCATATGCAGATATTGTAACCATGAGACACCCTATTGAGGGTGCGGCACTCGCCGGAAAGAGAACGGCGAAAATTCCACTGATAAACGCAGGGGACGGCGGACATCAACATCCGACACAGACCCTCACAGACCTTGTGACAATTCACTGTGAAAAAGGGCGACTTGGCAATTTAACCGTGGGACTTTGCGGCGATTTATTATATGGGCGCACCGTACATTCTCTGGTGAAAGCGATGATGCGATATGAGGCTGTTAATTTTGTCTTTATTTCGCCCAAAGAACTCGTAATCCCAAACTATCTAAGACAGATGCTGCAAGAGCGCAACATTGAATTTGTTGAAACTACGGATCTTGACACAGCGATGCCACAGCTCGACATTCTCTATATGACAAGGGTGCAAAGAGAGCGATTTGCTAGTGAGGCGGAATATGAGCGTCTTAAAGATAGCTATGTTCTTGACACAAAAAAGATGGAGACGGCAAAAGCTGACATGATTGTGCTCCACCCACTGCCAAGAGTAAATGAAATTGCGATTGAAGTGGACGAGGACAGCAGCGCACTTTATTTTGAGCAGGCGAAATATGGCGTGTATGCGAGGATGGCGCTCATCTTGATGCTTCTTGGAAAAGAGGAGGGGCTTGAGGCTGAGGAGCCGATTAAACGCTTTGAAATTGTAGATAAGACGTGCAAAAATACAAAATGTATTACAAATATAGAAAAAGGAAATAGAATGCTGAGCAAAAAAGAGGAGCATATGCGATGTGCATATTGCGACATGTCACTGTAAGACATGAGATTGGCATAGGACAGTGCGCTGTCGGAAAGGGAATAATATGGCAAAACCCATTGTCGCCGTTGTAGGGCGACCAAATGTAGGGAAATCTACCTTATTTAATAAAATTGTCGGGAAGAGACTCTCGATTGTGGAGGATACACCAGGAGTAACTAGGGATAGGATATATGCTCAGGCTGAGTGGCAGGGTAGAGAATTCATGCTCGTGGACACGGGAGGAATTGAGCCGTCCACAGATGATGAAATTTTGCTAGAGATGAGAAATCAGGCGACAATAGCGATAGATACAGCTGATTTGGTATTGCTCATGACAGATGTGACCACTGGACTGACGGCGGCGGACGAAGCTGTTGCGACGATGTTGCAAAAGGCGAAAAAGAAAGTTATTGTCGTTGTCAATAAAGTTGATGGGACAGGACATGTTCCACCTGAAGTATATGAGTTTTACAATCTAGGACTGGGCGACCCATTTCCAGTATCTTCGACGCATGGTATCGGAACAGGCGATTTGTTGGACGAAATAGTCGCAAATTTGCCCACGGAAACCTTTGATGATGAAAATGAAGGTTTTATAAATGTTGCGGTAATCGGAAAGCCGAATGCGGGGAAAAGCTCCCTGATTAATAAAATCCTCGGCACGAACAGAGTTATTGTCTCTGAAGTGGCGGGTACTACTCGTGATGCGGTCGACAGTAAATTTGAAAATGACAAGGGCAAATATGTGTTTATCGACACAGCTGGACTGCGCCGCAAGCGCTCTGTGGACGAGAGAATTGAAAAATTCAGCGTAATTCGCTCCAATATGGCAGTGGAGCGCGCAGATGTCTGCCTAATTATGATTGACGCCACTGTCGGAGCAACAGAGCAGGACACGAAAGTGGCAGGGCTTGCACATGATCTCGGAAAAGCATGTATTCTCGTGGTCAACAAATGGGACTTGGTGGAGAAAGACACATACACAATGGATAATATGAAGAAAGATATACGAAATGTATTCGCTTTTATGTCATATGCACCGATTGTGTTCATGTCAGCGTTAACAGGTCAACGTGTCGATCAGATATTCGAGATGATTAATTTTGTCCACGAGCAGAGCTGCATGAGAATTACGACCGGTAAACTAAACGAAGTACTAAGTGAAGCTGTGCTGAGAGTTCAGCCGCCAACAGATAAAGGTAAGCGCCTAAAGGTACTCTACATGACACAAATCGGAATTAAGCCGCCGACATTTGTAATTTTCTGTAATGATGCGCAGTTGTTCCACTTCTCCTATCAAAGATATATTGAAAATCAAATCCGCTCGGTGTTTGGCTTGGAGGGTACGTCTATCAAACTTATCATAAGGCAAAGAGGGGATAGCTAGATGAAGAGTTATAGCACATCGGTGACTAAGCTAATTGAATGCTTTGCAAAGTTGCCGGGTATTGGGAATAAATCGGCGTCGAGGCTTGCGTTCCATGTGATTAAAATGGAGAATGAGCAGGCGCTGGAATTTGCCAATGCGATTATTGAGGCAAAGGCGAATATTAAGTATTGCGAGATTTGTCAAAATATATCGGACAGGGACATCTGCCCGATCTGCGATGATAGTAAGCGTGACAGCGCTGTGATATGTGTTGTGGAGCGCCCACGGGATATACCGTCTATTGAGCGGACGAGGGAGTATGAGGGGCTTTACCATGTTCTCCATGGGCTAATCTCGCCTATGGACGGAATCGGACCTGAGGATATTAAGCTCAAGGAGCTTGTGCTCCGCTGTGGGGAAGGCGACATCAAAGAGGTCATCATGGCGACTAACCCGACAGTTGAAGGGGAGGCGACGG
>CAYJIE010000009.1:0-41197 GCA_964370145.1 uncultured Oscillospiraceae bacterium
ATGTTTGCGACACCATCAGAAACTGTCAGTTCCCTGCCTTGCGCTTTCCCTGCCTCAACTAAATCTTTGAGCATTATAGCTGCAACTTCGACACAACTTTCCATAGATAGAGGCGCGAATACCACAACTTCATCAATACGATTGATAAATTCAGGGCGCAAGAAACTCTCAAGCGCTTTCATCGCCTTATCTTTTGTGCGTTTTAATTCACTCGTGCCAAATCCTGCAATACTCTCTTTTTTGTCACTGCCGGCGTTTGAAGTCATAATAATAACAGTATTCTCAAAATTAACGGTTCTTCCGTTTGAATCTGTAATGCGCCCATCATCTAAAATTTGTAGCATTATATTTAACACATCGGGATGTGCCTTCTCAATTTCATCAAATAGAATTACGCTATATGGCTTTCTGCGAACTTTTTCCGTAAGTTGCCCCGCTTCCTCATGTCCAACATATCCCGGAGGCGCTCCAATCATACGGCTGACGGAATGTTTCTCCATAAACTCAGACATATCAAGTCTTATCATCGTCTCAGGACTATCAAATAATGCGCCTGACAGCTGTTTTACCAGCTCTGTTTTTCCAACGCCTGTCGGGCCAAGGAAAATAAATGATGACGGCTTTCTCTTCACACTGAGTCCTACTCTATTTCTCTTTAGAGAGCGCACGAGTGACTCTATCGCCTCATCTTGTCCGATTATTCGCTCTTTTAGGGTGCTTTCAAGCTGTGCCAATTTCTTATATTCGCTCTCTTTGATTTTCGACGCAGGAATACCTGTCCACAGCTCAATTACTTTCGCAAGTTGCTCAACTGACACATATACGATATCTTTCTTTTCAATGAGCGCCTCTTTCTCTTTTTCAAGGCGCAATACTTCCGCACGAAGTCTCGCCGATTCAGCAAAGCCTTCCTCTGTGCCATCGGGCTCAAATTCCAAGCTCTGTTTCGTAATCTCTGCAAGCTCTTTATCAAGCAGATATAGCATATTCCCGACCTTATCGCCGATGTTGGCAAGGGACGCGCCCTCGTCAATTAAATCAATTGCCTTGTCCGGAAGATATCTGTCTGTGATATATCTCTCTGACAGAACAACCGCTGATTTAACAGTTTCATCAGCAATTTTAACGCCATGATGCTCCTCATAATACTTTTTAATACCCATTGCAATATGCACAGCATTATCAATGGACGGCTCTTCAACCGTAACAGGTTGAAAACGCCTTTCAAGCGCTGCATCTTTTTCAATCGATTTTCTATACTCTCTAAATGTTGTCGCTCCAATCACTTGGATTTCACCTCTTGAAAGTGCAGGCTTAAGGATATTAGCGGCGCTCATAGATCCTTCAGCATCACCGGCTCCAACTAAAGTGTGCACCTCGTCAATAACGAGAATTACATTCCCTGATTTTTTTATTTCTTCAATAAGATTTTTAATTCTGCTCTCAAATTGCCCGCGGAATTGTGTCCCTGCCACAAGGGCAGTTAGGTCAAGGAGATAGAGTTCTTTACCAATCAGTTTCGCAGGCACTTCACCCTTAGAAATTTTAATTGCAAGCCCCTCAGCAATCGCAGTTTTACCAACGCCTGCCTCACCGATTAAGCATGGATTATTCTTTTGTCTGCGATTTAGAATTTGTGTGACCCTCGCCATCTCCTCCTCACGCATTAAAACAGCATCAATCTTGCCATCTCTTGCTTTTTGCGTTAAGTTTTGGCAATACATATTAAGATATTTATGTCCATCTTCTTTGTCTTTTTTCTTCTTGTCGCCGTCTTTAGGCGCCTTTTTGCTTTGTGAAAAGAAATTTTTTCCGCCAAAAGACTCTTGATTAAATGGGCTCTCAGGATTTTCTGCCCCACTGTTATTCCCCAAAATCGATGACAGAAAATTAGGTAATGACATAGAGCGACCCTCTAAATTTTCAGAATCATCTCCTTCTTGAGGCTGGAGATAATTTTGCATCTCCTCTTCTAGCATGCTGAGCTCATCCTCACCAATACCCATATTATCAAGCATATTCGAGACGGGTTTTACATCAAGCTCCTTAGCGCATTGAATACAAAGCCCTTTTGTAAAGGCGTCTTTGCCATCATTTCCCGTCATGAAAATCACTGCCATTCTCTTATTACATCTACTACACAACATAACTATTACTCCTCTTTTTTTCCGCTTAGCACATTACATAAGTAAGTCCTTCATAGGGCTAGCATTATAAAAATATTTGAAAACAAGACTTTCATCAATCGTCTCTTGATTGATTGTCTCGCCACTATAATTCTCAATTGTCGGCGCTAGATATGCAACCACTGCGGTTAGGATAAACACGCATAAAATACCTTGCAATGCGCCGAGTAAAACTCCAAAAAATCCGTTAATTTGCTTAAGCACAGGAAGTCTGAACACGCTATCTATCACAAATGCCGCAATTTTAATTACAATATAAGTACCGATGAAAACCGCAAGAAATCCAAGTGCTAAACTCACAGCTGATGCAATCGGTTCAATAATTGCACTAATTGCCGCATCTCTTGCCGCAATTGAATCAGGGGACGCCAAAAATGCATTGTAGACATCTGTCGCATCTGCTGAAAATCTGTTCAACATATCTTGAAGTGCTTGCGGTGCATTCGTAAAGAGCTCTTCAAATTGCCTGCTAAATTCCGCAGGGTCAACCGCCTGCGTCGTCATAAAATTACCAACTGCCTCACTGGCGGTCTTTTCAAAAAAAGGAGTGACATATTTATTATTGATTAGCTCCACTGCAAAATCTGAAAAGAACAAAGCCGCGCCAAATGCAACCACAGTTCCAAGTAAATTTATTATCGCCTGTATAAATCCTTTGCTCGCCGCAAGAACTATTGCGCCGAGTATTAGTATAACCGTTAGAACATCAAGTATTGCAATCATTTTTTACCCCCGTTTTTTATGAATAAATCAGCACTTCATCTGCTTCGACAATATACACCAACATATCATCAGTGATTACCGCCGTGCTTGCAAGCACATCATTTATCTCATTTATCAAAGTCCCATTTTTAGTATATATTTCTGCATAATTAGCGTAAAGTGCGAC
The DNA here is from genome assembly GCA_964370145.1 of uncultured Oscillospiraceae bacterium. GTDB lineage: Bacteria > Bacillota > Clostridia > Oscillospirales > Feifaniaceae > CAYJIE01. Next base: position 3,076 of record CAYJIE010000009.1, read on the forward strand.
AATTTTATCGCCATTTGCGTAGATTGATGCAGGAAGCTTTGCAAGTTCAAACTCCGTTTTCTCAAGAGTTTCCTCGTCAAATGAAACAATCAACACGCCGCCATATGCCCTGTAATCACTCTGAGCAAAAACAAAGCTGTCATGCCCTGTCGCCATTATTAATGTGTACCCCTCCAAAAAAGATGACTCATTAACAATTATATTACTCACAGTGTCAATTATTGCCATTCTTTTATCACTGACAGAAATTATTTCATCACCATTCCACTTGAGCTTGAAAACCAATTCATCAGGAAGAAAAAGTTCTTCTCCATGCTCTTCCCCTGCTGTGTCAATCACCCTAAACACTGTGGAAAACTGCCCCGAATTCGACGTGGCGCCCGCCATTGCCAACCTCTCACCATTATGTGAAATTGCAAGTGCGCTTATATATGCCGATTGACTATACCACTCGTATATCTGCCTTAGCGACGAGCCGTGCACAAAAACTTCACTCCGATATTTCGTCGAGCTCGTTGCATATGCAAACTCACCCCTATCGTTAATCGTCGCTGTTATAATCGGATTCTCCGTGTGTATCTCTTGCACAATCGATATACTATTTGCCACAAAAATCGAAGTGCCTCCAATATCATAAATAAGAAAGTATTGATCCGATGATATGATTGTCGGATTCTGCATAATTGCTTGAAATCTTAGTGCAACTTCGCCATCTTCACGAATTACTGCTACTTCATTACCATTAGAAAGCACAATATTATTCTTATAGGCGACAGCGCAATTGCTTTCAGCCATAGAAAAAATGCCGCTAATTACCGTTCCTTCATGCTCTTGTATCGAAAATGGCGAGCTGCGTCCTGTAAAAAACAGGCGTATTTCCCCAAAATCTATCTCATCACGAAATATAAAAACAACAGCTGCTGCAAATATGAGTAAAAAGGCGATTGTATTAAGCCTCTTCTGCTTTTTTCTTTTCTTTCTCGCCTTGCTACCATCTAATATAATCGGTTTTGTCATCGGCTGTTTTTTGTTATCCTCTGCCATTCACACCTCATTTAGGCATATCGCCCAATTATGAATTCTGCATCACCTTATATGTCACATTAATGCTCTCGCTACCCTCGTTATTATGCTCTTTAATCTTACCATAAAATACATCGCTCAAAAGCAATCCTTTTGCCGGCGCCACAGGGCCTGCTTTTGTTCTGTCTAAGCTGTTGATTATCCCGACGATATCAACCGCTTCCTGCTTCTTCGACGCTTCAAGCAATGTCCCAACTATAATCCTCACCATATTGTAAAGAAAGCCGTCGCCTCTGATTTTTAATCTAAGCAAACCACCGTTGAACTCCGCCTTACAATAATAGATTGTGCGGTTTGTGTCTTTTACATCAGATCCACTTGACATGAATGCCGCAAAGTCATATGCTCCTTCAAATAGCGGTGCTAATGCACAGAATTTATCTGTGTCCAGTGGTTGCGGATGATGATATGCGATTTTTTCTAGGAAAGGGTTTCTCGATTTGGATGTCCAAATATTATATATATATTCTTTGTAAATTGGGTCAAATCTAGGATGAAATTCTTCATGAACAAGTTTTGCTTCCACAACTGAGATATCCTTATGGATATTCGCATTAATCGCCTGTGGATACTTTTTCACATCAAAATTTGAATTTGTAGAGAATGATGCGAAGTACACAAGCGCATGAACCCCCGCATCTGTTCGGCTACAACCATACAGTGTTGTCGGCTCAGCTAATATAAGCTGCAGTGCTTTTTCAATTTCTCCTTGTACAGTCATTTGGTCTTTCTGCTTTTGAAAGCCAGCAAACTCAGTTCCGATATATGATATTTTTAATAGTACTTTATTCAAATCTCTCACCTATAATTAAAGTGTATTAATGAAAATTACTGCGCCAAGACAAACAATCATGAACAAAAGCGCCATAAAATCAATTCCCTGCATTTTCATAACTTTTAGTCTTGTGCGACCTTCGCCGCCACGGTAGCAACGACATTCCATTGCAACCGCAAGCTCTTCCGCACGCCTAAATGCTGAAACAAACAGCGGTACCAGTATTGGGACGAGAGCTTTTGCTCTGCGCATCAAACTGCCACTTTCAAAATCTGCCCCTCTTGATTTTTGCGCATTTATTATTTTTTCAGTCTCCTCAATCAAGGTCGGGATATATCTGAGCGCAATCGTCATCATCATTGCAAGTTCATGCACAGGCAAATTGATTTTCTTAAATGGAGACAGCAGTCTCTCAATCGCATCTGTAAGCATAATCGGTGAAGTTGTGTATGTCAACAAGCTTGTTCCCATTATGAGGAGAATAATCCGAAGCACCATGAAAACAGCTGTATATAACCCTTCCCATGTTGCAGTTATCTTCCAGATAGTAAAAATCGGTGTACCATCTGTATAAAATATATTTAGCACCGATGTCAGAGCTATAATAAATATAAGTGGTCTGATGCTCTTAATCATCGTCTTTATAGGAATTTTCGAAATCGCAATCACTGTCAGCAAAAACACAAATGCCACTGAAAAACCATAAATGTTTGCCGCTGTGAATAATATAGCGATGTATAGAATAGTTGCGATTATCTTCGCCCTTGCATCCAGACGATGTATAAGAGAATTTCCTGGGAAAAATTGACCTAATGTTATGTCCTTAAGCATTTTTGGCACCTCCTAAGTCATTCCACAGCCTTAGAAGTTCTGCTTTTGCCGCCTCAACCGTATAGACTCCGTCAGCTACTTGAAGCCCTCTTTCTCGCAACTTTTCAAAAAGTTTTGTGATTTGCGGAACAGTCAAACCAATTTCTTCAAGCTCTGATGCTCTTTGATAGACTTGCGCTACCGTTCCTTGCATCGTGATTTTTGCTTTATTCATAACAATCACTCGACTTGCATTTTTCGCAATATCCTCCATGCTATGGCTGACCAGCACAACAGTCGCATTCGATTTTTTATGATAATCTCTCACTTTAGACAGGATTTCGTCCCTACCCTTTGGATCAAGCCCTGCTGTCGGCTCATCAAGCACTAGCACTTCTGGGCGCATTGCAAGTACGCCTGCAATTGCTACACGACGTTTTTGTCCACCTGACAATTCAAATGGACTTTTCTCTAAAATGTCGTCAGTAATTCCAACTATATGCGCTGAATTGCGTACATTTTCATCAATTTGCGCCTCTGAAAGCCCCATATTTGTCGGCCCGAACGCAATGTCTTTATATACAGTTTCTTCAAAAAGTTGATACTCTGGGTATTGAAAAACCAATCCAACCTTGAAACGAATTTTACTGATTTCCTTTGGCTTCGCCCAAATGTCCTCGCCGTCCAAATATAATCTACCGCTCGTTGGTCTTGATAGTCCATTTAAGTGTGACACCAGCGTGGACTTCCCACTACCGGTATGACCAATAAGCCCGAGAAATTCACCGTTTTCAACCTCAAAGCTTATATTGTCAATTGCAGTTTTTTCAAAGGGAGTGCCGACACTATATGTGTATGTGAGATTTTCACCTCGCAATTTCACCATTATTTTTTACCTCTCGAAGAAAATAACATTAGAATTTTTTGGGCAGCCTCATCAACATCAATCGCATCAGTATCGACATCAATCCCTGCTGTTTTAAGCTCATTTAGAAGTGAAGTCACTTGTGGAGCTTCAAGTCCGAGTGCTTCAAGTTTTTCCACTTGTGCAAAAACTTTTCGAGGACTATCGTCGAGCACAATAAGCCCTTGATCCATAACGACAACGCGGTCAGCATCTGTCGCCTCATTCATATAATGAGTGATGAGCACCACCGTAATTTTTTCCTCTTTATTTAACTTGCGCACAGCTTCTAAAACTTCTTTTCTTCCAATCGGATCAAGCATTGCCGTTGGCTCATCAAGCACAATGCATGATGGCTTCATTGCGATGATACCGGCAATTGCTACACGTTGTTTTTGCCCACCCGAAAGCTGATGTGCCGCATGTTTTCTATACTCTTGCATGTTGACGACAGACAGTGCATATTCCACTCTCTGCTCGATTTCTGATTGCTCTACACCCAAATTTTCAGGAGCAAAAGCAATGTCTTCCTCGACAATAGTTGCAACAATCTGATTATCTGGATTTTGAAAAACCATTCCGACATTTTGGCGAATTTCAAACAACATTGAATCATCTTTCGTGTCAATCCCCTCGACATATACCACACCACTGCTCGGTATTAAAACCGAATTAAAATGCTTCGCCAAGGTTGACTTCCCACTGCCGTTATGCCCTAAAATTGCGACAAAATCACCTCTATTAATCTCTATATCCACACCAAGCAGGACTGGTTCTTTATCACCATCCAAAGTCTTGTAGTCAAATTTTAAGTTCCTAGTCTCAATTATTTTATCCAACTTTTCTCCTTTCACCCTCACCTGCAAACTATTTTGCAATCCAATATGCACTGGCACCACATGGCAATGGGTCAGAATCTTTCACCGGAAGTCCTAGCTCATCAGCAAAGGTCTCTCCTTGGAATTTCTCTTTCATGGTCGCCCCAAGGATATACGACATAACAGACGGTGAAAGCCCCGTAGTATATGAGTTAATCAACATAAAAATAGGTTCATCAGACAGCACTCCTGTGCAAAGCTTTACAAAATCGTAAATTTCATCTTCCAGCTTCCACAGCTCGCCCGTCGGACCTCTTCCATATGACGGTGGATCCATTATTATAGCGTCATATTTTTTGCCACGTCTAATTTCACGCTCTACAAATTTCTTGCAGTCATCTACGATATATCTGATATTGGCACTTTCAAGACCCGAGAGTTTCGCATTCTCCTTTGCAGTCGCAACCATGCCCTTTGACGCATCTACATGACAGACAGCAGCCCCTGCTGCTGCCGCTGAAATTGTCGCACCACCACTATACGCAAATAGGTTAAGGACATTAATCGTCCTGTTTTTGACATGTTTTTCAATGATTTCACGGCAATAGTCCCAATTATATGCTTGCTCCGGAAATACACCGGTGTGCTTAAATCCCATCGGCTTGATGCGAAATGTCAGATCTCTATATTTAATTTTCCAACTCTCCGGAAGATTTTTTTGCTCCCAATTTCCGCCACCGCTTGCCGAGCGAATATACCGCCCATTAGGAGACTTCCATTCAGATTTAACCTTCTTTGTCTTCCAAATAACCTGTGGGTCCGGTCGCACTAAAATATAGTCACCCCAGCGCTCAAGTCTCTCTCCGCAAGTGGCATCAAGAATTTGAAAGTCTTTCCAGCCATCAGCTAAAAACATATGCTTACCTCATCATTCAACGACTGACATTGCCGCCGCAGCGAAATTAGCCATCAGTCTTTTCTTGCCTTCTGTCTTAAAATCAATTTCGAGTTTTTGGTCTCCACCCATATCAGCGACATCCACAACAATACCTTCACCAAATTTCCTATGTTTAACAAGTTGCCCTTTTGTAAATTTAGCCGCTACTTTGTCCGTTTTTTGTCGTGCATCTCGGTGAATATTAGGTTTTTTTGTTGCAATAAACTCTGATGCTCGCTGTATGTCCGCCTTTAATGTGCCGCCGATAACTTCAATGCACTCCGCCGGTAATTCAGATAAAAAACGGGATGGAGCAGGATATTTAACGGTTGAAAATGTCCTTCGCATCTTAGCATTCGACAAGTATAGCTCATTTTTTGCCCTAGTAATAGCGACATATGCAAGTCGTCTCTCCTCCTCGAGCTCAGCCGGATCAAATGAGCGAGCAGATGGGAAAAGTTCCTCTTCCATTCCTGTAATAAAAACAACCGGAAATTCAAGCCCTTTTGCAGAGTGAATTGTCATTACCGAGACTTGGGATGTCGCTTCGTCAAGATTGTCAAGGTCGGTTGCTAGACTAGCACCCTCCAAAAATCCGCCAACTGTGGGGTTTTCTTCCCCCTCTTCATAATGCTTTATGTTCTCAGAAAGTGTGTCAAGATTTGATAATCTATCCTTGCCGTCCGCGTTGTCTATCGCTCTTAAATAGTCGTAATATCCAGTCGTATCAACCAATTTTTTAAGCGCTTCCGATGGCAAAATATTTGCACATTCCACTCTTAGATTATCAATAAGCTCCGCAAACGCAATTAGTTTCGCTTGCACTTTTTTTAATTCAGGAAATTCCTCCGCACGCCTTGCCGCCGCAAGCATTGAAATGCCTGCCTCTTGTGCCTGCTTTTCAAGTAATTCTACTGTCGTGTCGCCAATTGCTCTTTTAGGGACATTTATAACCCTTTTTAGTCGCAAATTGTCATTTTCATTGACGAGCAAGGTTAAATATGCTACTAAATCTTTAATTTCCATTCGTTCATAAAACTTAAGTGCTCCAAAAATTCTAAAACTTACGCCGCTCTTTGAAAAAACTTCCTCAATCGCAGCTGACTGATTATTCGTGCGATATAGCACAGCAAAATCAGCAAAAGAGCGGTTTTGAGCCGCTGATATTTCAAGAATTTTATTTGCTACAAATCTCGCCTCATCATAGGCATCTTGAGCCGTGAAATGTCCAATTTTCTCACCAACCCCATTATCAGTCCAAAGTGTCTTGCCTTTGCGGTTCTCATTATTTTTTATCGTCTTATTGGCACAATTCAAAATCATTGTGGTAGAGCGGTAATTCTGCTCAAGCCTAATGATATTAGCTTTCGCATGCACCTTCTCAAAACCAAGAATATTTTCAATTGTTGCGCCTCGAAACTTGTAGATACTCTGGTCATCGTCACCAACAGCCATGATGTTTCTATATCCGCCCGCAAGCAACTCAGTCAGCATAAATTGCGCCTTATTCGTGTCTTGATACTCATCTATCAGCACATATCTGTACCTTTTTTGGTATTTTTCTGCAATCTGTGGATTCTCTCGCAAAAGCTTAACAGTGTTGTAAATTAAATCATCAAAATCAAGCGCATTAGCAGCTTTAAGTGTTGCAGCATATCGCTTGTATATCTTCGCAACCGCACTCATATACTCGTCGCCCTCGACATCTTTTGCAAACTCAACGGCTGATTGCAAACCGTCCTTTGCACGCCCCATAAGGGAAAGCACCATACCCGGGTTGAACTTTTTCTCATCAAGTCTCAGCGTTTTTATGCACTCACGTATGACTTTTTTGGAATCATCAGTATCATAAATAGTGAAGTCACTTGTGTAGTCAAGCACAGAAATTTCACTTCTGAGAATCCTTAAGCAGAGCGAATGGAAAGTGCCTGCATTGACATCTTCACCACGGCTACCGCAAATTTTAACAATCCGCTCTTTAAGCTCTCTTGCTGCTTTGTTCGTGAAAGTAACCGCCAAAATCTGATATGGTCGCACAGGGCGTGCGCCGATCAAATTCATGACGGTTCCCTCATACTCCTCACTCGGATTTTCTGCGTATATTTCAATCAAATCTACATCAAACTCACTCAATCCCTGTGGCAATTTCTCCTCATGGTAAATCGTCCCAAAGCTAAGCAAAAAAGCAATCCTATTGACAATAACTGATGTTTTTCCACTGCCAGCACCTGCCAAAATCAGCACCTGTCCGTCATCGGCAAAAATTGCCTCACGCTGGCGCTCGTTAAATCTCTCATATGCTCGCTCTATTATTCTCTTTTTAACCGCTAAAAATCTAAGTTTTAGCACATTCTCACTCGACATTCTTCACACTCCGATATATTGTTAGGTCAGTCTATAATTATACTATATATCGGTGCAAAATGCAATGTTTTTTAATAATATTAACAGCTTGTACAACAATGTTGGTTAAATTGTACATATAGAAAAACAAAACGAGCTAACTTATTAGCTCGTTTTGTTTTTTATTTCTCTCATAATTTTGTGCTTCATGCTCTATTAACGAAAACGCAAAATTTCTTCTATTAACCGTCAATTAACTGCAAGTGAACGCGTTACATTTCCTATTTGCACTTAAATTAATCCATTCTCCATAATTTCATTAACTCTTGCGCCAATCTCCTCAAGCGGTAATTCCTCATCTGAAAAGCCTGCCTCAATGACCTTTTTTGGCATCCCATAGACAATACAACTAGCCTCGTCTTGAACAATGGTATAACATTCACAGGTTTGCTTAAGTACTCTTATCCCTTCCGTGCCATCATCGCCCATGCCCGTAAGCACTACAATCAACAGCTTTGACCCTTCAATTGCATTTGCCGCGCTGTTAAAAAAAATATCCGCACTTGGTTTTAATCCAAAGCGTCCCACTTCATCCCCAAGTAAAATGCTGACTTTTTCCTCTTCTCGTACAAACAGCATTTGATTGCCACCTTTAGCTATATAGAATTGACCTTTTTTAATAACGGTCTCTTCGCTCACTTCTACTACATTTTTGCCACAGCGTTTCGCAAGTGAATCTGCAAGCATTGCTGTAAATTTTGCTGGCATATGCTGCACAATAAAGCACGGGACTAGTGGAGTTTCCATTTTCTTTAGCAGCAACTCAAGCGCCTGTGGTCCGCCTGTCGAGCTTGCTATAAATATATAATCCGGTTTGAATTCCATATCACACCTACTCGGGCTCTGCCCTATCTAACAAGTTTTCTTACTTTTCTATAAACTTTTTTAGCAACATCTACACTCTTGTTGACAAATGGCTTAAATATAATTTCAAATTCACCACAAAACTCTGTGAACTCCCCATTGAATCCCTTCTTAAACTTGTAGAGACCATATAGCGGATTGTCCTCTGAGATATCACCCGAGACGCCACGAAAATCATAGATATCACATTTTTCTTCAATTGACCATTTAATCATTTCCCATTGTAGGAGGTAGTTTGGCATAACTTTCCTATGCTCATTCGAACTAGCTCCATAGAGATACCAGACTTTGTTCCCATATAAAATTGCGATCGTTCCTGCAATTGGTTTACCCTCGTAATACGCCATATACAGCCGCATATGCTCGCCAAGCTCGTCAGCCATACGCTCAAAATAGGAAAGTCCTCTAGTTATAAATCCGTCTCGCTCACCTGTCTCACGCATAATTTTCTCAAAGGATTCAAGTTCCTCGCGACCTGCAATTTTGACCTCTACGCCCTTACGAGCAGCTAGCCTTATATTGTATCTCCACTTTTCATGGAAACTCGCCATGATCTCCTCTTCACTCTTATCCTGTACATCAAGTCTAAAAACATATCTCGGTTGAATTGCGTCAAAATTCTTGTTCTCCTCATCGAGAGAGAGCCCGAGCGAGCGCATAGTCTCAATAAATTCCTTGTCAGAACTCTTAACATCAGGATCTATCTTAAAAGTATATGCATTATATCTATTGGCGAGAACTTTAATTCCCGACATGAGGTCTGCGAGCACTTCTTTGTCGTGAATATCACAGACAGGGCCTCTTGGGCTATACATGATTGAGTATGGAAGTTTTGGCACTTTTCTAATTAAAACTGCCATCGCGCCAACGATGTCCCCTAAACTGTTCCTAGACAACACGACTTCAAAATCCCAATCAATTTTCACCTTAGACCACATGAAACTCTGACAAAAATGTCCCTTCTTATGTGATTTATTAAATTCTTCGTACTCAGCTATATTATCTTTATTTAAAAATTCCATTTTAATTCTCCATTCTTTCTTGATGTTTTGGGCTACGTCATAATGTTAAAACGCGGCAAAATCTCGGTCATCTTGACCAATATGCACCAAAATGTACTGATAATTGTTTTAAGCTAGCTCCTCATAATCATCACAGATTTGCCAACAATTTCACGGCAACACCTTCTATTTTTAGCTTGTCGGGATTTGCATCAATCGCCTCCCAAGCCAGAAAAATCGACTTATACGCAGGATTTGCAGGCATCAGCCACACCCCATGCTCTGTCTCGCTGTATGTTTTGAGCACTGTCTCGTAGCCATCAAGAATTGCCACAACAATATCATTATTCTTAGCACTCGATTGCCTTTTTATTAGCACCATATCATCCTCGTATATACGAAGCTCGCGCATGCTGTCACCGATTACTTTAAGAAAGAAGTAATCCTCACTGTTCACCTCTTCACTTGGGAAAAAACCCTCTACATTTTCTATTGCAAACAGTGGTCTCCCTGCTGTTATTCTGCCAACAATCGGTATTTGACGCACACCAAAACCATATCCCACCGCTTGTGGCAAGCTGTCGCTAACATCAATTTCATAAGGATTTCCTTTAACAATATAGTCAAGTGATACATCAAGATATTTCGCAATTTTAACAAGCATTTCAATCTTTGGGTCACGAATTCCACTTTCGTAATTGCTGATTGCCTGACTACTGACCCCAAGAAGTTGTGCAATCTCCGATTGCTTGACTCCCTTACTCTCTCTCGCCTCTTTTATTCTGTCACCAATGCCCATTCCCATTTATACCTCCGATCTATACAAGCATCATCAACATGTCCTTAACTAAATCGAATACTATCACAATTTGTGTATTAAGTCAACAAGCTGACTTCCAACTTCACAAATTGTTTACTTTTTCATCTATTTATAGTCTTGACAAACAACAAATCGTGTAGTATAACTATTGTAGTACACAAAACGTGTAATATTAAACTTACGGAGGAAATATGAGTTATGCCAATTTGATGTCACTTATTGAGACAAGTGACAAGAGTTATGAGGTAATTGCAAAATCTTTGTACTGTTCCTCACGAAAACTAGAGGAGAGAATCAGGCGCGGTAGTGATATTTCAGTTCTCGAAGCAGTGTTAATTCAGGAGAGATTTTTCAATAATTACAGTCTTTCCTATCTTTTTGAAGCGGAGGGTGGCATTTTTGAGTAAGATTATAGAGGAAAACGAGAGGACAACTAAGGAGATCATTGATGACTTTATGAAGACAGAGAATTATGCGCTGCTTAAGGAAGCACTGTGTAATAAGAGGCGCAGAGCAGTGTGCAATAGTTGTGTATGGGGATTTAGCGGTGTGTGTATCATGCCAGCATGCAAGAAAGCTGAGGCGTCAAGATGAATTGTCCCTATTGCAACGAGAGTTTACATATGTCAGACGAGGTTTACGCCGAGCAACTGCAAATAATCTGCTGTGAATATTGTCTTGACTGCTATATTGATATTTGGACTGATGCCCGTCGAACTTTTTTGGGTAATTTATATGGTGAGGTGATACGATGAGAAAGAAACAGACTGAATTTGAGAAAAAATTTATTGATTTAGTGCGAAATGAACATGTATATAGGCGGCAAGCAGAAGTCGCCAGATATAAATACGAGCGTGGTGACATAACGTCAGATGTCAAGGAGAGAATTGAAGAGAAAGAGCAAGCGCTCCTTGAGCTAGCCAATATTGATAGCTTTTTGAGTCCACTTGAAAAAGTGGTTGTACTTGAACTTGCAAAGTCCTCTTATCGCGAAAAAAACGGCACTGTTGTCAGACTTTCCCGCGAAAACTATCTCTGTCGCACTTCAATTTACAACTGCTATCGCAGAGGAATTCAAATTCTTGAGCAGGTGATGAATTTGTAGTTAGCTTTATGTCTTAAATTTTTTTATTTTTCTTGCTTTTTGGGGAAATATTTGATAATATAGCTATGTGAAATATTCTTTTTAAGGAGTGAATGATTAATTTGAAAAAGATTTTGATAATTGCCACAGGCGGAACTATAAGTTGTTCTGCAACCGACGAGGGGCTTCGTCCAAAGCACACCTTTGAAGATTTGATTGCCAAAATTGACTATGATGACCGCAGGGTTGAGCTTAGCGGCATTCAGCTCATGAACATAGACTCGGCTAACATCGTCCCAAGTAATTGGGAGGAAATGGCGACTACAATTCGCGATAACTATGATATATATGACGGATTTGTCATCACACATGGCACTGACACGCTGTCATTTACAGGTGCTGCACTCTCATATCTCGTGCAAAACAGCGCAAAACCAATTGTTCTCACCGCCTCGCAATATCCACTGCTGGAGGAGAACACAGATGCAATTGACAATCTTAATATCAGTATTGACTTTGCCTGTCAAGATGCAAAGGGCGTTTTCATCGCCTTTAACAATAAAATAATCATTGGCACTCAGGCAAGAAAAATACGCTCTATTAATAAAGATGCTTTTATTTCGCTTAATAAAAATCTTGCCGCTGTCTATGAGAAAGACGGGCTTTTTGCCAATCTCACTTTGATGCGACATGAGGCTCAAGAGCCGAAATTTTACGACAGGCTAAGTAACAAAGTCGCTTTGATAAAGCTATATCCGGGTCTCGATCCCGACTTGCTTATTCATGCCGCAAAAAATTGTGATGTCTTGGTCATCGAAGCATATGGCTCGGGCTCAATCCCATTTGCAGCAGACATGAATATTGAAGGGGCAATTGAGAAACTCTCTGACATCCTTGTCATCGTCAGTACGCAAATGCTCCATGAGGGCACGCATATGGAGCGATATGAAGTCGGGAGTAAGGTGCTCAAATTTCCACATGTCATTGAGGGGAATAATCTTAGCACTGAATGTTGTATTACAAAGGCGATGTGGGCACTGCCACTTAGCAAGAATAAAGAGGAGTTTAGAGCGCTTTTTAACAGCAGTGTGCATTTTGATATGTAGGTCGTGCTTAGATTTATTCACTTTTTTCACTTAAGCCTGTACAACAGCAATGCTTTTGAGAAAAGAACGACATTGCACGATTCTTCCACCGCAGTGTCTCCGATACGCTAAAATCCCCTTGTTTTGTACGAATTGATTTTTTCACAGTTAAAAATCCCCTTGGCTGGTGCCAAGGGGATTTTTCTGTGTCTTAAATTTTGTGCTAGTCAGTTAGGTGTTAAGGTTGACGCACCCAACCTACCACGGATCCACCATTAATGCTACTATCCCAAGCATATGTAACTGATTCTGAACCTTGAGTTAGAGCCGGCTGATTTGCCGCTGCATCTTCACTTTCAGTTTCAAACCATATATTTGAAATGCCAGCATAGTAACCAACAAAGTTTTGAATACCTCTGAATGTGATTGTATCACCTTCATTCGTCCCTGCAAATCCAACCGGAACCGAACCGGAACCGCCCAACATATCAATGGTTTTATCGCCAGAAATCTTGTAGTAACCGCTTATTGCCCATGCGCCAGCCTCAACTTGCCAAATGCCTGTATTATCGAACCATGAATTAAGTTCTGCTTCAGATGCAATGGTATAGTCAAATCCCATTGCTCCTGCTGCAGTCGTGTAGGAACCATTATCTAGAATTGTACCTGCGGAATTTGCAAATGTGCCGCCCTCTTCAACCAACAGAACATTTCCACTTCCTGTGAACTTAGATACATCTATTGTGGTTACCCCGGACTTCGCTTTAATTACTGATGGTTTAGATTCATCTGTACTTACATTGCTAAAAGCAACAGAGTTTGCCGCAGCGCCTTCATATGTCGCACTTGGATTCAAGTTAAGTGCACTGTTAGCAACAGTACTATCAATTGTTCCACCGCTATTAGTAAAGGCAGCGCCTTCATCAATGGTCAACGTTTTACCGTTTAAGTGCAATGTTGCTCCATTGTTAAGTTGCACATTCTTAGCTGCCGCAACAGTGATATCGCTAGTTATAGTCGTAGTTTCTGAAATAATCCAGTTACCTGTTAGATTATCATAATTGTATGCACTAAATGGAACTCCCGCCACAGTAAATTCACCAGTATCAACCTTCGTGTTTTTACCCATTGCTAAAGACTTAGACGAGCCACCTTCAGCTACCAATGTCACTTCAAAACCACTGTTTCGATTAAAGATTGTATCAGCTAAAATGGAGTTATCATAATCTTCAGTCAAAGTATATGCCCTATCATTGAAATTCAAGACTGAATTACCTGCCAAAACCGCAATGTTCCCGTCAAAGTTAGTACCGCTAAAGTTTGCTGTTGCAGAATTAACAACACCACCATTATAAGCAATATAGATTTCATTTGTGTCATCTGCTTCAGCACCAGCAACAATGCTTCCACCTTCAAGATTTAATATGATGTTATTACAATCTGTATTTGTGTTGTTAACTGCATTATTATTGACACCACTTGCAAAGATTCTTGTGGCAGTTCCGCCATTCATGTTTAATGTAACAATATTAGCTTGCGCATTTGCATTGCCTTGATAATCATTAAATGTTGTTCCGCCAAGCACCACAGCTTTTACATCTGCTGTATCATTAACTGTAACTGTTGCATTGTTGATGTTGGCGTTGATTCCACCTGCCATGATACCTGTTGTCGCCATGCCGGCAATTGGAGTACCACCACCGGCTTCTGTGGGTGTCATTCCTGTCAACACAGAATTCCCACTCACTGTAATGGTTACATTGCCTGTGACATTTCCTCTGTACCCACCACCGTAAATCATTTTAACTGTGCCGCCGTTCATCGTAACACTAGTATTTGCAACATCTTGCATTGCTGCACCACCATAAACGATGTAATCAGATGTCAATTCGATTGATTGTGGTGCACCATTGTGATCCACATAGGACGCAGTAACTGTGCTCGCATCTTTAGCCGCAATTGTAATTGCATTTCCATTCGCATAGAAACTCTTATTTCCCTCGTCCTTATATGGTGCAAGAATCTGTGTAATTGAGCCCGTGCTCACTGTTCCGGTAACCGTACCACCAAAGTTGTTTAGTTTACCGATGATATTTATATTATTTGCTGACACTGTTGAATTTTGAGCCAAATTGTTAAATATTCCACCACTGTTAATGATCAAATCACCTGCTACATTCACAGTAGCTCCGGCAGCATTGTTAAATGTTGCCCCTGTGCCAACGCTTACATTTTGACTGCTTTCAATGTTATTCAATGTCATATTGTTATTAAATGTAGCATTATCTAACAATCTAATCCCAGCTAAATTTGTGGTTATATTAGAATTGAAATTCAATGTATGCCCATAGCTTACTTCAAGCGAAATTCCACTCATAAGCGTACTGCCATCAATAGTAGTTACGCTTTGTGTTGTCGTAATTACAACCTCTCCACTTCCGTTTCTAGCCGCCATCACAGTGCCTGTTTTATTCGTAAACGACTTATCCGTACCTTGATAAGCTACATTATTGCCAAGACTTACTGTGCCAGTACCCAGTAGATCACCTGGCATGAATACTGCGGAATTCGTAGGCGCCGCTGTAACATTCACTGTTGCACCACTTGCGACAGTGAGACCAGCTATCTCAACAACAGGTTTTACTGCTGTTGTCGGCAACGCAATTTGTAAGTTACCGCTCAAGACTTGCACCCCTAAATCAGCTAAATGTGTATATCCTGCTGCTGTTAAATTAGTTGTGACTGAGCCACCTATAGCTTCAATTATGATTGTTTGGAAACCGGATGCCTCAAGACTAGCAACATATGCATCATCAATCACAGCCCCTGCTGTTAGTGGAGCCGCTGTTTTCTTCCACTGACCAACTGATGCCATATATTGATACAATGTTTCTGTGCTTGACGGTGCAACATCAAAATGTCCTGATGGCAATGAATCGAACTTAAATCCAGTGCCATTGGTCATGTCCGTAACACCAATTATTGAATTTGAATTGTCAAATAACAGTACATTGTAGAATGATCCAGTTGCCGCATTAATAATTGTACTTGCCGCACCTATGTTGAGTTGCGCATTAAATGCCGATGCACTCGTAATAGCAGCGTTATTGGTAAATGTTGCTTTTGTGGTGCCCGAACCCATCGTAATGTTCTCGCCGATTTGCAGATCTGAATTGTTGATAAAATGTCCGCCATTTACCAATACAGATGTGTCGGTTGCAATTCCGTTAGCAGCGGCATTTATTAGTGTTCCATTGCTATTAACATGAATGCTTCCGCCGGTCACCTTGCCATTAACTACCATTTTTGCTTGTAGAGAACCGTTTGATACAACAATATAGCCCTGAGCACCACTTAATGTGACTGTTCCGTTAACATAAAGAGAATTCGCACTATTCACATTAATGTGTCCGCTAATAGATGAATTTCCGTTAAGATTTACAGTGCCAGAAATGTCAAGTGCTGTCGTTTCTGGAGCAGTAATACCCTGCTCGAATGTAACAGTCGCTCCATTTCCAACACGTAAAACATTAATCGCACCGGAGCTATTAGCCGGAATGGTAATGTTCTCACTAAATGTAGCATTGGAATTAATTATAACATCTGAATGTTGTGCAAACATTGCATCAACCGCCGCTTGGGTGAACGTGGTGAGTTCATTTGGTGCTATTATAGGACCAGATGGTACTTCATCATCGTGCTCATCTTCCAGATTTTGAGCAGGAACAAAGCTAGTTTTTCCTTCGCTGTCTGCTGCTGATTTCGCCTCATCCGCAAGTGTTTGTTGCTCTGCAACAAAGTTGTTGTAGCTCTCAATTAGCTCATCTACAACATCATTGAACTCTTCGATTGGCAAATCAAGAATTGCCGCAACTTCTTCGGAAAGCGCATCATCTGTATCTAGCATTTGAGCAACCGCCGCGTTGACATCTTCTCTTGTAATCGGTTGTAAAATCGGTGCATCCTCTGGTTGCTCACCTGTTGGCGCATTGTCATCGCCCGCCTCTGTTCCGCCGATTATCAGCATGAAACCTGCATCAAGATCTAGCGCATTACCCAGTGTTTCAACTTGTGTTGAGCCTGTGTACACCGTTGCTTTTGTCACCTCTTCAGTGACCGAGACGCCGACAAGGGTACCACGAACTCCCATAACCATGTTTGAAGTGGCAATGTTAAGCTCTTCTGAACCCTCAAGTTTTTCTGTGACATTGACACCTACATTGCCGGACTCAACAAAAATCTCATTTTTTGAGCCCTTCTTTTGTATTGTTACAGTTGTGCTTTTTTCAATTGTAACAGCTGTCTTTGAATCAAGTGACAAATAGACCACAGTACTGCTATCCGTTGTTATTGTGTATCCTGACACTATTCTTGAGCCATCTCTAAGGTTTAGATTGCGGCCCATTTTATCCGTGATTGTCGCCCCGTCCCCGTCGATACTCGCTAAGGTTATTGTAACTGCCTCCATTTTGCTCGCTGCAAACGCCGGCACTGCCAGTGAAAGTAGCATCATAAATGATAGAGCAATTGATAATATCTTCTTCATATAAATCCCCGCTTTCAAATTACTCTACTTCGATTGCGTATACAACATTGTTGAATGAATCTGTGACATATAGCACACCGTCATCATATTCAATGCCTTCAGGTGATACGAATGAAACGCTTGCCTCATCATCATATACAACATCGCCAAAGCCTGCAACTGTGAATACTTCGCCGTCTTTAATTCCTCTAATCATGCCATTTCCTGTGTCAGCAACATATAATGTATCGTCCTCGCCAAACACAAGACCGCGTGGATTGTCAAAATATGCTTCTGTTGCAGCGCCATCTCTGTAATCGCCTACATAGATATCGTCGCCATCAAACATATCTGCGCCTGAGCCTGCATAAGTTGTAACTGCGCCATCTTCGATTTTTCTAATTCTGTTATTTCCGCTGTCTGAAACATAGAGTGCGCCGTCGTGGAAAGTAATTTTTGTTGGGAAGTTAAATAATGCTGTTGAAGTTGATCCATCTCTGTATCCCGATGTTTCTGCTACGCCTGCATAAGTTGTAACTGCACCGTTTTCGCTGATCATACGGATTACATGATTGTGTGTGTCTGCAATATAGATATTGCCTTGGCTGTCTTGTGTGATTCCCTCTGGCTTGTTATACTCTGCATTGGCAGGGTTAGCACTGTCATTATGTCCAACATCACCTGAGCCTGAGAATGTGTTAACGATGCTTGCTTCGATTTGTCTAATAACATTGTTGTTTGTGTCAACAACAATAACTTTTCCCTCAGAAACAATCATATCGCTTGGATTTGCAAAGAGAGCTTGACTACTTCTGTCATCACGATATCCATCAACTGCTTGCAAATACATATCTGTGCCGATGATGCGTCCTGCATATGTATCTACATCTCCGCCATTAATGCGTCTGATTAGATTGTTTGCACTGTCAGCGATGTACATGTGGCTGCCTGAAATATAGATACCGCTTGGCTCATTAAATGATGACTTAAGAAGCTCACCATCTTTGTAAGCCTTCTCTTTGTCACCTGCAAATATTTCAGCATTTGGAGCTTCCATGAATCCCATTGATTTTGCATCAGATAGAATTTTTAGAGCCTCACCCCAAGTTAGATTGTTTTGCGGCATGAATGTCCCATCTGGGTATCCGCCAATTAGACCTGTTTTCTCGCTCGCAGTTACATAGTCAGTTGCCCATGAAGCAATTGAATCTGCATCTGTGAACTCAGGTGTGTAATTAATCGCAATTCCAAGAGTACGTCCAATTACTGTAATCGCCTCTTGTCTTGTGATATTGCTCTTTGGTGCTATGTATAAATCTTCACCATCTGCAGTTCCTTGCATAATTCCGTACTCATAAGCAACCGCAAGGTAGCCTGAGAGCGCAGTGTCAACTTCGTTAAAATCTTCAAATTCTGACATTGAAGCAACTGTTGATTGTGTGCCCATTCCCGCAGAGATCATCAATGCAAAGAACTCTTCTCTTGTGATTAGTTGATCGAGATTTTCGTTTGCATTTCTGAAATCAGAAACATTAAGTGTTCCGTCTGCAAGCAGCTCCGCATAATATGGGTCTGCCCAGTGAGCGGCTGAAGCCGCTGCAGTTGTTCCCACTGCCAATGTAGCAGCAAGTAGTAGTGTGACGATTTTTTTCATAGTCATATAAACTCCATTTCTTTCGCTTTGCGAAAATAATATTTTATTATGTAATTATCAAATAATCTCTAATATTATAGCACAAGTCATTATTTTTTGCAATAGATTTGCGACAAAAAATACATAAACATTTCGATATATATTGTATTTTTTTAATAGAAAAAGCGACTGTCCATTTTGCAGTCGCTTTTTTCGCGTTTTTTACCAGCCTTTGCTATTTTCAAGCACGCTATCAGAAATTTTTCCCTCAGCGAGCTCAGCAAATACCTCATTCAATATCTTAATTGCCGCACCAATTTCATCATCGGTTATTGTAAGCGGCGGCTGAATACGCAATATATTTCCTGCGAGCGTAATCATAACAAGCCCCTTCTCATATGAGCGGTAGCTGATTTTTGATGTCGACTTCGCATCCTTATTGCCCGACTTATCCAAAATTTCAACGCCAATTGATAAGCCATATCCACGGATTTCGCCAATAATTCCATATGCGTCGCCAAGAGCCTTAAATCCTGCCTTGATTACTTCGCCTTTGCGGTTTACCTCGTCAAAGAAATTGTCTTTCTTAATCACATTGAATTGTGCAAGCCCCGCTTTACATGCCATTGCATTAGCTCCCAGTGTAAAGAGATGCGCAGGGGCAGGCAGGCAATCTAGAATGTCGTCTTTTGCCATGAATGCACCAAGCGTCAGGCCGCCGCCCAGTGATTTACCCATGATTATGCCGTCTGGCACGATGTCATAATGCTCAATTGAGAACCATTTTCCAGCTCTTCCAAATGCCTGTTGAACTTCCTCTGCAATGAAGAGGATCCCATGCTTTTTGCACAGTTCATATAGCTTTTTCATGAATTCCTTATTCGCTGGAACAATCCCACTGTCGCCTTGAATTGGCTCAATTACCATACAAGCAACTTCTTCTGCAGGTAAATATGTTGCAAAAGCCGTGAGCATTGGCTCGAGCGCTGCATTTGGATCATCATTTTCGCCGCAGAACGGGAACACATAGATATCAGGGAGCAATGGCCCCATTTTACTTCTCATCCTTGTAGTAACCGTCGTCATCGACATAGAACCATATGTGTTTCCGTGGTAACCGTTTTGGAAAACAATTACCTTCGAGCGACCTGTATAAGCGCGTGAGAACTTCACCGCCGCATCATTAGCATCAGAGCCACAGTTACCAAAGCAAATTTTCGCCTTTGCTTTCCCAGGGTAAATAGAAACTAGCGCCTCTGCATATTCTATCATCTGTGTATTATAGCTGTACGCCGCTGTATATTGTGTGAATAATGTCAATTGCTCTTTTAATGCTTCGACAACTTCCTCATGCAGCGATCCTGAATTAAGCGAAGACGCACTTGACAGAAAATCAATAAAAGTATTGTCATCCATGTCAGTTATGGTCGCACCTTTAACTGATTTAATAACTAATGGGAAGTAACTAAGGTGATTGGCAGCAGAGATAACCTCGCTATCTCTTGCAATATACTCTTTGCATTTTGTTAGATTCATGTGCACTCTCCTTTTACAATAATGTGATAATTATAACATATTTAGTTTAACAAATGCAAGCTTTTACTAAAAATATTAATTTATATATGCATGTTTGTAAAAAAACGCGCCGCTGCAACTTGTATATAAATCTTAATACAAAAAAAGCGTTGTGTTCATTCAAACACAACGCTTTTTATTAAAAATTAATTCTCCACAGATACTATTCAACTAATTTTGGATTAGCTTACATTAGTATTTGTCAGTTCCGCCAAGTGAAATATGAGTTGGTGCGCTATCACTATATGACGAGCTGTCACCAATCATCTTATTGTTTCTTCCATGTGAAGAACTGCTAATTTTCGCCCCTGAATTATTAGCTAGTTTGAACTCTGAAAGAAGACCTTTTAGCATATTTGATTGACTGTACAATTCTTCACTTGCAGCCGCGCTCTCTTCGCTTGTAGCTGAGTTAGTTTGAACAACAACTGAAATTTGATCTAGACCAACTGTAACTTGCTCAATTGAATTTGCTTGCTCATTTGTCGCTTTTTGAATGCTTTCCATAACCTCAGTTGTCTCTTTTACTCCGGTTACAACATTTAGAAGATCTGACGCAGTAACCTGTGCAAGACTTACACCGTCTGCAATCGCATTGATTGACGCCTCAATTAGAGCTGTTGTATTCTTAGCCGCCTCTGCTGATTTTCCAGCGAGGTTTCTTACTTCGTCCGCAACCACGGCAAAGCCTTTACCCGCAGAGCCTGCACGCGCTGCCTCGACAGCCGCATTAAGCGCAAGGATATTTGTTTGGAATGCGATATCTTCAATTGCTTTGATAATTTTTGAAATTTCTTTTGATTTTGAATCAATCTCGTCCATTGAGCCCATGAGTTTTTCCATTTGCTCATTGCTTGCTGTAACAGCAGTTACAACATCGCCCGCCATTGCACCTGCTTTATTACAATTCTCTGCATTTTGTCTAACTTGTTCTGAAATCGCTGCAACTGAAGCCGAGAGTTCTTGCACAGAACTTGCTTGCTCAGTAGCACCTTGTGCAAGTGCTTGTGCGCCTGAAGAAACTTGGTCTGACCCTGTTGCAACTTGAACAGCAACTTCGCCGATTTGCCCCACAACTTCCGAAAGAACAGCCGCTGTCTTTACGATTGAACTCTCAATTTCCTTAAACTCTCCACGGAATTCGACTTGTGGCTGTGGAAGTTGGTAGTTTTTATTGGACATCATACCCATTACTTTGCTGATGTCTTTAATGTAAATTTGAAGAATATTACATGAATCTTTGAACTTCGCCACAACTTCCCCAAGCTCATCTTTTGACTCATAGTCCACTTCGAAACTTAAGTTACCTTTGTTAAGCTCATCAGAAATCACAGTTAACGCTCTGATTGGTTGCATAATAGCTTTTGTTATCATTAAAACGACAACTGCTGCTATCAAAAGGCTGACAACTACAAAAACAAGAATAAAAATGATAGCATTTGCTGTATACACTTCTTCAGCAATTATAAACTCATCTGTTCCTTCACTCTCAAATAGAGTGAAATTCTTTGTCTCTTCAGCTATGATATCAATATTTGGCATGAAATCGTTTAGCAAAGTTTGATATGCAACACCGAGTGATTGATCTGAGTATGTATTTATATTTTCAACAATTACTGCATTTGCAGCAATAACTTTTTGCAAAGCCGCGTCCAATGTGTTGAAATCGCTTTGACTTCCGGTGTATCCTGCTTTGTACTCTTCAATCAACGCAACAGCCGCATCTGCATGCTCTGCAGCCTCAGCAATATATGTCTGAGCTTGTGTCTTTGATGGTGCGATAAGCGCATCCGTTAGCGACGCCGCCGCAGTTGCCGTTCTTGTACGAATTTCCCAAAGCACTTCAATATCAACAATGTCGTCGCTACCTACCTCAATAAGACTTTCTTCAAGTCTGTTTAAGGTCATAACCCCAAATAGAGCTGCACTTGTTAGCAAGGCAACGATAATCAGAATCCCCACAATTAGCTTGGTACGAATTTTCATATTTTTCATGTTTACATCCTCCAAATAATCCTGTGCGTTCGTCTAATTTTTTTATTTCACTGTAAATTATACAACATTGGTATAGGGAAGTCAATAAAATAATATAAAAGTGACAATAATTTTACAAACTTATGCAATTTATACAGAATTTGTTAATATTATAAATAATTATTGATTGATTTCGCTGAATTTCTCGCATAATCTAATAAAATCTCCCGCTTATTTTGAATTTTTTCGTCGAGAACTGCCTCAAAAATAATATTTAGTAATACTCCGACTTCTCGTCCTTCTGAAATGCCTAATTTAATTATATCGTCACCGTTTATTTTAAGATTTTTTAAATTAAAGCATTCCTCATTTTCTATGATATCTTCATATATCTTTACGATTTCATCCAAATGTAGAAACCTTAGCTTGTCACATTCGCCCTGCAGCGCAAAATTATCCGCTCTCTTAACCTCAATCAAATCCAAAAACAATTCTCTCCCAAGCCTATTCAACCAGCGTTTCACTGACTTTGAACTCACCTCAATATTAGCATCGTGGTACTTCACCAAAAGCGCCACTTCGGATATAGATTTTTTGTCAAACTTCAGCCTTTGCAATATTTCCTGTGCAATTTTCTCTCCCATGTTCGCATGTCCAAAAAAATGACCAACCCCCATATCATCTTTGTGAAAAGTCATGGGTTTTGCAATGTCGTGGAGCAAAAGTGTAAGACGCACTCGCACAGAAACCATAGACGCCGCTACCGCCTTTATCATATGCGTGTATACGTCAAATTTGTGATGCGGGTTGTGTTGTTGAAAGTCAAAGCAAGGTGCAAGCTCTGGAATAATCACTGCGATGATATCTCGATAATCAAGCAAGGTTCTCTCAACCCCTTTGCCAAGAAGCATCTTTGAAAGCTCAACATGTATCCTTTCTGCGGATATATTCTTCAAAAGCTCTCTGTTTTCCATCATGCTTATCGCGCATTTTTCCTCAATTTCAAACCCATACACCGCCGCAAAACGAAGACCACGCATTATTCTAAGTGCATCTTCTCTAAATCTTCTGTCAGGGTCAAGCACCGCAGAAATGATGCCCCTTTTGAGGTGTCGCTCTCCGCCAAAACAATCCACAAGACCCACTCTCCTATTATAAGCCATGGCATTTATCGTAAAATCTCTTCGCTTTAAGTCCTCTTCAATTGTCTGAACAAAATTCACATTATCAGGTCTGCGATTATCGCTATATGTCCCCTCTGTCCTAAAAGTCGTAATCTCATAAGCCGTCTCGTCAAGCATCAAAGTCACAGTGCCATGCGAAATCCCCGTTTCAATGACATTAAATTCCTTAAAACATTGTTTCACCTCAGTTGGCAACGCATTTGTGCAGATGTCAAAGTCTAAAGGCTCTCTAAAAAGAAGCATATCTCTCACACAGCCACCCACGATATATGCCTCATATCCATTATTGTATAATGTTTCAATTATAAAATCGACTTGAGTTGGATAATTCATCAGCACCGCCTTGTTCATCAAAATTTTCACTTAGAAAGTCATAAACAGCTTTGTAATATGCCGCTTTATCAACATGCATGGACTCTGCATGTCCAGCATTTTTTGCAATATATAGTCTCTTTTTCCCCCTATAACTCTCATACATTCGCACTGTATGCTCAGTCGGCGTAAACATGTCTTTTTCGCCGTGAATGAATAGAATAGGAATGTCCACATTTTCAAGCGCTTTAATTGGTGATACATCCGTGTACATGTAATTCATTCTGATTTTATTTACAATATTTGCAAAAAGCAAAATTAGCGATGCAAGAAATTTATATTTAATTTTCAGCTGATATTTCACTTCATCATTTAAGTCGCAAAAGCTACAATCCGCTATCACAAAAGATATCCTCTTGTCAAAAGCAGCAGTTAAAATCGCAGTTGCCGCTCCCATTGACTCTCCATGCACACCAATAAAGGAGCCCTGCCCAAGCTTGCCTTCAACCCAATTAATACAATCACTAAGGTCATATTTCTCAAAAAAGCCAAGCGTTGTAGTTTCACCACCACTCAAACCATGATAGCGATTGTCATACATCAAAATATTATATCCCCTGCTGTAAAACAGTTCAACATATCTCCATGACGCTGCATGATTTGCGGTATAGCCATGCACTATGACCACAGTTTTCATGGAATTTTTGTGCCCAAGCCATCTTGCATGCAGCTCATATCCATGTTTTGATTTAATCTTAAACTCAGCACAGTCCTGAAAATAACCATCGCCAAAAATGGACATGTCCACATCATCGCTCTTTTTTATCGCCTCGAGCAAACTCTCATATGTCATCAACTTTGGTTTTAATATCGTGTTGCTACATGAATACCCGACAAGGGTGGCGATGACTACCAAAATTATTGCAATAGTAGCTATTGGCACATTATTCACCTCCTATGCAAAGAGCCTTTTGATTAAACAAAAGGCTCCAAGACTCTCTAAAATATATATTTTACATCTCAATCAAAATCGCTCGCACTGGCGCTCCATCGCAGTTTCCATATTTAACAGGAAATGCGCTTAGGAGATAGTCCCCATCAGGCACTCCGTCCAGTATCAGATTTTCAACTACCGCAATTTTATTTCCGAGTACCAATCTGTGAATTTCCGCCTCATTGTCAAGAGGCGAGATGCTCCATGCATCTGTCAAAATTGTCTTGATATTACATGAAACAATATACTCTGCGGCTTCGAGTTTTAAGTAACTCATGCCCCCACCGTGGATTACAAGTCGTTCTGCTCCGTCAAGCTTTCCTTCAAAATCAGCTTTCCCTAACATACTATCAGGTGGAACAGTAATTACACGACATTTGCCGTAATAGTGCTCAAGTGGCATTTTGTCGATGGAAAACTCGCTGTCTCCGATAAAATGAGTATATGCATCTGCATGCGTGCCCATATGGACTCCTGCTTCAACAAAACTCGCTGTGTAGACATCGCCCTTTGAAATTGAACATAGTTCAGTGATTTTCACGGGCGCAGATCCAGGATAAATCGGTGCCTCTTGGTGAACTCTCGTTACATCATACATTTTCATAATTATCCCCCTCTAGTTTTATTTTTATTTTAGTCGTATCTAACCAAAAATATGCTCAATTTTCGCTCTGTCATAGTCCAGCACAGCTTCCTTATGCGAATTATACACATGTGCAATGCTCTCCTTGTCCGCCGCAACAATATCAAGTCCGCGGTCGTCATATAAATGAAACAGCACATCACCATAAGTGTCGAAGAAATACACAGCGTCTGCGTATACACTCGAGCCTGCAAATTTTGGAAAGTCACTCATTATTATCTTCATTAGCATATATTTTGCATTGAGCATAATCTCACTTAAATCCCAGTAGCACTCACTGACAAAACCTTCATCATGCCGAAATTCACGAACATGGCAAGGCAGTTCTATGCCAAAAGTGTCACATATTATTTTCACATTATTCTTGATGTCCAATACTTTTTCGCCGAAAAAATCAATCCTCAAAACATCAAAGTGCATTAGCTTGTAAATGTCACTCGCCTTTTTGCACGCCTTCTCAAAATATGCCGCTTGCCCTGTGTCCTGACTTGGGTCGCCAATCTCCAGTCTAATCCCGATTGAGCAATTGTAAAAAATCGGTTTTGCCAAATGCGGCATGCCTATCCTCTCAAGACTTTCATCAACTCTTTTAATTACATCAGCCATAAGAAATTCCCCTTGTTGTCTAAGCAAACCCCATCTCAATTACATTCTATCACTAAAATCCAAATATGTCCATATATATAAGTAATTTTCTTGTTGCAAAAAGTAAATTTTTTATGTATAATTATCTATATTACAACTAAGGAGCAATTAATGAAAAAAGCTTTTTTTGAAAGAGAATGGCGCAGACAAGTTTCTGTGGAAAATGCATATAGAAAAAAACGCAGAAGCGGACGTGGTATTGTGTCGGATAAAATCCCCGAGAAGGCGAGAAATGCACTGGAATTTGCCTTTGAAAAAGCATTTATCGCAGTGCTTAGAAAAGGCAATTCGCTAATTGATGCTTCCATTTCTAAGGAGAGCAAGGAAGATGAGCATCAAGCGAGAAAAACCGCACTTTTGTATGAGCAAAGCCGCAAATCTCTAAAAAACATCGGCGAAAGCAAGACGACAGATATTGCGCTGACCGGTTTGTGGGGCGCGGCACTCGGCACACTCGGCATCGGTCTCCCCGACATCCCACTTTTCTTCGGGAGACTCCTCAGAGCAGTATATGAAATCGCCGTGGAATATGGCTATTCCTATGATAATCTACGGGAGCGCTACTTTATCTTGGAGCTCATTCGCGCCTCTCTTTCATATGGCGAGAGTTTCGAGCAGAGTGACGATGCCGTAAATGCGTACATAGACAACGGCTCACTCCCCCAAGATTATCAGCCCGACATGCACATTAAAGCCTGTGCAAAAGCAATGGCAAATGATATGCTTTTGTCAAAGTTCATTCAAGGAATCCCGATTGTCGGTGCGGTCGGCGGCACATTTGACGCTGTATTTGTCAGCAAGATTATAAAATATGTCAAGATGAAATATAAGCGCCGTTTTCTGCTCGATTTGAAAAAAAATGGCGAATTAACTTAATAAAAAGATACGCAACCATTTATCTCTCAAATAATTAAAGGGTTGTTGCAAATGATTTCACTCATTGCAACAACCCTTTTCAATGCAAAAATTAAATTTTCAACTTCTTAAAACGCTCCATCGCCTCTTTTGTTTTCTCAGTTGTGTTGAACGCCGTAAGTCTTAAATATCCCTCGCCCATTTTTCCGAATCCTGAGCCAGGTGTTCCAACAACATTCGCCTCTTCAAGTAATTTGTCAAAGAAATCCCATGAACTCATTCCATTTGGGCACTTCATCCAAATATATGGTGAGGAAATTCCGCCTGTAAACCAAATTCCCATCTCTGTTAGCGTATCTGCGATTATTTTTGCATTGCCCTTGTAATAACTGATATTTTCCTTGATTTCCTTTAGCCCTTGCTCTGAAAATGCCGCTTCCGCACCTTTTTGCGATATATATGACACGCCATTAAACTTTGTTGTCTGTCTTCTAAGCCACAATCTGTTAAGCTCCACATTGTTTTTCACCAATGCTCGCGGCACAACAGTATACCCACAACGAACTCCTGTAAATCCTGCTGTTTTTGAAAATGAGCACATTTCAATCGCACAGGTTTTCGCTCCCTCAATTTCATATATGCTCGACGGCATATCCGCATCATCGACAAATATTTCATATGCCGCATCGTACAAAATCACTGAGCCCCTCTTATTCGCAAAGTCAACCCACGCTTTTAGTTGTTCCCTGTTGTACACAGTCCCCGTTGGATTATTCGGCGAGCAAAGATAGATAATATCGCCCTGCAAATCCTCACTTGGCATTGGCAAAAAGTTATTTGCTTCATTACCGTCCATGTAGGTAATTTTGCGCCCAGCCATAATATTCGTATCTACATATGCAGGATATACTGGGTCTGGAATCAAAACTGAATTGTCTTCAGAAAAGATGTCAAGCACATTCCCAATGTCGCTAAGCGAGCCATCACTGATAAAAATCTCACTCATATCAAGATCGACTGATTTTGTTGAATAATAATCTTTTACTTTTGAAATCAAAAAGTCATAGCCCTGCTCATCTGCATAACCTTTGAAGGTCTCTTTTGCGCTAAGGTCTGTCACCGCATCTTGCAAGCCCTTTAACACTGACGGCACTAGCGGTAATGTTATGTCACCAATCCCAAGTTTAATCACATTGCAATCGGGATTTTTTTCAAGGAACTCGCGCTCCTTGCGGTTCACCGTAACAAAAAGATAACTCTCTCCCAAATTTAGATAATTTTCATTGATTTTTAGCCCTTGATTTGCCATTTTTAATTCCTCCATCTATTCTAAAATTCCATCATATACTTTCACACAGCCACCACTCATATAAACAGCTTCATCTGTGTAATTTATCACGAGTTTTCCGCCAACCAGCGACACTTCAATGTCAGCCCCCTTGCTAAAATGCCCTGTCAAAACCGATGCTACCGCCACTGCACATGCACCTGTGCCGCATGCTAGAGTCTCACCACTTCCACGCTCCCAAACTCTCATCTTTAATTTATTCTCTCCAGTGATTTGCACAAATTCCGTATTTACACTCTCTGGGAAAATCGGTGACCTTTCAAAAATCGGCCCGATTTTTTCAAGCGGCAACCCATCTACATCGTCACAGAAGACAACACAATGCGGATTTCCCATAGACAGCGCCGTCACCTTGTATGTTTCATCGCCAATTTCAATTTCTCTATCCACAACAATTTTGCCGTCAAAAGTTGAGGGGATTTGCTTTGGCTCTAGTATAGCCCTACCCATATCGACTTTGACTTCCATTACGCGGTCTTCCTTCGCAGTAATTTCAAGTGTCTTTACTCCACTTAATGTCTCAATTGTTAGCACATCTTTTTTCGCAATACCGTTGTCATAGACATATTTTGCAACGCAGCGTATGCCATTGCCACACATTTTTCCCTCACTGCCGTCTAAATTGAACATACGCATCTTTGCGTCTGCAATCTTAGAAGGGCAAATCAAGATGAGTCCGTCAGAGCCGATTCCAAAGTTTCGATTCGACACGAAAATTGCTAGTTCCTCCGGATTTTCCACCGTCTCGGTGAAGCAGTTAACATATACATAGTCATTGCCGCAACCATGCATTTTTGTAAATTGTAAGCCCATTAAATCCTCCTAATATTCATATGTCCGCAGTATACTCTCAGCGACTTCTCTTCTTGTAATACGCAAATCCATCGCTTGGCGCTCAATATATTTATGCGCCTCGTCCTCACTCATTGCCATATAGGACATTAAAATATACTTAGCGCGATCAATGATTTTTATATCTCTAATCTGTTGTTTTAGTTTCAGATTTTCAGTCTGCATTTTGTCAATTCGATTTTGAACTGCTCTTGCAAGTTTTATTGTTGACAGGAATACCGCTCTGTTAATCGGCTTAGATAATGTGAACACCCCTGCGTTTTCAACCATATCAGCAATTTTCGGCAATATCTCTGCATCCACAGTTAAAATGACTTGAGCAGTTTTCATGTCAGCGATTTCGCAAGACAGCTTCACTGCGTCACCATCAGCTAAGGGTGAATTTATAATCACAAGATCAAATTCACTTACCAAAAGTTTGCTTTTTTCTATTTGTTGATTCGCATGTGCAACTCCGTGGGATTCAACTATATCTACAATTTGAGCATCATTTAATACCTGCGAGAAAAAATCAATTGCTTTCCTGTTCGCCGCAACAATGAGTGCCCTGTTCATAATATATCCCACCTTTCTAAGATTTAAATCAAAAAAAGTGCTCGCCATAGAAAAACCACAAATCAGCTAACCATATCTGATGCTTTTCTATACCGAACACCTTTGTCCACGTCTTTATTCTAATACACCATCTGGAATTTGTCAACTAAATTATTCAACTTTGTTAATCTTGACTAACTTTTTTACAATACACCTCGCATGGATATGGCAATTTTAACAAAAAACTCAAATACCATGTTTTTTGTGTTGACAATGCCTTTGCGCTCTGTTAGAATGAAGTTGTAAACAGCAAAGGCGCTGTGAGCATTTAGCTCGCAGTGTCTTTTTTTATTTTAAGAATGTAGAGGTGTTTTTATGAAAAATGTTCCTGATTTATTTGGCACAAAAGTTTTTGGAGACAATGTAATGAGAGCAAGGCTCCCAAAGGATATTTATCGTGCGGTAAAGCGAACAATGGCTCAGGGCAAACATTTAGATCTCGATGTTGCCAATGTGGTCGCAAGTGCAATGAAAGATTGGGCTTGTGAAAACGGGGCAACTCATTATACGCACTGGTTCCAACCAATGACCGGAATCACTGCTGAAAAACACGACAGCTTTATCTCGCCGACAGGTGATGGGAAAGTCATCATGGAATTTTCAGGCAAAGAGCTCGTAAAAGGTGAGCCAGATGCTTCAAGTTTCCCTTCAGGCGGCCTGCGTGCTACGTTTGAAGCGAGGGGTTACACTGTCTGGGACATAACTTCATATGCATTTATTAAAGATGACAGTCTCTGCATTCCAACGGCGTTCTGCTCATATAGCGGAGAGGCGCTTGACAAGAAAACTCCGTTACTTCGCTCCATGGAGACTATTGACAGAGCCTCCATGCGCATATTGAATCTATTTGCAAATTCAAAAGCATCTCGCGTAAACGCGACAGTTGGCCCTGAGCAAGAATATTTTCTCATTGACAAGCAAATCTATCTAAAGCGACCTGATTTGATTTTTACAGGCAGAACACTCTTTGGAGCACGCCCACCAAAAGGTCAAGAACTTGATGACCACTATTTTGGAACATTAAAAGCGCGTGTTTCCGATTTCATGAAGGAACTTGAGCTTGAACTATGGAAACTCGGTGTTTCTGCAAAAACCAAGCACAATGAAGTTGCTCCTGCACAACATGAGCTAGCACCGGTATTCACAACAGTTAACATTGCATGTGACCACAACCAACTCACCATGGAACTATTAAAGAGCATTGCGAATAAACACGGGCTTGCTTGCCTATTGCATGAGAAACCGTTTGCAGGTGTGAATGGTAGTGGCAAGCATAACAACTGGTCGCTATCAACAGATACGGGCGTCAATCTCCTTGATCCAGGCGACACACCTCACGAAAATGCGCAATTCCTCATTTTCCTTGCGGCTGTAATTAAAGCTGTTGATGTCTATCAAGATATCTTGCGTGTCTCTGTCGCAAATGCCGGAAATGACCATAGACTCGGCGCGAATGAAGCGCCTCCTGCAATTGTGTCAATCTTCCTTGGTGACGAACTCACCGCAATTTTAGATGCAATTGAAGCGAAGAGTGAATATGCTGGTACAAATAAAATTCAAATGGAAATCGGCGCAACTGTTCTCCCACATTTTTCTCGTGACACCACAGATAGAAACAGAACTTCCCCCTTTGCTTTCACAGGAAACAAATTTGAGTTTAGAATGCCTGGTTCAACATTTTCAATCGCAGGTCCAAATATCATCCTCAACACAATCACTGCTGAGATTCTTGACGAATTTGCTGATGAATTGCAAGGAAAAGAGGATTTCAACGCCGCTTTAACTTCGCTGATTAGGAAGACCATAAAGGAGCATAAGCGAATTATATTCAATGGCGACGGCTACACTGAAGAATGGGAAAAAGAAGCGGCAAAGCGCGGACTTTCCAATCTCAAATCAACCGTTGACGCATTGCCCACATTCATATCAGACAAAAGTGTGGCGTTGTTCACTAAACATGGCGTATTCTCCGAGAGTGAGATGCACTCAAGATATGAGATTTTGCTTGAGAGCTACTGCAAAACAATCCATATTGAAGCGCTCACAATGGTCGATATGATGAAAAAGGAAATTTTCCCATCTGTTCTCTCATATCAAAAGGAACTTGCTTCACTCTCTGTTGACAAAAAGTCACTAGGAGCATATGAGACCACACTTGAAGATCACCTTCTTTCAAAAATTTCAACACTGTCGAGCTGTATGTTAAAACGCCTTAACGCCTTGGAAGAATCTGTGCTTGATGTCAAATCAATTAATGACGCTCTGGCAAGTGCGAGATTTTATAAAGATAGCGTTTTCCTTGCGATGAATGAGCTTAGAATGGTGGTCGATGAGCTCGAAACTCTTATTGCACGCAGTCATTGGTCGCTCCCATCATACTCCGAAATGCTATATAGCGTAAACTAAAACCTAACAATACTACGGATACTGTGTTGCTCAATAAAGCATGAGCAACACAGTATCCTTTTTCTTGACATTATAAATCGAATTTGTTATGATTATCGTAAGGATTAAGCAAAAGGAGATTTTAATGAAGAAGCTTTTTATCGTTGGACTGATTCTCCTCTCTCTTTGCACCGCCTGTGCTCCGAGCAGTACCGCCACAGATGCTGTCGACAATACCTCCGCCAGCGGCACTGGTGATACGAAACCCACTGACGAGAGTAGCATTGATGCCGAAGGCAGTATTGATGCCGCAGACAATGCTGAAGAAGATGTTATCGAGCCTGTAATTAACCCTAATTCAGGTTTTTTTGGCGAGTTTGAGGAAAAATATCTCCTGCAAATTGAAAATTATCTACTCTCACTCGACATTGATAATTTTATTATGCGTGATGACATTGAATTTCTCCACCAAAACGGCATCACCGCCGATGTCCGCGATATCAAAAAAGTTGACAATGACAGATTTAGCTTTGTTCTAACCTTTTCCAATGGAAGCGCTATGATCGAAAAGGAGCTCACAGCTTCATTAAGATATGCCTATACGCCTGAATTTTTAGATGAACTTTACAATTTTACTCATTACTGGGGCTCGATTAGCTTGATGAATAATGAACTGATTATCACAAGCATGAACGACATCGAAATATATTTAGCGAACACGTTGGAAAAAAACGCCTTCGACCCAGACTTTTCCCAATTATATGAGTATAATGCACTCACCACAATTGCATATGATGACCACTACGAATGTATTTATTTCAACGAAAACAGCACCGGATTTATCAATTTTGACTTGCAGGGTAATGCGATAAATGCTGATATCTTTAACCTTTATTACAACAACCACTACTTGCAGGGACTAAATTCCGATCAATACAACAGCAGTATGCGGCATATAAATGTCAGTATGCCAAAGCAATTCTCTAAAAATTCAAATCTGTATTATATTAGAAATTTCTACGAAAGAAGCGAATATTATGTGCAGTCGCCGATAATTTTCAACACTGACACAAAAAATGTTGAACAGCTCAGCATCATGTGGGAATCCAAGCTTGAAAATGGCGATAATCTCATGTTTTTCTCACTTTATGGATCAGATTCATATTTAATAAATATATATGACAGCAGCGCTGACAATTCTAACAACCTTAAATACAGCCACAAATTCAAGAATGACATGATTGTCATTGACTTTCCCTTTACTGAAGATTTCATGACAGGAGAAGTGACAGCACCTGTAATAAGATTTGAGAATGAAATTTTAGAAATTGTTGATAACAGTCCAAAGGCGACGCTCATTGTCGATTTCAAGGAAGGAACAGAGTCTCTTGTTTACGATATAACTGCCGATGACATAGAGCCGACTGAACACAGCTTATACTCCGCCGACAATCGGTATTCCCTTCATGTTGCTAACTCTTATGGCATTGGGGATATATGGTATGATTTAATTGTCGCACAAGACAATGTAACGAATGAGATTTTTGTCCTTGACTTGTCTGGCGGAATGTATGGTGACGGCTCGAATTACGGTTTTCTTGAAAATGGTGATATCTATTCGACAAGCACTTACAAATGCAAACTTTTCAGTGCACAAGATGGCTTTTCCGAGCGCTTTAATTTAGCCGACAGCCTTAATCTTGGTTATGATAGCAATACGCAGACTTATAATGTTCTTCATGGATTTGTCGATAATCCCATTGATGATGGCTATATCATCGTTTATTCCAATTCCAAGGAAGAAGATTTAATTATATCTGATAGTGAGACCATTGATGCAAATTATAATATCGGATATATTTCTAATGACGGCAAGCTTATCGAGAGCATCGAAATTGAACAAAATGTGGTTTTTTCATATTTTGGATTTTCTCCTGTAAATGTTGAGCGTAATGATAGCGAGCTGATTTTCAGTGCATATGGAGGGCGAGTTGATATCTTCAGGGGGAAATTTGACCTTATTACGAAGACATATACAGCGCAGTCAGAGTGATTTTGAAATTTTACTACAATAAACTAAAATATATGGAGGACTTATGACTACTTTGTTTTTTAACGCAAAGATTATCCCAGTTACCTCTAGAAGCATTGACAATGGCTATCTATTGGTGCGTGACGGAAAGATTGCATATGTCGGCGAGGACAAACCAACTGACAAGGCAGATGTTGAGATTGATGCTAAAGGCGGATGGCTGACACCAGGGCTAATTGATTGTCATTCACATCTTGGCGGCATGGATGAGCCGAATATCATGCCTTCGCCGCAAAGTGATGTAAATGAGATGGTTGATCCAATCACCCCAAATATCAGCGCAGAATACACCATCTCACCTCATCATTTTGGCGTTGACCTTGTACGTGAGGCAGGTTTCACCACTCTTGGACTACTTCCGGGCTCCGCTAATATAATCGGTGGGCATGGTGTCAGCGTGAAACTTCGTGGAAAGTCCAGAGCGGACATGATAATCCCTAATTCATATCAAATGAAGATGGCGCTTGGTGAAAATCCAAAGCGTTGCTACGGTGGGAATAAGCAAAAGCCGATGACGAGAATGCAGACTGCCGCAATGCTCGAAGAAACCCTGCAAGATGCCACTACATATATGAAGAAGCGTGAAAATGAAGATGAGAGCAAGCGCCCTGACATCAACCATAAATATGAGCCGCTTGTAAAAGTTCTAAAGAGAGAAATGCGAGTTAGAATTCACTGTCATCGTGCAGATGATATGGAAACTGCAGTTGAAATCGGTAAGAAATTCAATCTTGATTTCACACTTGAGCATGCGACAGAAGGGCATATGATTGCGGACTATCTTGCAAAGAACAATGTAAAATGCATACTAGGGCCGATTCTTGCAGGGCCTGTCAAGCGTGAATTGTGGCGACTAAAACAGGAAAACGCCGCTATATTAATTAAAGCCGGCGTTGATATTTGCATCTCTGCCGATGGAGCTTCAAACACTAGATGGCTCCCAGGCGTTGCGGGCGTCCTCCTTGGATATGGGCTTAGCTTTGAAGATTTGATCACAGCGACCACAATCAACCCTGCAAAAGTGCTCGAGCTTGACGATAAAATCGGCAGTCTTGACATCGGAAAATGTGCGGATATTGCGATTTTCAACGCAAATCCTTTCCACAATTACACCCGTTGCAGACTAACCATGATTGACGGTGAAATTTTACACAACACCTTGAGTGAGGAAAAATAGTGTTATTGACCTAATTAAAAAATGACTATACACAAAGTCGTGATACACATCACGGCTTTTTTGTCGCAAAAAAATGCAATCTTGCATATAATAAAATACTGCGCAAATTGTAACAAGGGGGATTTTTATGCGAAGAAGAAGAGGTAGGGCAAGACCCGTAATTGCAAATATTTCCACGGAAAAGCGAAACAAAGACAAACTTGAAGGAACCATATGCAAGAATTGCACAGGGCTTGGTGGGGTTCTGGTGCAAGCATATGCCGCAAGCCGTGCACTTCCACTTGAAGATGTGACTGTCAAAATCAGCGGAGCTAAGGGTGAGGGTAGTTTTACTTATCTCACCAACATAAATGGGAAAACACCCGTGCTTGATGTCGTCGCACCAAACAAAGATAAGAGCACGACCCCAGGTGCATACCGCCCATTTTCCTCAATCAACATAATCGCTTCAAAAGATGGCTACTACACAAACGAATACAAAAATGTGCAAATCTTCGATGATGTATTGACGATTCAAGACGCACAGATGATTCCACTTTCAGAGAAGCACAAGGGCAATGACGACTCCAGAATATATGTCACCACACCGCAAAATCTCGGTCAAGGAGGTGGCGGCAGATAATGACCAGACAAGTTTTCATTCCTACTTTCATCACTGTTCACCTTGGAAAGCCCGATGAAGAAGCGAGAAATGTCACCGTATATTTCAAAGACTATGTGAAAAATGTCGGCTCTAGTGAAGTCTATCCCACATGGCCAGAAAACTCCATAAGAGCGAATATGTATGCGCAGATTTCATTCGCCTTAAACCGAATATATACTGAGTGGTATCCCAGTAAAGGCTATGATTTTGACATAACAGCCTCACCTGATATTGACCAAAACTTCATTGAAGGGCGTGAAATTTTCGAACCAATGAATAGAATTGGTGACGAAATCTTTGATGAATATATCAGGCGAATTGGCAACACCGAACCACTTTCCGCGCAATATTGCAACGGAACCACCTCCACATGTGCCGGCTTGTCGCAGTGGGGAACGGTGCCACTTGCCGAGGAGGGGCTCACACCACTTGAGATACTCAAAACATATTATGGAGACGACATCGAAATCGTGCAAGGCGCACCAATTACAACAAACATACCCTCATACCCAAATGAGCTTATTCGACTTGGCGACAGCGGCACGAATGTCCAAACGATAAAAAATAAGCTTAACCGCATTTCAGATAACTACCCGCTGCTTCCTAAAATCAAAAATCTTGATGATGAGTTTGACGAAGAACTTTTATCCGTGATAAGGCTGTATCAAGAAGTGTTCAACTTGCAAGTAGATGGAATCATCGGCAAGGAAACATGGTACTCAATTGTATATGTATACAATGCTGTAAAAAGTCTTGGTGAGCTTGCTAGCGAAGGGGTTGAGCTCTCACCTCTCACCGAGGAGTTCAAACGCATATTGCAAAGAGGCGATGTCGGCGGCGATGTGAAAGTAGCACAGTTTTTCCTCGCCACAATTTCAGATTTTAATGCTGAAATTCCAAAAATTGAAATTACCGGCACATTTGACAGGCAGACAGAAAATGCAGTTAAATCTTTTCAAGAATTCTATGGAATTCCTGCCACGGGGATAATTGATTCGGTAACATTCCAAGAGCTCTTTGACAATTATGAGGCAATTCTTGCGACTGACCCGATAAAAAATGGCGAAGTCGTTACAAAACCTGCACCGGGAATTGTGCTAGTTGAGGGAATGAGCGGTGATGCAGTTCGTACTTTCCAAGGCTATCTCTCATATATCGCTACAATCTATGATGATTTACCGATGATTGAGGCGACGGGGGTTTTTGGCCCGATGACAACACAGGCTGTCATCGCTTTTCAAGAGCGCTATGACTTGCTTCCGACAGGTCGTGTCGACAATCAGACTTGGGACAAAATCGCCGAAGTTTATGGTGACTTGAAAGCAGCAAATTTGTAGACAAATTACACAGAATTCTCAAGCGGACTTCTTTGCAAGTCAAAAATCCCCCACTTTGAAGTGGGGGATTTCTTTTAGTTTGGACTTGCAACAATTACTCTGATTACTGAGCCTGCAGTGAGGTCGAAGTCATCATACCAGCCTTCATAATCGTAGTCACCGTCCTTGACCACATCCATAGTTGCACTTATATATTCATTGCCGTCTTTGACAAGCACAATAACATTATCACTTAGTTTGTACTCACCATTATCAACAATTGCAGCACTGTTGGTTAGGTCCTCTATATCAACACTTTCAAGTGCGATAATTTCATTATTGCCCATATTGCTTCTCACAATAACGCCGCCGACATTTGTTGCAGGCACGGAACTCAATTTATATGTCGTCTCTCCGCTTGCGCCCATGATTGTATACTCTGAGCTACTGTTTGCACTATCTTTTTCAACATCAGTTGCAAAACCGTAGGTATATGAATCGCCTGTCACATTGTTCAAAATCAAATCAGTGATTTCACCGTCTTTGTTTGTTGCATAGAACAACACGTCATCAGATGAGATTTTTGTGCTCGCAAGACGATATGGGTAAACCGTTGTGATGTTTTTGTTTGAATCAACATCAATAATCGAGATGTCCGCACTGAAATCTTTGCTTCCGATTCCGCTCGCATCATATCCGATTGTACCTGAAAGCGGCTTTTCGGAAAGTCTACTCACGTCAATGCCGTCCCCTGAAATCACTAGACTGATTAATGTTCCTGCAGCATATTC
>CAYJIE010000010.1:0-25776 GCA_964370145.1 uncultured Oscillospiraceae bacterium
TTCGTAAGCATAATTCTTGAGCGCAAATAGTCTCATTTCATGTGAACTTATACACAAATCCTTCTTTTCTTTTAGTTCCTCCAATTCGATCACGATCAAAGAATTATCAAGATTTACATTTGATTTCCCATTGAAGTATTTACCGTATGCTCCGTGTTCTGTGTATGGATACAGCATTTGTCCTAAATCCCTCGCCTGCTCATCGTTTTGTGACAGCAAAAAATTTGCAATATCAGTAATTGTCGTATCATTTTTTTTAGCTTTAAAAGCTTCATTTGTGGCCTGCTCCAAGAGAGCAGCACCTTTATCATCAACTCCATTTATTGGCGCCGCCATCATTTGAATTACAGATTTCAGCATCGCAAGAGTGTCTTCCACCGCTTCGTAATTGTTGATGTCCAAATCAGAAAATGGATTAAGCACAAGCCCACTGTTTTTACTGAATTCTATAAATTGCCCCTCCAGCATATAGCAGGTTTTTTCAAAACTACGCCCCACATCAAGTACGAAAACGCGTCCACCAAGCCCCATAGTCGACGCCATTAGCTCCTGCATAAACACAGACTTGCCGGCTCCAGAACGTCCCACAACGGTTACATTGTAATTGCCGGCAGTATTATCAAAAGGACAGAAAGTCATGAGCTGTCCTCGTCTACCACCGAATAACATAGCGGGTGTTGGTGTCCCCTTCCACTCCCCCTGCTGAGGAATTAAATTTGCTGATTCCGTTGATAATGTCGTACGAAGCTTTTTGAATTCTTCCAAAATTTTAATCGTATCTCTATGCCACGCTAAAGGTAATATCGCCAACAACGAATGTAGATGAGTACAAACATTGGATTCCACCAAAAATGAAAGAGGCGCAAACATGGTCTTTAAAATTTGCTCCGCATGCTGCATCTCATTTTTTGGACTGAACAGCACCACATTAAATTGCGTCTTCACAAGTCGCTCTCCTTTGTTTAGGGCATCTTGTGCAAAGGTCAGCTCCGCATGTTCCCGCTCAATATTAGGAATATGCTTACCAAGAGGAGAATTCAATTGCCGCTCCACCATCCCAGCCTTAACCGTAATTTTCGCCACATCATTCGATTGTTTTTGTATGTACACTCCGTAATGAATAATAAATGGAAACGGAAACTGTCGACTATCCCGAAACATATCTCCAATTAGCTCAGACATCTGGTACAAAGTCCATTCGGGCGGATAATGGCTTACAGAAAAGGTCTTGATTTCACTTGTTCCGCGTCTAAGTGTTAGTAAATCCTCCGCAACAACAATGTCTGTATCGTAGGAAAGAATCTGATCTGAAATATTATCGTACCTATTCCAGGTTTTTGTAGGACGTTTTGTATTGCGAAAATCTATGTTTAAAATACTATCCAGCAATTTAATGATGTCTTCAGCATCAATAATCAAATATCCAATACCAACTACGCTCAGGGTGGCATCTATCTTTTTCTTTAT
Organism: uncultured Oscillospiraceae bacterium; assembly: GCA_964370145.1. GTDB lineage: Bacteria > Bacillota > Clostridia > Oscillospirales > Feifaniaceae > CAYJIE01. Next base: position 1,468 of record CAYJIE010000010.1, read on the forward strand.
GGTTTCAATTTCCTGCAAAGATTTCTCAAGACTTTCGGTGATATTAATCGATACGCTCATGAAGCATCGAAAATCCCTCAACACATAAGGGGAAAGATGAGATTTCAACGCAAGAGATCTCATGTATTTTGAGCGTCTAATAGCCAGACGTTGCATTGTATCACTTGATTTTTGACGAACATCCACGTATTGGTTCAAAATATTATCAATGTTTTTATCTGCATAAATCATAGTTTGAATGCTGGAATCTTCCGGTAATATCTGCGTAAAAATATTACTCAATTCCCTCTGCATAGTTTCACTGTTTCCGCACAGCGGAATGGTTTCAATCACAAAACCAACATGTTTATCCGAAATAAAAATCCTTGTTTCGTCATCGTACCATTTATATGGAAGAAAATTAGATAGATGATGCACCTCCTCCAAAACGTTTAAATTCGGATCTTGCTTTTCAAGAATGCTTCCAAATAAGTCACTGATCTTCTTTCCAATTTCTACGAATTTCAAATGCTGCATATTCATTTCGAAATCCACTTGGCTGGTTTTGCAATAAAATAAACATAGTGGGATGTATACAAATTACCGGACTGATCCTCGTATGTCACCACATACATCCGGCGAATATCTTCAGCGCCACGAACAACAGCACCATCCCGAAATGTTTCTCGTACATCAGATTTTACAATGTCTCTTTCGAAAATAATGCCACCATCTACCATGCCATTTATTTTATGAATCGAAGAGCGAGGATATGCCCTTACAACTTCCCCTTCAAACTCATCGTTCCAATTGACGCATCCGGTTAAACACGCAAAAAAAACCATAAAAAAGATATTCATTTTTTACTCCTAATTTTTTGTGCCAATGTTTTGCGAACTTTCTTCATATTTACGGCAGATGCCTTCACCGATTCCGTAAACACTATCGTTAATTTACGTCCTCCATCGATCTTTATTACAGGCTGCATTTGTTCCGCACGCTTGATAACAAAATCAGCATACTTCTCTACAGCATTACCAATTCCTTTGCTAGCCCCCTGCTGCAACATTTTCGCCCCCTTTTGCGGACTAAATTCCGCCAATCCAGAATTGGGCTCAAAAGTCATTGCCTGCGATGCATTGTTACTGGCCACATAAGATGCAGCGCCGGATAGAAAGCCTGCAACAGCGGCTGACCTAGCTACCGCGCCTGCTCTATCAAACACTGTGCCGCGAATATCGGAATCTCCATTTTCTCCAGCAACGTATCCCTTGATGGGTATATCAATTCCTACTCCAGCCTTCTTGTCTATTTTCACAATTCTCTCCAGACGAATCACAACACTTTCGGATGATAAATTTCCATATGCTGCTCCTATAACAACAGCATCCTTCAAAAATCCCTTGACGTGGTTCGGAAGATTTCCAAAATCCGTAAGACGTAGCAAAACAGGCTTGGGATTTGATGAAGATTCAATTCCAGCGTTCACGGTCACAGATCCCAGTAAAACGCATCTAGCATAGGTGCCTGCAAAAATAAAATTTTCATCCAAATCGTATTCGCTGTCAGAATTATTAAATTTCACAATCCTAATACTGCTTTTGAGAATTTTATTATGTATAAATGGCGCCGAACTATTATCCACAACGCCCTTCTGGGAAACAAAGCCCTCCATTTTATCCACCAAAGCAGATGTTGGGGCAGAATGTTCAGAAACATCATCCACCTTTCCATTTGCATATTCATCTTGTGATTTTGCTTCCGAATCCTTGATGCCGGATATGCGCACCAACTGCAGAACAATGTTTTGTAAGGAATCAACCTGCTTCTGCAATTGAGCCGTTTGTGCATCTATTCGATTCTTCTCTTGCTTTATTTCATCGATATCGTTTCCGCTTTTTTCGATCCACAAATCCCTTTCACTAAGACCGTCAACTCCAGTTCGAATCTCTTTTTTATAATGACGACCGGAGACCGTCTCCTGTTCAGGCTCTCTAGCAAACATCATCAGCAAAAACAGCACAAACAAAACAAATGAAAATATTCCAAATCTCTTCAACTGCTGATTTCTAACAGATTTTTCCATATTAGCGTCTCAACACATACAGTTTTGCCGGCACATCTTTGGAAACCTTTAGACGCGACAAAGAAAGAGCCAAATCCCCTGCTTTTGCAAACATTTTTTCTCTGCATTCACCTTCAATATCTGATGTAACCACAAAAACCAAACAGGTTAATTCATCAACCTTATAGGCCTTTTCAAATTTTGCGACAAAGCCATGAAATAAACGATCATCCACAGTAATATCGATTTTTATCCCATCTTTTAGCACTGCGTTTCTCATGGAAGTCGCTAGATTATTCTCGTAATCGCTTAGGCTAAAATCAACATCCTCATTTTCCACCGCTTCTGGTTTTGGTTTCGTTTCTAGCTCTATCGTTTGAGGATCTCCATCAACAACCAGTAAAATTAAATCCTGAGTTTCACCGCTTGCCGTCACAATATTTAAGCTGATGTCATTATATCCATTTTCCTCTGTAGGTCTGATAAATGCGTCTCCTGTCTTATCGTTTTTTTCAATAAAAAAAGCCTCGCTTAACCCCAAAATGCTGTCTATTTTATCTCCCGTTACAGTGATACGATTTAGATGCTGAAGTGAAATTTTTGTGCGTATCGGTTCGTTCCTAAATTTAAATTTCTTTCCGTCCGCAATACCAAACAAAAAGAAAAATGCCAAAACGCTAATCCTCATCTTTATCTCCCTCTATTTGCTTCATTTTTTTAAAGAACAAACGACCACGATGGATTTCAAAATGAACCTCATATATATCTTTACTGTCTTTGATTTTATGTGCTCCAACATATTTGTTCATCAGTCCAGACACCTGAACAACATTTCTCTCGGGATAAACAACCACTTCCTGCACTTCAAATGTTGTCGAAGCATTGTTTTTCTTCAGTTTCTTGATGTCTTTTTCGTATTTGCTGCGCAGATAACTAGCCGCCTGTGTGCTGGCGTATCTGGATAAAATTTCTGTGTTATAGGGCAGTGTTGTCTGGTTTACATCAAAGGATAGGTGCACAAAATAAATCGCCATTTCCTCCAAATATTCAGGAGAAAAACGATTTCCCTCTGACCAAAACTCTCTTCGAACTTCTGGAGGCAATATAATTACGCGTTCACTTTTAAAAAATAAACACAATGACATCACCAACATAATGAGCAACAAAACAGAAGAAAACCCAAGTAGCATATTCCTTTGATGTTCGAAATTTGTAAGACGCTTTTTTGCTAAATTAAACTTCATTCACTTTATCCAATACCTAACGTGGGATGGTGGTACACCGCATTTCACAAGCCTTGATGCCGTAGGCAAATACCAATATAAAATCGAGCGGATACGTCCACCACCAAACTTTTTCTTGAAAATCTTCAGCAAAAAGGACGTTATGATGGAAAAAAAGATTCCAACCATAATGTGTTCCGTAACCATGCCAACAGCAAAGGGCACAGAACACAACAAAACCTGATTGGCTGGCCATATGAGAATGCGCGCCGGTGAATCTATATGGCTTAAAATAACGTGATTATTGATTTGTTCCATCACAACATTCCAAACAAAATCACATCATGCAAAGCTGAATTAATTGATCAGTAATCAGTGCCGCCTCTCCAGTTCCAACAAAAGCTTTGGCAGCATACAAAAAACCAGTGCCGGCAAGACCTGCTATTCCCATCTTGAAATTATTTGCAAATAAACATATGCCGCTACCTATAAGCCCACCTCCAATAATAGCAGGCATCCAGTCTTTCATGGTGCCAATAAATGATTTACTAGCTGCTTTGATTTGCGCATCCTCTATGCCACAATAAACCGAATCACACATCAAAAACGCAACACCCATAACACATAATGTTAATAATCTTTCTTGATTTCTATTCATAAAATTCTCCTGTTTCTTTTCTAAACACAAATATCCCTAAACAAAATTCGAATCTAAATTTCCATAACCATACTCCTTAAAAATTCTAGTATTACGACACTTCCTCGAATTCAATAATTTTGAAAAATTTTCGTAGCACCAAACTAAATTAATGATCGAAATATCCAAAAGATGAGAAAATTGATATGATTTCTGCAGTACTTGTTTCGTATAAAATTTACAAACAAAAATATATTTAATATTGTTTTGTAGAATTAGTGCAATCGCATGATTTTCTTTTGATATATCAATTTGCACAATATGATGACCCAAACTAACCAAAGAAAAACTAACTTTTTCTAGTGATTCTGTTATCTCTTTATCGTAAAATAATGCTATTCTCATAAAAACTCCTAAGTGTTTTTTTTGAGGAGTAGATTTTGAAAAGCAATATTTACGATAATCAGCAAATATAAATCCATTACATGCTCCACAATAACTTAAGGAAAGCTTGCAGTAAATTTAAGAAAAAATATATAGGTACGAATACTTGTACCTAGGTAATATATAGGTGGTTTGAGGATTAACTCATTGTTTTAAAATATTTGCTATTCTTTAAATTAAAGCTTATTTAGCCACTTTAATATAGTTTTCAATAAATCTGTATTTATAAGATCGAACGCTTTCCCATAGCTAAAAAAACCATGAATAGCTCCGCCAACAATTATCTGATGACACCTATCTCCCATTTTTTTTGTAAATGCAATCTGATCACTTAACAAAACATCACATTCTGCAGAAACAATCATTGCTTTTGGGAAAAGATCCATATCATCAATCAATATTGGACTTATACATGGATCAGATATTGTTGTATCTTCCGTACACGTTTCTCCAGTATATTGTGTATAATAATACATAGCTGTATGCCTTAATAAAGGCACCAAATCGCCATATTTTTCGTATGATTCAGTTTGAAATCCTGTTCCAAGTGCAGGATAAAATAGCAATAAAGAATTTGGTTTTGGTTTATTTAGTTGTTTTAGTTTCACACAAGCCGCCGCACATAAATTTCCACCGGCACTATCTCCCGCTAAACAAATATTACTATATCGTTCAGATGCCCATAAATAGGCGCTAACAACATCTTCTAATGGAATTGGATATCTGTTTTCCGGAGATAATCTATAGTCAACCGCAATTACATTTCTGTTCAGTTCTTTTGCGACTTTTCGATAAACACAATCAAACGCATCCATATTACCTTGCATCCATCCGCCGCCATGAGCATATAACACAACATCTTTCGTATCTTCGTTTACTTTATACAATCTAACTGGAATTTCAAAACCATCAAAAAAACTAGAAATAACAAAATCTTGAAAACAAATTATTTCTGCCTTTTCCCATGCTTGTGCAATAAAAAACTCATTTGCAATACTGCGTCTATATTGTGCAACCGCAATAGGATCCGGTAAAGACAATTGCGCCGAATCTAATTGTGTGGTCAGCAAAGCAGAAATAATTTGTTTTGATCCTTCTAAAAGTTCTATATTCATGAATTCTCCTATTTACAATAATTAAGGCTGTCTTCGTAATTCTTTTTTATATAATCTGTTATAAATTCTGAATTTTCAACACAAACCATTCTAAATATACTATACGATTGTTTTAAGCATTTTGTTATGTCTTTTTTATCAGAAATTATACAAAAAGAATTATCATCAATTAATTGCTCGTATTTTTCTTTACTCAAAAAATGTTTACAAAAATCGTTCATGCCAACAATAAATTTATTGAAAAATGAAAGCGCTTCTGCTAAATCACCTTTTTTATACTTTATAAATCCAGCGTTATAATATGCTAAATAAAAAAACAGCTCGTTACAATCATTTACGTCCCTATTTTGTTTCGCAAAGACATCTAAGCAATGTTTATAAGCTTCATCATAATATCCTAACCTTATTAAAATTTCTGCCTGCTGCATTCTGATTCTAAAAAAATTATCTCCTATCATAGTTTTATCTAATAGTTGTCGCGCTTGATAAAAAACATTTTGGGCATCTTTTAATTTATTCAATCTTAATAAAGCATGTCCCTCCTCTGTTAAAACAAGCCCTAATATCATGTGATAAGAATTATCATTTGATGGAATTTTTTTAAGCAATTCTTTTATTTCTAAAACATACTTTAACGTAGTCTCATATTTTTTTATTACATTAAGAACGCCCGCTATTCCAACTTTTATAGATGCTATTCTTTTTATTTCACAAAGCTGATCTGCTTGTCCTATAATATTAATTGCTTTTTCCATCATAGATATAGCTTTTGATATTTCAGGTTTGTTTATATAAAATAAAATATAACTGGTTCCTTTGTTCTCATAGCTTGTTGCCATTGTCAGCTTTACATCAAGCTTATCAGTATCTTTTGAGTTTTTTAATATTGTTAAAGCTTTATCAAAATATTCATGAGCTTTCTTAAAATTATTGTTTCTCATTTGCAAAACACCAAGCAAATTGTAATTTCTTGCATAGTTAACTGCATACTCTTCTACAAAATCCAATGATCCAAAACTTTTATTTAAATGCTTTGACGCTTCTTTGTTTTTATTTGATATAACACAAACTTCAGCTGCATTAAGATGTATGTCAGCTGCCTCATATTTATTTAATATTTTTAGCTCGTCATTTAATCTTAATGCCATATCAAAATAAGAAACTGAATCAAAAGCAGATATTCGTTTATCTTTTAGTAGATTTCCTATAGCAATTAAAACATGCATTCTTTCTTCTTCTGCATTAAAATTTATTAAATGTTCATTTATGCTTTTTAAGTGAGTAATTAAAATTTCATAATCACTAAAATAGCTAGATATTTTTTCATATAACATTATTTTTGAAACTATTTCTTTTAAAAATAACTTTTTTTCTTCTGTTACAAGATATGTGCGAAAATAGTTTAATGCAAATAATTGAACACTTCGATGTATCGAAATATTTGATTTGCTTTGTGTTATTAGCCCATATTTTTTTAATTTAAATATCAATGAATCAAGTATATTTTGATCACATATTTCTTTTAAAAAATCTAAAGGAATATTTTGCGAATTCATTAAAGAAACAACAAAGAGCACTTTATTGAAAGTTTTATTGTTTTTTGTAATTTTATCAAGAATGGATGTAATTATATTTTCTCTTGTCTTGTCATAATTTGTGTGTTCTTTTATGATTGCTTTATTACTGCTCCAAAATGTACTGTTTTGTTCATGCATTCTTTTTATATATTCTTCTAAAGAAATATTTGAATTTTTTATGTAATAAGCACTAGATGAAACATCTAACGGATAACTTGGAATGTCTAATAATAACTTTTGTGTATTTTGATTTATTTTTTCATTTGTTATCATTTCAAATAATTTTATTTTTTCTTTTTCTGTTAACTCTTCCACTGGAATTATATTTGATCCAACAAAATAATTTTCTATATTATGATTCCTTGTTGTAATTATTATCTGTCCATTATCTACATTTGTATCTAATACATCTTTTAATATTTCAAAATCATCTACATTATCAAACAGCAAACACCAACTATCGAATTGTTTTAGTATGCTAAAAATAAAAATAGCTGTTTGTTTTCTTTTTTCTGATTCATTTGAAATTCCATTTATAAAGCTTAGATCTTGTTTTTGCTGATCTGTTCTTGCTAATAAATGAGATAGACCTATTAAGCTAGATGTTAATGATTCTAATGTTTCTGAATTAAGTTCATAAGAAATATTCGCGCTACATGTTCTAAGATACTCTCTAGCTATTGTTGTTTTTCCTGCACCTCCCTGTCCAACTAATTCTACAATTTTTTTGTTATTGAATAATGTCGGTTTTATTTTTGAAATAATTTCTTCTCTATTTAACAGATATGAATTGATTCCTATTTTTTGTGCAAATTTTTCTTCTTTAAATTTCAAGCAAACAAAAAACAAAAGAATTAGTAATATAGGTGCAAAAATAATAATCATTTTGTTATAAAAATCCTTTCGTTTTTTTATTTCTGCTGTTATTTGGCTTTCTTCTATTTTAATAGAAGTGAATCGTTTTTCAAGATTGTTACATAACGTTTTATCTTTTAATAATGCGATTTTTGATAATAACACGTTCTTGTTTTTTGTGTTGGTTTTTAATAAAATTTCTTGGGCATGATGTTCTACTGTTCTGTTTGATATCCGTAGTGTTCTTCCAACTTCTTTATAAGATAATCCGAAAAACAAACAACTTAAGACATCAAATTGTTTGTTTGTTAGTTTTTCTATATTTGCTATTTCAATAGCTGCTTTTTTATTTGTGCTTATCATAATAATTCCCAAAATATTGCAAAAACTTTTATAGCCTCCTTATATTTTTATTAACATTATACTACAATGTTAATTATAAAATAAACAGCTGAAAAACTGCCAATTAAGAAAAGATTTTACAAAATGTGTTATCTCATCCTTAAATTGAGTTTGTTGGCATATGCGTTCCTGATGTAGTCCTGAAAAAAGCTATTGGGTGTTTGAATATCAATGTTACCATCTTTATTTTCAGAGAAAACGACATCCATGAACCAGGAGATATATGTTGGAGCATCAAGTATTTTCAGGATGTTTCTTCTGAATTTTTTGCATTTATCCGATTCATCAACGCTTTCTATGTGGTGGTTGGCTTTTTTATCCATGTCGCTTCTGGAATGAATCACTTGATCCGGTTTTACTCCTAATTCCCCTGCCTTAATGCGATCAATGGTGATGAATTTGATAACCCATGAAAAAAATAGCTGGAATTTATCACCCATGATGAATTTACTGGTCTTGAGAGTTTTGAGATAGGTCTTCCACTTTTCGAGGGATGAATCAAATTTGGTTTTGAAGGCTGCCACTAGGTATCTGGCAATTTGTTTTGAAAGGATTATGGTTTTGTCTGGGAACTCTGCTCTCCATATTTGAATCATATCCTGCACGATTGTTGTTTTTTTTAAGGTTTCGGGATTCGAATTTTGATTTTCATCACTAGAAAAATTTTTGAGCGCGCGAGCGCTAGATTTACTAGATTTATTTTTGTTGTTGTTTATATATATAGAGTCCATGTGTTCATTAATGTGTTCATTCGCTTCTTTTCCCACAGACGAAATGGACACATGAGTGGCTGTTTTTTTAGAGCCTAGAGGCCTTCTATTTTGCTCCAAAATTTTTTCTAGAGAATCCTGGTTTATTGCATAGGATAATGTGCGATCTCTTTTGTTTATCTGCAGGTATTTCTTTTCTATAAGATTTTTCTCCTCCAATGATTTGATACATCGCCTGATTGATGTTTTAGAAACCTTCAGCTGCTTGGCCCAATTTTCCAGTGTATTGTAAATCCAGACTCTACCTTCATGATAGTAGCCGTATTGCTTCCGGTGCGATGACCAGTAGTGAAGCTGCTTTAAAAATGAATATTCTATCTTTGATACTTTGTTTCGCAATTCGTTAATCATAATGTTCTTCCCAAAAAAAATAACTTTTTTAGATGTTATGCTCGAAACTACTTGCAAAAAGCCGATTCTTTGGTATAATAAGAACATGTTTTGGAACTTATTATTTGTTTATTCTCGTTCGTTTTTTTTTGCGTTCGTTTTAAACATAATATTAAGAGCGGCTTATGACTAATAAGTCGCCCCGCTTATTCTCTTAGTGTTAACTCTATCATATCGAAAAAAGATAAACAACAGTATTCTTTGTTTTTTTTGCTTGTTTCTTTTTTGCTGTTGGTGTACAATGAATTTTGTTACATATGGTGTGTAAATGAATAGCTCTGATTATGAAAAATTATCTGAAGCCTCTATGGATGGTGGCATATATCAAAAAATAATGTGGATGTTTGCTAGAGTTGATTCATCAGTAATTTCACGAGATATATCAAAATTAGGTATTCAGCCAATTTCTTCTTTTCGTAATGCCAGGTATAATGCCAGGTATAATGCTTCTGACACTCGAAAAGTATTAAGGCGTTTTTTTGCTGAGAGATATACGCCAACACTAAAAACACATTGCTTTTATAATTTTAAAGGTGGGGTTGGAAAAACCAGCATATGTTTCCAGGTTTCAGCACATTTAGCCCTCTGTGGATATAATGTTTTGGTTATAGATGCAGATGCTCAAGGACATATTTCGACAACACTAGGATTAAGCAATACAGAGAGTTATCCTACACTTTTTGATGTTATAAAAGGAAATTATAATATCAAAGATGTTATTTATAATGTTTATGATGGTTTATCATGTATTCCTGCGAACTTAGCTTTATCTGGAGTCGAAAACTTCATTTTAGAAAATGGTTTGAAAAAGGAATTGTTAAGCGTACATTTAAATGAAATTAAGGATCGATATGATTTCATTATGTTTGATACAAATCCTACAATTAGTTGTTTGAATAAAATTATTCTTGCGTGTAGTGATTTATTGAATATTGTTGTAGAAACAAATCCTTATTCTATGAATGGATTAATGCTATTGTTTAATGAAATAGAACAGTACGTAGAAAGTGGATTATTACATGATCCAAATATCCTTATTATTCCTAATAAGTATAAAGACAGAGCAATAAGCTCAGGAGAAGCTATGGCTTTGTTGGGGCAAGCATACTCACAATATATGAAGCCGGATTTCGCCATAAGAAACTGCGAAGATTTTAATCTTGCAACGCTGAAGTCTGAGCCTATTTCTTTTTTTTGCAGAGATAAGAGTGCTGCACTGGATGATATCATTGAGTGGATATGGTTTTTTATAAAAAGAGTAAGCAATGGTAGAAATAAAAAACAGCACAAAACGAAAAATATCGTCTAATTTAGAAAAAATTGCAAATCCAAATTTAAATACGAATAAAGGACGATCGTCTTTTGGAATGCCTCATATTAAGGAATATATAAACGTTCCTGTTGAGTCATTGTTTACTTATGAAAAGCAGGCTAGAACATTTTTTGATGAAGAAGGATTAAATGAATTAGCAGATTCGATAAAAAATTTTGGAATTCGTCAGCCTCTTTCTGTAATAAGAAAAAAAGATCAGCTGGCTAAATTTGAAATTATTAGTGGAGAAAGACGCCTAAAAGCAGCAAAAATTGCAGGATTGAAGTTTGTTCCATGTATTATCGTAGAAGATGTTCAAAATGCAGAGTTTGTCGCGCTTATAGAAAATATTCAAAGGGAAAATCTTCATCCAATCGAACTTGCTCGCGGATTAAATACAATAATAGAAAAGAATGACATTGAAAATCTAAACGATTTATGGAAGTGCATAGGTATTTCAAAATCAAAAGCTTATGAGACCGTGTCTTTGTTAAAGCTGCCTTTGGATGTTCAAGATAAATTGTTGAGCTTAAATATAAAAGATAGAAAATACTTGCGAGCATTATTAAAATCAGATAATCCTATAAAGCTGCTAGAAAACATTGTAAAAAAAAGCAACGGAAACAATAATAGCTCATCTAATAAATCTGCAAAAACAATATCCTATAATCTTTTATCTTTTAAAAACGATGAGTTTGTTGTTGCTCAAGAAGCTTTGTCTAATTTGGGCGAAAAAGAAAAAAAACAGCTCAAAAGAATATTAGAAAATATTATTAATGAGTTATAGAATATTCCGCCTGGCGGAACTTGTGTAGTTTAAAAGAGATAATTCATTAAAATCTAGAGATTCTTTACAATGTAAAGAGTCTTTATTAATCGGCCATTCTTTCGAATTTATTTGTTCATGAGGTCTGAAGATATTGAGTTCTCGTTCTTATCTCTTATCTAAAGAAATAATAGTAATTTTATGTTATAAAAACAAAAGCTCCTACTATGTTTCGAGCTTTGTTGTGTTTGTAACAGTTCTTATCTTGATAAAGAAAAAATTATTTTTTGAAGTTTTTTAAGCGTATCTACCGCATTGCATTTCGGTGTTTATACCGCAATCTACGAGATAATGACAACTAACGCCCGCTCCATTCGCTACGCTCCCGAGTTATTAGTTGCATTTCTCGTTATCGATTGCGTTTTTTTACCGATATTCGCATTGCGGTAGGTTCCGCAAAAAAATGCGGAGTGTTTTTTGCCAGAATGGAAATGGAGTAAAGAAAATGGCTAATACGTTAACGCTGAATTATAATTATTTAAAAAATATTATTGATTCATATCATGGTTCGCAACAGTTGCATAGAGTTAATTGTTTTGTTAAAAATTTTGTTGTTACAGATGGGATTATGGGGTTTTGTAATGCTGGAGAAGCCCATTGGGTATATGATGTTGTTGCATCATATGTTTATAAACTAACTCAAATCAATGATTCTTTTTTTGTTGTAAATATAAAAGTAGACTCAAAACAACGTTGTATTTTTAATACATTAAATGAGGAAGAAGGAGAGAGGAAAGCGCAGATAAAGCAAAAAATACCGTTTACAGATCTACCTGTAGGAGAATACGAATTTTATTTAATATATAATGGAGAATATTATGTGATGATGTGTAAAGGCGAGTATTGAACTGGGAGGCATTGCCTCCTTATTTTTCATAATAAGACAGCGGCATATCAAAAAAAACCTCATGTTCGCAAAAAATTTGCGGGGCCAGCGTGACGCTGGCCGTTTTTTCATCGCTTTCTCTTAGCTCTTTCACAAAATATCCTATTATGTCTCGGTATTATAATTTTTTGTTTAGTAAATTTTTTCCGATGTGTTTAAAAAACTCTATTTCGTTATCTTTGAAGGAGTCGGGGAGTTGATTTGACATTTCCTGTAGTATTCCAAGCAGTAGCTCGGCTTTTTCATGGTGCTCAGCCTGCAGGTCGTCTCCAAGCTCAATATTGGCAATGGAGAGCAGTGGAGTAAGATTTAAAAGCCCACCTAATTGAATTAGTGTTCGAGTTCTTGAATGTCTTTCGGATTTTTCCTGTTTTTTTATTCTATGTTGTAATGCGCATTTTTCAGATCGCAGTCTATTAAGAGCAATTTCAATATCAGATAGTTTTTTATAGCTCTGCGGCATAATTTGTTCCTTTTTTGTTGATGTAGCTTTTAAAGATAAACAAGAGTATGGATTGAGCCTTTAGAAGGAATCTAACAAATCTACGATGAAAAAAATCGTGGGAGAAGCACGCCTTTTCCTCTAGAGAGTCGTGAATTAATTTATGATTTTTTGGTGATATAGGAGTGATGTTCCACCATTGATTAGCTCCGCCAGAGTTTATTGGCACGATGTGGTGTGCTTCAATTTTTTCCGTTTGTGGCCACGATATTTTGTAGGCTGCTTCCCACTGTTGTTTTATGTTTTTTTTAGAAGAATTGAATTGTGCCCGCCTTTGATGTCTTTCTTTTTTTAGTGGGTCGCGATGAGTATTATTGAGATAAAAGTGTATTACAGCTTTTCTTTGTTTCTCTTGTATTTTGTAGTAGGCGTATGATTGCAATTTATTCAAATACATTGAGACGGATTCTTTATCATTGGTGCCGCAAATAAAAACAATGAATACGACGCAGCCACACACAATGATAGGTTTGTGGTCTCCGCGAATGCATCTGTTTAACACATAAGAGATAATTTTATTTTGATGCCGCAATTTCATCTATTAGGGCTTCTATCTTAGTTAAGAGGTCGTTTTGATTCAAGTTATACGCTTTCTTTTTTAGAAGTATTTTTGCGATTTGTTTAGATATATTTTGGATAAAATCGTCTTCCAGTTGTTTTTGCATTTGTTGCAATTCTGAGATTTTCGCATTTATCATTTCTAGTTTTTTATTATGTTTCATTGCACCCTCGTATTAAAAAAATAACGTTCATATAAAAGATTATATATCGAATTCTTTCCATAATGCAAATTGATTATAATTTAAAGCCGAGCGCAGCGGCAAAACAAAAAATAAAAGTCGGAACGACCATGTTCACGAGCAATCGAAGATTAGGCGAAGTGCGCACATATTTTCGAAAAATGTTTGGATGAAGCTAAGTATGTTGGGGAGAGTGTTCGCGGTGAGTTTTTGTATACCGGCGAGAAATACGAACGTCTGGAATCCGAAGCGTTAACCTTGTTTGATGTTTTGATGAGTAAAAATTCGCAAACGATTTGCAGCGATGAATCTGTGGCGTCGGTTTTAAATAAGTATAATTATTTGAGTGAAGAGCAAAGGAGTGCGATAGTGTCTCTTACCTCTGAGGCTAACGTTGAAATATTGCTCGGAAAAGCGGGGGCAGGAAAAACAACTGCGATGAAAGCTGTGGCGGAAATTTATGAGCAAAACGGAGCAAGAGTTGTTGGCATGAGCTTATCAGCGGTGGCATCTGAAAATCTAGGAAAAGACGCAGGTATTGAAAGCGCCACAATAGCCTGTTGGTCTCATAAATGGAGGACATATGAGGCGGCAAAAGAGAAATTTTTGTCGTTTGATTCGATTGTGACGGAAGGGGTTTTGAAACAGTTTGCTTGGTATCGCGATCTGAAAATGTTTGAGTCCTGTCAGCTGAAAAAAGGAGACGTAATAATTCTGGACGAAGCTGGAATGACAGGCACCGCCGACTGGAAAAACATTCTTGATTTTGCAAATAAATTTGGAGCTAAAATAATAGCGGTTGGAGATAATAATCAGTTTAAACCGATTTCATCTGGAGATATTTTCCGAAGCGTGACGCGAGACGAGCCGCCTCAGGCGTTAGTGTGCCGTGTTCCAGACGATAACGCTACAGCAGTTGTCTCCGATGTCGGCAAAATAGCGCTCGAGGTTGTTCGCCTCAATGAAATTCGTCGCCAGAAAAGCGAATGGATGAGGGACGCTAGCGTTGAGTTCTCAAAGCTCAACACGGCAGAAGCTCTTGTGAAATATGAAAGTCACGGTCATGTGCATGGTGTCGATAGAACTTACGAAGCAATTGCCGACAGGTATTTGGCACTGGAAAGTAAAGGTTCTGCATCGGTTTTGTGTACTACGAAAATCGAGTGTACAAAAATCAACGATATCATTCGAGCAATGAAAAAAGATGCAGAAATCCTGAAGCATGATGTTGCATCCGTAAATGGCAGAGGACTGTCCATCGATGATAAAATTATCTTTTTGAAAAATGATAAGGCGTTTGGAGTTAAAAACGGAGAGGTTGGGGTTGTAGCTGGTTTTAATGACGGATTTTTATCAATTCAAACGGATGATGGCGTGAAACATATTGATATTGAGAAGTACCAAAACATCGACCATGCATATGCAATCACTTTACACAAATCTCAGGGAAAAACCTACGACAATGCCATTGTTTTGGCCAACAAAATCATGGACGCAAAGGCTTTTTATGTGGGCATGACTCGCCACAGGGAAAGCGTTGATTTATTCTACAGTAAATCTGATTTTGCTTCCTTCAAGAGCCTCATAAATTCGGCATCGAAATACATTCACAAGGACTCGATTTCCGATTATCGTGACATCAATAATGTGAATAAATCGAAGGTATTTGAGTATAAAGAGACTTTGCTTGAGATGTCGAGTGTTCTGAAGGATATCAACACAGGCGAAGGCAATTGGGTCGACTATCGCAATTTGAAAGCTCACAATATCGCTCTTGGAAAGGAAATTTTAGCGGACATCAACAAATACGATCTGTACCTTAAGCAAATGGGAATAACTCAAGAAAAGTTGGAGATAGCGGTCGGAAACAAATCGCGTCCATTGAGCAGCGTTGAATTGACTGCCAAAAATCGTGTTGACTTGTATGTGCAAGCCTCTAGAGATGTGGGGAAAATCCATTACGATATGAAGGAAGAAGAGTTCAATATTAAGTCTCACAAGGACTATGGAAAATACCTGGAGCTGCGGGAGATTCGCAACGACCTAGCAAAGGAAATTCTTGCAAATTATCCGCTGCATCGTGAATTTGTGTCGGCGGCTTCTGAGGCAGGAATATCCAAAAGGGCGATGGAAAATCAAGTTAACTACGAAAAGAATTCAAAAATACAGCAGCAAAATTTTATACAATTAA
Organism: uncultured Oscillospiraceae bacterium; assembly: GCA_964370145.1. Taxonomy (GTDB): domain Bacteria; phylum Bacillota; class Clostridia; order Oscillospirales; family Feifaniaceae; genus CAYJIE01. The sequence goes on from CAYJIE010000010.1 coordinate 17,382, forward strand.
TTGAAAAAATAAATGCAGGTGATTACAAACCAACATCCGATATAACAGGTGTTCTGAAGAATGAGCAGGCATGTCCGGTATATAAAAAGGTTGTGGAAACACATTTGCAAGATCATGGATATGGGCTGCATATTACCGGATATATGCTGCGGGAGTACGCTAAATCCAAGAACATTGAGACGGCCTTTGATCATGCTGTTAATAGGTATGCAAGCATGTTGGCGCAGAAGGAAATCGACAAAACGGAAGCTAAGGAGGCATCATTGGAAATGCTTGAAAAAGCTATGAAAACAGCAGTATGCTTCGACGCTTTGCAAAAGAATGCCAGCGAAAAAATAGATGCAACGCTGCTGGACGCAAAATCAATCGAAGATCTTCACCAAAAAGCGCATGTGCTATCCAATAATCTGGACGACAAAAGCCTACAGGTTTTGAATGATGTGGCAGCTATGAAGGAGATATCTGGCGCCATTAAAACTGTCGACTCTGTTGATCCTCTTCCTTCACAAAATAACCAGCAGATACTGACGCTGCATGAGATGTCGAAAATACAGAAAGATGCTTTCCGTCAAAGGGATGCGGAATTGCAGAAGCAGCAGGGGAGAGGGATTGAGTTTTGAATCTTTTAGGACACTAAATCTTCATGTTGATAGTGTTTGCAAATTTATCGTACTTCCATCACCTTTTTTCCTGCCTCCTTTAGTGATCCGTCTCCGTTGACGTATGCATACAAAGTAGCCGTTGTGATGTTGAGACGCTTTGCAACGTCCTGAGCTACGGCATTCCGATCCGCCATCGCGGCCATCGTCATTCGCAGTGTTGCCGCATCCATTTTTCGTGGACGTCCACCGACACGCCCTCTTGCCCGTGCGGCGTCCAGTCCGGCGCGGGTCCTCTCGATGATCAACTCTCTTTCGAACTCAGCCAGTGCAGCAAAAAGACCAAACACAAGGCGTCCGTTGGCTGTTGTGGTGTCGATTTGCGCGCCCTGTCCAGTCAATACACGAAATCCGACGCCACGCTGCCGCAGGTCTTCCACAATGTTTACTAGATTTCGCAGATCCCTTCCAAGACGATCCAACTTCCACACCACCAGTGTATTTCCAGGTTGCAGTGCCTTGAGACACTCGGACAGTCCGGGCCTGTCGGCTCTCTTGCCAGAAGCCTCATCCTGATATATTCGATCCTCTTCAACTCCGGCCGCCATTAGCGCGTCCTTTTGCAGATGTAAGTTTTGTGATCCGTTACTCTTGGAAATTCTCATGTAGCCTATCAGCATGCGTCACTCCTCACTAAAATACTTGCCGACATTATATCAATCTTAGCTATGATTAATCAATGAGTTTTCTTGCAAATGAACAATACTTAAAGTACTTCTTTTGTAATCGCTAAAAAAACGGTCGTTTTCTTTATGGAGTATGAGGCGAGCCGCCTCGGGTGTTAGTTTGTGCGTACGCGATTATTAAATCGATGATATGATTGCTTCCGACAAGTGTGACGCTGCCCCCGTGATTCCACAAGATGATGCTGGACCAGCAAGTTTTTTTGAGGTTGCCTACATCGGAGGCAATTATATGCTAGATTTAGCATCCTGATGAACGGTAAACTAACGCCCTGAGGCAGATCGCCTAACGCTGGTGGCTCGTCTTAAAAAAATATTAACATAATTGTTTGCGTTTCTCTATCACTTGTGATACAATATATGATATATTCTGAGGATAATATTATGGCAACAATAGAGCAAAGAGTAAACATCTCGCTTGATGCAACAACTCTTGAAATAATAAAAAATATAGCAAATAACCGAAAAGAATCGATATCTAAAGTTTGTGCTCATTTAATAAAAAAACGCATAGAAGATGATGAAGATGCGTATTATGTAAGATTAATAAATGAAATGGGAGATATTTCGTTAAAACCAAAAATTTCATCCGAAGAAATGCAAAGGAGATTAGATGCGTTACAAGATTGAGTACTTGGAAGAAGTATTTGATCAGCTTGCGAAAATACCGAAAAATTTCAGGAATACAATTGTTCATGCAATTAACGAACGCCTCGCAGAAGATCCTTTAAGATTCAAGCCTCTTTCTTACCAATGGAATGGATTTTTTAGAATGAGAGTTGGAGACTATCGGGTCATTTACAAAGTACAAAAAAAATCTGTTACCGTTTTGGTGGTGAAGATAGACACCAGAGGTAACGTATATTGATTTATCAAAGCAACTTTGTATAGCGCATGCGACATGAGATGAACTCCAGAATGATACTGGACCCGTTAATATGCATTGTTCCAGTATAAAAAACCGACGTTTTCTTTGCATAACGCACATTAACATAATAACCCGCACGCTTTTCTGCACTCAAGTGCTTGCATATCATTGTATCATTGGTGTTTTTACGAATGATTCTATCATCGAGTAGTCTCCTATTTTGTTATATTCAAATAATTATAGACGGCTACTCGAACTAATTAAACCTGTTCGGCTTCTGTTGTTAAGTTACATAGTACGCTTTTAAAGCATTAACTAATGATCGCATGGATTCCCTTGTATGATATGGGAAAATAATTACGTGCATTTTTTTCATACCATCTTTATCTGCAAATTCACATAATTGATATTCAGTGGATATTGCTTTATCAACTGCGTTGAATACAAAAGTATTGGATTTATTTCCTCTATAAAAGAGTACACTGTTTTCATTTAATAGACTTTCAAAGTATTTTATATTTCTTATATAATCCTCAGGATGAGAGTGTTCTAATACATCAATTATTTGTTGTCTCATAGAAAATGGCATAATATCTCTTGAACCAGAAGTTGTTGTATCCTTTTGATCAATGTATGGAATATGTTCTCCATCTGGGATGTGGCTACTTAAAACTACACTTTTTACAAGAGGATATCCTATATACTTATGTAGACTAACTGAAATAGAATTTACATTTAAATCGTCCACATCTTGAATAACTGGAGCATCTATTTGATTCCTGGGAATACCTCCATACAAAGCCGCATCAACATGTACATAATAAGGGATTTTATTAACGATTAAAAAATCTGTTATTTTTTTTACATCATCAACTGCTCCAAACTTAGTAGTGCCCCAAGTTAATATAATATTTGCAGGGATTCTGCGTTCTCTGTATTTTTAAAGCACTTTTGCGAATAACATATCACAATTTATTGATTCATCAGTCGTGCTTACTTGCGGAATTATACGATAACCATTTTTACCTCTATATCTTTCAGCGCTTTTAGGAATACTGTAGTGAGCTGATTCACAAAAATACAATATCCCATCTGGTTGTTGCGCATATGCTTGATTAATTGCCCAATCGTTACTTTCAGATCCTCCAGAAGTTATATATCCACCAAATCTTTCTACTATTTCATCTCGACCTTCTTTGACAACTTTTACTTTTTGCCCGCTGATGCCTAATTTTTTAGCAATAATTTCTAAAATTGATCTTTCTACCTTTTTTGAATCAGAAACGTAACTCCCTTGTTCATAAGGATCGCCACAATTATTCGCCAAAAAAGCGTGAGCTTCTATTGATCTAAAAAAATCAACCAAAGGATTTCTCATGACTAAATTTGCTGGATATCCAAAATGACGATATCTTAATCCTGATACATGCATATAAAATTCTGCGCATTCCTTAACTGCTGTTCTCATTTGAGTTTTTGCTTGATCTTGGTCGCTTTCTGGCATAGCTCTAAGATATTCTCCAACCTCCATAGCCATCAATTCTCTACATTGACTACCAATTTGTTGACGTAATAATCTGGCCCTCTCTGAATCAAAACAAGCATTCTCTTGAGGAACAACTTCTATGGATAATTGATCTGGGCTCAAATCTCCGTCTTGTCCATGCTTTTCATTAAATACATATGTATTCATTCCAAAAGACGAATTACATATCGATACAATAAATAGCGACAATCTAATACTCTTCTTCACGTTATTGCAATATAACATATGGCACCTCCTTACTTACATTAAACTGCATACATCCACAACACCTGTAGGCTGCATAATGTATAACGAATGGCGCGTTATAGTTGCACAAGTCAATACAATATTTTTATTTTATTGATTTTGTAACTTAACAACAGAATCCGAACAGGTTTAATTAGTTCGAGTAGCCGTCTATAATTATTTGAATATAACAAAATAGGAGACTACTCGATGATAGAATCATGCGTAAAAATACCAATGATACAATGATATGCAAGCACTTGAGTGCAGAAAAGCGCGGCAAAATAGAGGCATATTTATCGATTAAAATGTCCTTGTCCAAAATTGCGCAAAATCTTGGTCGCCCAAAGTCTACAATTTCAGCATAACTCAGAAGAGGCATGTACAATGGGCAATACAAAGCACATATTGCGCAACAACGATCCATTATGCGTCGCAGCAAATCCCACAAACATACCAAGTGGCGCGACACTCATTTGCTGCACCTCATTGATCATCACATTCGCAAAAGGTGGTCGCCACAAATAATTTCTAATATTCTCAAAAAGCATGGGAAAAAATTCTCACACAGCAGCATCTATTGAAACAAAAAGCTGCTTAGCTGTATTTGTGGAGCGAAAAACTTGACTGTATAAAATTGTAAAAATGCATGGTGCGAATAACATCTTGAAATGCAAAAGCTTTGTCTGTAGACAATACAGAAGCTATGACACAGACTCCATTGAAAATCGTAATAATCTTGAGGCAGTTTTCTCTCAAAAAACTAATTTTAACCTGATATCTGAACAGTAAATTAATAAAATTCAAACACAAATAAATGATAGACATATGAAAGTCTTAAATTGGAATACTCCTGCATCCGTTCATAACAAAGCGTGCGGGTTATTATGTTAATGTGCGCTTAACGTTATATATTAAATTTTTCGCCATAACCATAATTTTCATATATATAATCTATATCTTTATCTCCTCTGCCTGAAAGATTGACGAGAATTGAACCAGCTTTGTTTTGTCTGGCATATCTTATGCCATATGCCAAAGCATGCGATGATTCAATTGCAGGAATAATGCCTTCATATTTACATAGCATGAAGAACGCCTCCATAGCTTCATTATCTGTAACGCTTTCATATTTTACTCTATTTTGAGAATGCAAATACGCATGCTCTGGTCCTACGGATGGATAATCTAAACCACTTGCGATAGAATACACTGGAGCTGGATCGCCATTATCGTCTTTGAGCATCAAAGAATTAAATCCATGCATAATTCCTTCTTGACCAAATGTAATAGATGCGGCATTGTCGCCAAATCCCTGTCCTCTTCCCATTGGTTCAATTCCGATAAGTTCTACTTCTTCGTTTAAAAAAGCTGAAAACATTCCTATTGCATTGGATCCACCACCTACGCAAGCAGTGACAGCCGTTGGCATATTACCAGTCATTTCCTTAAATTGTATCTTTGTTTCTATTCCTATAATTTCTTGGAAATCACGCACCATCATTGGAAATGGATGTGGCCCAACTACAGAACCAATGCAATATATTGATGTTTTATATTCTTTCATATACGCATTAAAAGCAGCATCAACTGCTTCTTTTAATGTTTTAAGGCCGTGAGAGACAGGCACAACTGTTCCGCCCAGCATTTTTATTTTTGTTACATTTGATGCTTGTTTTGCTATATCAACTTCACCCATATAAATATCGCATTCCAGGCCAAAATATGCTGCTGCAGTTGCAATCGCTACGCCATGTTGTCCTGCTCCTGTTTCTGCGATGATTTTACTTTTTCCTAGGAATTTTGCTAATAATCCCTCTCCCATGCAATGATTTAATTTATGTGCACCAGTGTAATTTAAATCTTCCCGTTTTAAATAAATATGAGCTCCATATAATTTTTCTGATAAACGTTTGCAATGATATACAGGAGTAGGTCTGCCTTGAAAATGTGTTCGTATGCCTCTTAACTCTGCTATAAAAGATGCATCATTTTTAATTTTGTTATATGCATCTGTAATTTCTTCAAATGCAGGAATTAGATTTTTAGGCAGATATGAGCCACCATATTTTCCAAAATACCCATTGGCATCTGGAAAGTGTTGAGAGTGATTGTCATATATTTTATTGTTATTCATGACTGTATTGCTTTCTAAAGTTCAAGTATAACCAAAGTTTCATAAATTGTACACAAAAAAAATTAGATAATGATCAGTTAACGATTTTTAAATTAATCGTTAACTGACATTGAAATTAAAAACATGAAATATTATTTATCTCTTAGAATAATATAATGCTACATCTTCTTCAGTAATCGAAGCTAATTTTTGTTGATGATGAGATATTAAGGCTATTAATTTTTGCGATAATATTTTTTTTGTATCTCCGCATGATAGTGTACCATTTGAAAATTGATGAAAAATTCTATCTAGTTCAGCATCATTATCTTCGAAAAATCGCAAATATTGACAAGCGATATCTACACTAACATCTCCACCAAATTGTTTGTGTCCCTCTAATGTTCCGTCTCCACGAGAACCAGAAAAGGCATACTTATTAATTTTTTTAGCGATTGCCTTTGGAGTATCAGTTAAAAATATTGTAGAATCTGCTGACACGCTTGAGCTCATTTTACCAACACTTCGTTCTTGGGCTTCATCTCGAATATTGTATGTTAATGGTGGAATGAACTTGCCAATAATGGAGCAGGGACTAAATGTTTTTCCATGGGTATGCCCTCTTCTAGTAATCTTATTCATCGTTGTCGAAATTTGATGTGAAAGCCTGAAATATGCGTCCTGATCTATCGCATAAGAAACTAAGCATAAAGCAGGACTTTTAAATAAGTGCGGATAAGATTGATAAAATGCGGCGGCACTCTGATATATAGGCCAATCAATCATGCCAGGATTAGCCTGATCATCGAAACCAAACACTTTCTGTAAAGTAGGAAACTTAACACATTTTCTCATATCTGTAACTAAATTTTCATATTCTGGACATGATAATCTATAATCATGATTAGAAAAAATAAATGTCTTTTGAGGATCAAAGCCTACAGCAATAATATCTTTAGAATTTTGGAAGCCAAGATCATATACTTTTTTAAAAGGCATATCTTTAAAATAAAATTTTTCATCATCAGATATTTGGATTACTACATGACAATCAAAAGCATCCTGTAAATATTTAGTAAACATAAACGGAATCAAATGCCCCACAATCATAGATGCATTCACTCGCGAATGTCTAAAAATACACGTAAAAGTGGTAGAAATAAAGTCGGCAGATGTGCTGGACGTACTGTCGGAATTGTTCATGATGAGTGGTGTTCTGAAATTTATAAGAAGCGACAACGGGCCTGAATTTTCAGCGGAAAAGGTGCGAAAATTCATCAATGACTTGGGAGTGAAAAATGCATACACAACTCCGGGAAGTCCCTGGAAAAATGGTTTTATAGAAAGATTTAATGGTATGCTGAGGGATGAGTTGCTCAACCGAAAGATGTTACGTAGCATCGTGGAAGCTAAAGCGATAGGCCTCATTCGTCATTGAAATACATAACGGAGGCAAGCCACCAGCGTGACGCCTCTGGCGTTAGTGTGCAGTGTTGCTTGAGCTTCTATAATCAATGTTAAAATCATCTTTCTGATTTCTTCGAATATAATAAAATTTAAACGTATCAAAAAAAAGATCCTCAAACAACAATGTTTGAAGCTATTTTTTTATATTTTGTTTGCAAAAAGGACATATGCTTGCGTCATATAAAATTAATTCACGGCAAGACGAACACGGTCTTCTTTTTCTTGTATCAATTGGAGATAAGCAAAACAAAATAAAAATACCAATGATGGGGAAAAAAGACAGATACATACCCATCCAGCTACGTTTCTTCTTCTCCTTTTGGCCAAAGGTGCGCTAATAAAAACACAGGGTAAATTCAATAACCACAAGAAAAACACATGAGTCATATCATTATCCATGCAAAAAAACAATTATCAATAATAATATGCATATATTGAAGCAATATCAAGAACTCGTCACGCTGAGCAATGTGATACTGCATCCATTTTTTAGTATTCTGCTGGTGGTTGCCGACATCGGAGGCAATTATATCTTCTGTTTAGTATCCTGGAACAATGCAAATTAACGGGTCTAGCGTCATGCTGGCACCGATTCTGAAAATACTATTTTAACGACGTCGACATCAATTAACTGCATTAACACTTGAGTTAACTGTGTAGAATTTATCCATAACACATTTGAATCGCTTTCATAAAATTCCTGAATTGATTTCGCATTTTCTTTGGAAACAATGTTTTTTAGCCAATACAAATTATCGGCGATTTCGTTTCTTATGGCTCTAAATGTGTCTGCGTTATCTTCGATATTTACGTAAATCTGCAATTTGTCGG
>CAYJIE010000010.1:25786-39977 GCA_964370145.1 uncultured Oscillospiraceae bacterium
GGCCACATCATTTATTGCTTTGAAACACAGGATATCCAGCAGTTGTTTTGCACTAATATTTAGCGATGTCAGCTCACCAATCAAATGTTTTATTTGTGCTTTTTTATTTCTGAGGTTAACTTCTTTCAACATTTCTTCAATCAAAATATCTTTGTTGTGCAGCAAATCATTTACAAAATTCCATCCATCAATTTCATTTATTCGCATATCTTCATCCATTGCCAGATCTAGATATTGTGGACACTCAACCACAACTACTTTGCGTTTTTCTTTTCTTGCTTGGCTCAGAAAGTGTGTGATTCCCGATGAAATTTCAGGTTCATCTCCACGTATGAAAATGGGAGCATCAACAATGTGTTCCGATAACTTGAGTCCACATAAATCAGTTTGATCCCCAAAAATATGCGGATGTTTTTCTCTAAAATCTTCCGCAGAAAGAAGTCTTGCAGCATTATTTTTATCGTTCCGCTCTTTTTGCTCATGATATTGAAATTGCACCTTTCCGATGACATCCATGGACGAAAAACGTACGAAGGCCTCTCCGGTTTGCAATGACATGATTTCATTGTAGGGCACAGTCTGTTTTTTTTCTGTTTTTTGAGCGATGTTTACTCCATCACGCATTGTATTGGCGCCGTAGGAAATTGATTCTGCCGTTGTAATTTCTTCTTTTTCTCCCAAGAAGCAGCTCATATACTTTGCTGTTTCAGGCTCAGGCGTCGCCATAACAACCTTTGTCCCGCACAATCCAACCAATGTTTTTGCAGTTTCATGGCCGTAAATAGCATTTATTTGGGACACCATTTGCGTTCCAATCACAAAGCATCCTCCGTATTTGCGAATCTCAGCAAGTGAAGTATCTATTTTCGGAATTTTCTTTAAATTATGCAGCTCATCAATAAAAAACCATGTGCGCTTTGCTGTTGGCGATGTGTGCATTAGAGATTCCGATGCAATGGAAAGCCATGCGGTTATTAGTGGAATTAAAGATGCTCTTTCAACATGTCGGCAGGATAAAAACAAAATTCCCGATTCTTCGGTTGCAATCCATTTTCTGATGCTAAAATTGTTCTGACTTTCCCGCAATGATTCGAAAACAGAGATGGCATTAATTAAAGTTGCACGCACCGACAGAGCCATTTTATCCGCCTTAGGATCCATTAAAGCATATGCATGAGTTCCCTTAAGATACTTATGCATGTCTTCAAGCGATACTGTGAGCAGCAAATTCAGAAAATCGTGTATGCCTTTGCCTTCTGCAATTATTTTTTTCGCAGTTTCCGTAAATACAATGCTTGCTGTATCTTCCCAGAATTGATCCTGCGTGCGTCCTTTATCAATTAAGCATGACGCCACTGTTTTGATTAGAGCATTTTGCAAATGACTATCATCTGACTTACATTCTTCCAAAAAACTCCAGGACACGCCATTTGATGCCAATGGATTCAACATTACATCTCGATTTGGATTGTAATACGCATCTACAAATGTTCCGACTGTATCTACAATGATTGCCCGTTCGTTTTTGCTGATCACCTGATTCAGCAATTCATGAAAAATGTTTGTTTTTCCGGAACCTGTGGTGCCGGTTATAATTGTGTGGCGACATTCTGTATTGCATGGATATGAAACATTCGCCAATGTGATGTCGCTTTTGTTCTTCACTAATTTTTTAAGTTGCTTCGCTGTAACATAGTCTTTCCCAGCAATTATTTCTTTATTATCGCTTATAGATTTTCCAAATATTTTTGTGATAAAAATCATAGCCAGCATAGAGCAAAGACCAACACAAAGACTTAGTTTCAAGTTGAACCACATCGATTCCTCAAACTGTGTTTTAAAGAGAAGCAAATTGGGCATTTTTGCAATGGCGTAGTCTGAAAATTCCTGCCATTTGCCGCTACTAAACCAAAGGCTAGAGCTGCTAAAAAAATGAGAGTAGGATGATGTTATTCCGTTGCGATAGACAGCTTTTGCGATGGCTAAATAATTCCATAAATCTCTGATGGTCCAATTAATCATTAGATAAAATAAAAACGAAAGTAGAAAAGTTACACGTCCTATAATCCATACAATATGCCAATTTTGTCCCATCATGCGGACGCGATGCGCAAGGACTTGTCCTCCGATTGTTGTATGGTCCGAATATTTGCTCATGTGTGAGATCCCATATATGTTTTTTAAAAAAAATGCTTAAAAAACAAGCAACATTTTAATTTGCTGCAATACCGATTAAAAATTATTGTTATACTCAGGTTTATCCACAGAATCTGTGGACAAATTCCATAACTCTTGTGCTTGCCGCATGCCATCGCCGACTGTCGCCACTGTTGCAGTAGCAGGTTTTTTCTGCATAGTTTGGCAGCTGCGATCAATTCGTTTTTTTCGCCTTAGTTTCTCAATTGCAGCCTTTAATTTTTGAGCAAAAGCAATCAGATGGAATGTTGGTGTTTTATCATCAAAACTGATGCGAATTGTGCAGGGCGGCAGCCTATTGTTGGGATCAATTGCCGCAATAACGTTCGAGTGCTCCGCTCCTAAACATGAGCAGCCAGCTGAAAAACCGTATTCTCTCAATTCTTCCAGCAAATCCTGCAATAGAATTCCGTCTATGGAAATTGAGACAATGTGAGACGGAGCAGAATTTATGTGCAAGCCTCCCATTATAGACATTTCTTCCACAAATGTATGATAATTATGGATAACAGCGCTCAAATCCCAAGCATAAACCTTTACAGCGGAAGCAAAAGCTGCAATCAAAGCAGTTGGCTTTGTGGATGGTGATATTGCATCTCCTGAGCCAAATAATATGGGCTGCAATGTTGCGCTATCCCTCACATACAAAGCTCCAATGCCTTTGGGGGCGCCAATTTTGTATCCGGAAACTGTCATGAAATCCACATTTGATGTATCAATATGGTATTTGCAAAAAGCTTGTGATGCATCTGTGTGAAATAAGACGCCGCGTTCGTGAGCAATTTTTCCGATCTCTGAAATGTTTTGCATTACTCCAATTTCACTGTTCAATGTCTGAATAGATATCAATTTAGTATCATTTTGAATGGCATCCCGCAGCTGATTAATGTCGATAAATCCTTTGCTATCAACGTTCAAATAGGTGACTTTATGCCCTATTTTTTCAAGATGTTTAAAACATTCCAACACACTCTTGTGTTCGATTGTTGACGTTATTAGGTGGCATTTTGGATGTTTGTAGGCTACTCCCATAATTGCCGCATTGTTTGCAAAAGTCGCACTGCTAACGAAGTGAATTTGCGATGGAGATACTCCAATTTTTTTAGCAATAACATTGGCTGATTCATTCTCAATTGTCTTTAGCTTTTTGGAATAGAAACTAATCCCCGATGAATTGCCTTCTAATTGGCTAACTTCATTGAATGCTTCTAAAGAATCCATCAAAACAGGCGCGGAGGATGCATGGTCGAAATATGTACCATAAATTTGAGAGCATGTGATGCAGAAAAAACAAACATATAGCTTAATCATTAATTTGTGCAAGCACTTCTTGCGCAATTTCAATATCATGATATTCTGCAACCTCTCTTCGCATGTGTCTTATTCCTCTGTATTTTCAGAACTTTCCGCATCTTCAGCATGCTCAAGCATATATTTATCCAGCTGCAGTTCATTTTTCAGCTCCTCCTCTGTTGGAAGATATGTCTTATATTTTGCTGCAAAAATTTGGTTGTTATCCAATGGAAGGGTGTATTTTATCACTGCATCTTTCTTGTCCGCACAAAGAATTAATCCAATTGGAGGATTGTCTCCTTCATTCATTAATTCTCGGGTGTAATAATTTACGTACATTTGCACTTGTCCAAGATCCTGATGTGTTAATTTTCCTATTTTTAAGTCAATCAGGACATATGCTCTCAAAGGAAGATTATAAAATACCAAATCAATGTAGAAATTATCACCGCCAATGGACAGTCTCTTTTGGCGGGCAACGAACGTAAATCCACGCCCCAGCTCTAGCAGGAATTTCTGTAAATTATCAATCACTCCCTGCTCGATGTCTTTTTCGTGGTATTTGCTGCTATTATCCAGGTTTAAAAACTCAAGAACATATGTGCTTTTGAGAAGATCAGTTGGTTTCATTTCACTTTTTGGCTCGAGGATGTTAATTTCGTTTCGGACGCTCTCATCGTTTTTGCTGGCCAATAATCTCTCGTAAAAGAAGGAATGAATCTGACGCTCCAACTGACGAGTGCTCCAGCCGCACTTGGCACATTCTTCAACATAAAACTCCCTGGCACGAGGATTTTCAACGCTCATTATAAGGCGATAATGAGTCCACGTTAATTCGGCACGCAATGCGTTCCGAATTGGGAATGTAACGTAAAACTTCCGCATATAACGCAAAGATCTTTCTATAAATCCCTTCCCAAACTCTTTTGTAAGCTTTTCCGATAAGTACTTCACAACATATTTCGCATACTCTGCTCGTTCATTTTCTCCGCATTCTTTGTATATCTGCTCACCAATTTCCCAATATGATTCTACAATCGCAGAATTAACGGTCCGCACAATCTTATTTTGTGCACTGATAATGCTGTTGCGAATGCTTGTATAGGCTGATTCCGGCTCTTTATTATCAATACTCTCAATTTCTTTGGTCATTTTTCTCTCCCAATACTTTAGATACAATCAGACTATTTCCGAAGGCTCTTGGTATTTTATAGGAAATTGCGGCATCAAGATACGTATGTCGATAAATAAAATATCCCACAAGATACGCTATACCAACCAATGTTGCAAAAAATACATCAATAACACAACATGGAATAATCACAGCAAGCATGTATGGACCGGCAATTTTGCGACACTCTATCAGTCTAGCAAAAATATCACCAAACGCTTTGCTATCAAATCCTTGATGCTCTTTCAGCCAATCCTGATCCAAGTCAGCAAACATCTCTATACCGTATTTATCTGCTAAATAATTACTGCACAAATACGTAACTGTGTTGAAGACTGAAAATATAAAAATATATCCCAAAAATTCTAAAAATTTAGGCACTTGAGATAGAATACTAAAAATTATTATAGCAGAGATTGCCGCTATCACATATTGCGCCCTATACAAAAAGAATCTATTTAAAAACATGCTTAAATTATTATTCATATATCACCTCTTCATATTGCTTCTATTATATCATAAAATCAGTCATGTTGCAGCCATTTTCTCAAAAATATATATTTTAATCATTATTTTTTTATATGATTCCAAGCTGCACTAGCAAGCCATTCTTTGCTTCTCTTCTCTACTTTTTGTCCAATTTCCACTCCGTGTTTTTTGATCATTTCAGCTCCTTTTGCTACATTTTCGTGACCACCTCTTTGGGCTACCGAAATCCTTTCGGCAACACCACTTCTCGACGACTCCGTTATGCTTTTTCTATGACTTATTTCGTTTCCAAACGCATTGGCATCTCTTTTGGATTGAGATGCTTTGTCATCAAAAGATCTACCCATACCATCTGCATTCATGAATTGTTGATTGCCTCCTCTCTGCACAATTTGCACTGCGCTTGGTCGAATTGTTACTCTGTCATTGGCAGCCTGATACCACCTATTGGACTGCTCCTTGTCTTCTGCATTTTGAGGCGACATCAGCACGCGACTCGCATCTTTATGGGACCACCCATCTTCTTTTGTAGCAATTTCCAGCGCCGATTGGGTTAAATCCTCGTCGCGCTGAGCAAAGGACAAAGTTTGGGCTCTGCTGTAGCTGTCCTGTGCACTTTTCAACTCCTGCTCCTGCTGTGTTTTTGTTGATGTTAGAGAATCAATTTCGGATAAAGTGCTTGCGTAGGATTGCGACAATTGATCCGTCGCACTGTCTCCACTTCTTGATGCGTGGGTTTTCAAAAAATTATCGTATTCACGCTTTGCCTGTGAATAATCTTGAGAAGAAGCCGAACTTTGAGAATCCCCATGATTCGTCGTGTTGCTGGCTGATACGGTTCCATCCAGACCTAATTTTCCTCCCAAAAGTTTTCCGACACCACCTACATTTAGTCCTGCCCCCATATTTGCGCTGCTTCCGGCCGCATAGCTATGTCCTTTGTTATGACTATCGACGACCTTCGCGTTTTCGGAAAACTGTCTCGCTTCATCGAGTCCCACGCCAAAGCTTCTGGATATCTCCGACGCCGTTTGTTTAGAATGCATACTCGCCAGACTTGACGATTGAACTCCGGACAAAGACCTAGCATGGGAAAGCCTTGTGTCGGTTCCAAGAAGATTCTGCCGAGCATGATTCACTGCTCCACGATACTCCTCCATGCTTGCAAAGTTGGCTGCAGCGCTAATCTGTCCACCTCCGCTGGTGACGCGGCTAATAGCTTTTGCACCTCCTGCATCAACAGTCATTCGTACACCGCCAGTGTCCTGAATATGCCCTCCAGATGCGAGAGAGCTCGAGAAATTCCGCTGCAACTGACTAGCGTTATACATCTGAGAATTCCCCATACTCATGTTTCCAAAAGACAGGTTTCCGGAAGTTACCTCTCCGCTAGCTGACGATGCCGCCTGCATTGATGTTCCAGTCATTTGTGAGGCTAAATTCACAAAAGTATCAACCCCTTTCACAATTGCTATGCATAAAAAAGGAATGCTCATTGTTAAATATCCGGCCAATGTCTTCATTTCTGCATTGGCTTCTGACACCCCCAGATAATTCGCGATTGTAAGGCCATTTGCGGTTCCAATTTCTGATAAAGTTGACGCTCTCGCCGCAATGTTCATGACATAATTCAGAATTGCATACATGGGCGCCCACGCCTGTAGCCACACCAAAACTCCAATCCAATTGAGTAAAAACTTATATCCCTGAGGAATCATGCATAGCGGTATTATAAAAATAAAGCAGGCGTAAGCCAATGCCTCCAGCACCGCTTTCATGATGGGCAGTAATTTAGCGGCCAGACGTCCAATGGTATCAAATGTACTGGTTTGCTGATGTAAAGCCCTCGTCTCGGCGTATGTAATTGGATTACCTGCAAGACGTGAATTTTCCGAAGCGCCATCTTCAATTGCAGTGATCAACAAAGACTGCCGCAATGTTTCTTCTGCGCCTTCTGCAATATCTCCCAAGTAAGCAGATACGCTGGCTAAATTTTGCTTGATTTCGTTTTTTAGGGCTGTTTGAGTTGCCTCGCTCATGGTGAATTTCGCCGCATTACTACCTGAATTTCCAGCTCTTCCGGGAAAAAATTTACGGCCCAAAACACCAAATGACCTGTCCAACTCCGCGGACCAAGCTTGATTGAAATTCGTTACGGCTCCGGCACAGGTAACATAACTTGCCCTCCCACCTTCAATTGGAATCCAAAAAATCCCTCTATTTCGAGATGGATTACTGGTGATCAATGCCCATAAATCACTGCTGTTTCTCAAGTCATCAAAGGTATATTTATTGTTAAGCATAATGTCGTATTTTACGCACTGCCCAACAAAGTTCCTCATGTTTTCCTTAAAATTCATGTTTGTAATGCGGAATGTTTTTGCTTTTTCCAAAATCTCACTGCCAAACATCATTCCGTTTTTTTGGTATTTCAGATCATCCACTTGTGCAAAATTCTTCGGCCAAAATGTTTTTGTACTCTTCTTTCGATCCTTTACGTCCCACAACAGATGGCGTTTGTCCTCCGCTTCCGCAGCCTTGCTTTGCCGCAGCCCAATCTTTAAACAGGCCATCTTTGCTCCCCATTGATGCACAAATATGTCTGCTGGTTAAGTCAGATTTTGGCCACACTCCTCCCAATAAAGTGCTAGCTGTTTCACAGGAATTTATGCTTGCCTGATTGATTTTTGTTGCAATATCCTGCAGCTCTGACATTACTGATTGAACCGATGGAGCAAATGTTTTCATCGCAAGCATAAATCCGTAACTGACCGCGCTTGCCCCAATGTTTTTTAGAGTTTTCACAAGCTCTGCACTGTTAATGAAGGAAAATCCGCCAGTAAACATATCAATGCCTCCGCAGCCGGCCTTAAAACTCGGCAACTGCAGCGTTCCTATTTGAGAATTTCTCGCACGATTCCTAATGCTTACACCTCCTCCGGTGTAATAGCCGCCGGATTGATCCTGATGGGCGCCTCCGCTTGTTACATTTGTCGAGCTACCCATTTTATGAAAGAATCCTTCGAGATCTCTTCCAATACCTCCAAATACCGGAGAACCAATTATTAGCGATAAAATAACAAAAGCATGTTTAATCATGTTTTTCATCCATTTCCTTAGCAATGGATATAATTCTTTCTTCCATTTCTTGGATGGAAATCATTCCGTTTGCTATGGGTATGACGTGGCCTGTTTTAGGATTCACCGCAAACAAAGACGGATAGGTTGTAACGCCCCATGTTTCTGCTAATCCGTTATCTTTTACATTCCTTTTGAAGGTTTCGTTTTTTTCGCCATTCTCACTTATAGCCAATACCTCCCAATTATATTTCTCACTAAATATCTTCACAGTAATCGAAAATTGATCACAATAGGCGCAGTCATCTTTGAAAAAATAAAACAAGCCATATTCCTTTGATAATTGAGTGATTTTCGCTTCTATTTCTTTGTGTTGCTCATCGATGTATATGTGTCTTGCATTTTGTGAGACAGGAAACTCTTTTGTGTGGTCAATGCTTACGTTTTTGTATACATTTTGCATCCACACTTCCAAGAAGCGCCCCGCCTTTTGCATCATTTCATATTGCATTTTTTGATAGGCTAAGACATTATCAGATGTCGGATGTAAAACGGCTTGTGCCTTCACTTCTTCCAGCTGATCCTGATATTCCTTTAGCTCTTCAGTGGCTGATTTTTTCTTGCTACCTGCATTAGATTTCTTGCTATCTTCCGTATGAGTAATTGTCTCGTACCAATGCCATCCACGAGCATGATCATCGTAAAAATTCTTTCCAAAACACATGACGGCAACAAAGAAAAATGGAATAAAGAACTTAATCATTTAAATGAGTCTCCCATATGCTTTATATTTTCCTGCATTTGCTGTGTGGCGTTTCCAATTCCTTTGTCTTGCATTTGTTTTCTAATTTTTTCTAGCTCACCAGCCTTTGCAAAATGCTCGCCCTTTTGAGGCTTAAACTTATCCATAACTTCTTCGGCAATTTCCGTTAAATCCAGCTTTGAGAAATCAAGACGACTCAGTTCCTCCGGAGTAAATCCTCTACATTCGGGACATTCCGGAGTGCCGAAAGTCATTCCTAGCTGTTTCCTCCCCTGTTCCTGCAGCAACTTTCCGAACTTGCTTCCAAAGCAGCAAAAGACCGTTTTCTGTCTCAAACAAACACCAGTAAAGGGGAATCTTTCAGCACAATATTGTCCTACTTGTATACACTTCTTTTCGGAGCGCAGCCGACACAAAACATTGGCCTCTTCTCCGCAATCGGAAAAACCAAGACTGACCCCCCAGCCTCCTCTACTGCCACAGCAATCTTTAAAGGCAATTGGAAATTTTGAGCATGCATAAGATTGCCCCTTAAATATCGCTATGTTTTTTGTTCCATCAAATTCCTTACGGGCTTCCTCCAGAATAGCCATGTATCCAAGAGCTTCAATCATGTCTCTGTCACTTTCAAAGCTTGAATCGATGCAATCACCACCTAAACAAAATGGATTTTCTTTAGAAAACGTAGTTTTTTTCATGCCGACCTTGTCGTGACATCTAAAAGTCCAGCGATATCTCACACATTTATTGCCGACTTTTTCTAAACATGTGGGATTTCCCTGTCGAGAACATCCTCGTGCCCTAAGCTTTCCGCAGGTGTCTTTACATGCGGCACGACATGCGTAGGTTACCGTCTGTCCCCATGATCCATACACTTTTTTCCCCTTCCAATATTTATGCATCGGAGGATCCTCCTCAACGGACACATATCTACATAATCCTTGATCGCTAAGCTTTTCATAATGCTGACATGCGTCGTCTAAAATCCAATAATGCTCACCGGTATCATTTACTACACGATGATGCAAATATGCGTTCTGGATTTCTCCCCAATTCAAACGCTCGTCTTCTGTCCCACCTAAAAGCTTTGTAATTAGTGTGGCCGCAGAAATCACATTGTTTTGAAGAGCCGGAACCAAATAGCAATCAGGACGAATCCACGGCTGACCTTCTTGCATGATTGTTTTTCGCAAAACAAGAGTAGCGCCGTTGACATTATAAGTTTCATCAATATATGCACCTCCATGCTGAACGGTGTTTATGTGCTGAATATTTAGGAATTGCCCATCTTCCCTAAACAGCTCGTCACACTCCTGTAAAACCTGGACCCGCACAGATAAAAGACCGTGGTTCTCACACCTTTGGCTAGCCTCAACATAGGGAGGTGCTTGCAAATATACAGCTCTCTTTTTGGTTTTTCTGGCCTTTACAAAAAACTCCTCCTGAGGGCACTCTTCGCAATATTCAACGCTATATCCATCTCTTCCTGCATCTATTGCTTCTGTGCCCTTGAAATTTTTCTTGGGGTTTTTATGTGCATCCTCCGATCTCAACATAAAATCCTCTTTGCTGTCGACAATATATGGGGCTCGAGTACGTTGTGTTTCCAATATAATTGATGCATTGCCGTCCGCAGCAGCATTTTCAAAAGACTTAGCTAATTCGTCTTGGCTGATTTTTATTCCATCAGAGTATTGTGGTATCTCTCTTTTCCCTTTGCCTGATTTAATGTTCCCCTCAATATTTTTATTAAGTTGAGACGCAGATTTTTGTCCGTCGTTAAACGCGCTCTGCATACCATTTAAATTACTAAACAAGAAAAGAATAATAGCAAATATCATTGAGTCTCCAGTAACTTTTCAGATGCAAATTCCAGAGTAACATTTCCTGATAATCTGTTGATTTCATGGCCATTTTTCACCAAAACAAAAGTTGGTACTCTTGAAATTTTGTAATCATCAAATAGATTCGGATCTATACTCAAATGAAGACCAGCAGGATGTATGCTTAAAATTTTATCCTTCATTTTTAAAAATGAATCCTGATATACCCCACGTAAAACAAGAGTCGCACCATATTTTTTAGAATCCATACTCAATTGCTTCAAAGCACTTCCGGACATTGAAAAAGAAACAAAAACGAGAATTCCGTTTTCAATATTAGGTTCCTTAGCTGCTGTGCTTTGAATACCGGAACTACAATTTTCACAGTCTTGCGTTTTTTCCAATTTCCCTGTTAAAAATTCAGTGTGCTGCGCCATTTTTTGAAACCCCTCCAAATCCAAATTTTTCAAATCTTCATTGACTGATTTTGCATATTCTATATCGTCTTGATTCATTGATTTTTCAGAACAATGCACGACGTCAAATATAAGGAAGCTCAAAACTACAGCAAGCAACACTGTCTCTTCCTCCATATCAAATATCCAAAATCCTCTCCTTCATGAGGTTTCTCTTTTCCGCCTTCCCAATGAACGCTGGTTCTTCCTAGAGGCCTGCAACCTCCTTTGTTTGTGGTCGCAGAAGGATATAGCATTTGCTGTTTATATTGGCTCTTAATAATCATGGGCATTATGTATGGGCCACACATTCCTGCACGCCCGACAGTACCTTGTGCCAGCAGCTCACGATGCATCTTCGCCAGCATTCTAGATAACAGAAGCAACGACGCCTGCACTCCTCCAATATGATAGGGAACGTGACCGGTGTATGGATACATGGACCCCTGACACCCGGCACACCAAAACATTTCGTCAATTGGAAAACCAGCTGTCGAGGCAGCAGAATCTGCAGCACACGCAGCCTGTGCAATAGGATTTCCAAAAATCACAGATTCAGGATTTAGCACAAAGGCTGTTTCGTCATCATTCCACAGTGGATCAAATTCTGTTATGTAGGCTAAGTCCCATTGGCCCGTTTCCATACATACAAAGTTAGTCAGCAGCTCCAGCCAAAACAAAACGGGATATATATAATAGTGAACCTGATAAAAACTGTTTTTTATGTTGTGGGTTGTGACTCCTGTCGACACATTTCCATGTCCGCGAACATTGTCTCCCCCAACCTGCAAGCCTCCCATACTAACCAAACAAAACTTTGTACGTGTGACGTCCACCAATCTTGCAGGCTCCCAAAAGGATATTGGAATTCCAAACCGTGGAATTGGCTTACCACAAAAGCATATTGGTGTGCATGGGGTGCTCGTGTCCTCATTGCTTGGGGAAACTCGTAATCCGCAAATGGTGATTGGAAACAAACAGCTCCAGCAAATGTCAGTTATGGGATTTACAAATCTACCAACACATTTCGATTGCACATCAAAACAAATGAGCATTAGGGAAACTACGATTTTCTTCATTCAATAACCTCTTCTACAATCGTCAGCACAAGCTCATCCTGCTTTTGAAAGACAACCGCCGGAACATGCTGAATCCCAAGCTGTGTGGTTCTTAATGAAAACTGATCAAAATATGCTATGCGGCCGAATTTCTTTTCAAAATCCACTGGAGATCCTGCTGTTAAAATAATCAAAGTATTTTCTTGTGCAGTATTTAGTGCCCACTGAATTTGCGATTCGTCTTCCCCGTCAATGAAGATCATTCTTTTGGAATATCTGATGCGAGACAGAGGATTGAATTGCTCTCCAGCCTTTGCAAACACACGACCTTTGTGGTCCTGTAAATTTTTCTTCAGTGTTATGGTGGGATCAAATTTATACTCTTTTCTGGCGGTTGCTTTCGTTAAATGAGCCAATCTTTTCGGATGCATAACCGAATATGCAATGCGCTTTTTTATGATTTCATTTTGTCGCTGCATGTCTCCTCTTCGTTCCAGCTGCTGCAGCTTTGCTATAATCTCTGCCATTAGATTTTTCTCTTGAATTTCGAACGTTTCTCCGAAAACACCCAAATCTTTTGCAAAAGCATTGCAGCAAAAACAACACACCATGAGAAATTTCAAAGCTTCACGAGTGGCCATACTTTCCCTCTCAATTGAGACTCTTTTATCAAGCCAAATTGCTCATATCTGCTATCTAAACTTGATGTATGGGTGCCGACAACGAATACGTATCCATCTGATATTTTAGTGCATCGTATAGACTGTAATTTAGGTGATTGTTTGCACTCAGCAACAAATCTGCCATTTATGTAAATGCGACCATTTTTGTTTTCTATTTTATCTCCTGAAATGCCAACCAAATATTTTATAAAGCGCTTTCCATGAAAATCAAACGCGCATAAACATCCCTTTTCTGGCTTAATGTTATACAATTGAACGCACCATTTGTATGGAATAGACGGAGTTATGATTTCAACAAAGCAAATTTGAGTGCTGAAAAACATTAGTGCACAAAAAGAAACTCCAAGAATAGATAGTGTACGAATCATTGTCTTAGAAGCTCCTCAACAGCTTCTGCCACGCTGTATCCTTGTGATCTCAAAGACTGTATGGCCGCATAATCCTCTGGCTTTGTGGAGTAAAGCAGGCTTGAAAATGGATCCAATAGGAGCTTTCCAACGGCGTATCCATCTGATCCATTGATGAGTATCTCTGCATATTTCCCCTGCTCTGTTCTAACGGATTTAATGACCTGCTCCTTAAAATCATCCAGCAAAATGCGCTGACTCTTTTTTAGCTGTGCAATGGACTCCTCTTTCTGTGATAAAAAACAGTTCCAGTCGGAATTATCCCACGCCGCCTGAGCTCCTGGACATGAATAAAAGTCGTTTACACTTTGCGTGCCCACAACTAAAGAGCCACGATACTTCCTTAGTCTCCTAGCTAGAGTCTCAATAAACACCTCGCTTTGCTTGGCCCTCAACATATCCCACGCCTCATCAAACACGATATTGAACGGCGTTTTTCGATCTCCCAAAAACATTTTGTTGGTAATATTAATCACCATCATCTGCACAACAACCGACTGCAAATGTATAAGTTCATCTAGATGTGAGACGATATAAGTAGTATGCAAACGAGATCTCAAGAGTTATATTAACTATAATTCAGGAGATCTAAAAATGAATAAACCATCACTAAATCGCGAAGGATGCGCCCAAAAGTTTATACAACCATCAGAAGAGCAATTATTAAAATATCACGCTTTATATGCCCCCCATGTGATGGGCTGGGATGAATTACGTTCTCAAAATGTGAGCATTAAATATTGTGAAAAAATTTCAGGGATATCGCGCGCGACAT
>CAYJIE010000011.1:0-17521 GCA_964370145.1 uncultured Oscillospiraceae bacterium
TCTTGAATTTTACGGCGACGCTCTGTTTCTCCAATCGCATATTTCATGCTGTCAGTCATGCGGTCTGCATACATAATAACCTTGCCTTCGCTGTTTCTCGCCGCACGTCCAATCGTTTGTATAAGGCTTGTCCCACCACGCAAAAAACCCTCTTTGTCCGCATCTAATATCGCCACAAGCGATACTTCTGGAATGTCAAGCCCCTCACGGAGCAAATTAATTCCGATGAGCACATCAAATTTTCCAAGTCGCAAATCACGTACAATTTCCATTCGCTCTATTGTATCAATATCATGATGCATATAGCGCACTTTTATGCTAACGCCCTCGAAATATGCGGTTAAGTCCTCCGCCATCTTCTTTGTAAGTGTGGTGACAAGCACCCTCTCACCTTTGGCAACTCTTTCGTTGATCTCACCTGTAAGGTCATCAATTTGCCCCTTTGTCGGACGCACTTCTATTATTGGGTCGAGCAGTCCCGTGGGTCTGATGATTTGCTCGACAATTTGTGTGCTGCGCTCACGCTCATATGCCGATGGGGTTGCTGAAACATAAATAGCCTGTCTAATTCTCTCGTCAAACTCTGTAAAAGTCAGCGGTCTGTTATCATATGCCGACGGCAGTCTAAAACCATAGTCCACAAGGCTCCTTTTTCGTGAGCGATCACCGCCGCCCATGCCCCTTATCTGCGGCAACATGACATGGCTTTCGTCCACAAACAGAAGAAAATCCTTTGGCATATAATCCATAAGCGTAAACGGAGCACTGCCGGCTTCACGCCCTGCAAGAATTCTGCTGTAATTCTCAATGCCTGAGCAAAATCCGATTTCACGCAACATCTCCAAGTCATAGCGTGTCCTCTGCTCAATCCGCTGTGCCTCAATAAGTTTATCATGCTCTTTGAAAAATTCAATTCTCTCCTCAAGCTCCTCCTCAATTTCACGCACACAGCGATCCATCTTGTCACGATTGACAACAAAGTGGCTTGCAGGGAAAATCATTTCAAATTTCGTATGATGCTTAATTTCACCTGTCACAGGATTAAGCACCGACATGCGCTCAATCTCATCGCCCCAAAACTCAACCCTTATTATCTCCTCCGTCGCCGCAGATGAGAAAATTTCCATGACATCCCCCCTCACGCGAAATTTATTACGAGTGAGAGCGACATCATTTCGCTCATATTGAATAGAGACTAGCTTTTTTATGAGCTCTTCTCTTGAAATTTCCATTCCGGGACGAAGTGTGATTGCAAGCCCTTCATATTCCTCTGGGTCACCAAGACCATATATACATGATACAGATGCCACGATGATGACATCGCGCCTCTCAAACAGCGCCGATGTGGCTGAATGCCGAAGCTTATCAAGCTCATCATTTAGCGAGCTATCCTTCTCAATGAAGGTATCCGTGCCGATTATATAGCTCTCAGGCTGATAATAATCATAATATGACACGAAATATTCCACTGAATTTTCAGGGAAAAACTCCCTAAACTCACTGCAAAGTTGTGCCGCAAGCGTTTTATTATGCGCGAGCACCAATGCAGGGCGGCCAAGCTCTTTAATGATATTCGCCATAGTGAAAGTCTTACCGCTCCCCGTTACCCCGAGTAAAGTCTGTTCACGCTGTCCAGCTCGCACGCCTTCAACAAGCTTTTCAATTGCCTTTGGCTGATCTCCGGCTGGCACATATTCACTTTTTAATTCAAATTCTTTCATCAATCAAATTTTCCCTCAATATAATTCTTACACAGCTCTTCCGTCACGATTATATGGTCAAGTAGTTTCACCGAAATCGCCGCAAGCGCCTCTCTTAATTTTGTCGTCGTGTCTATATCCATGCGTGACGGAATTGCAAATCCGCCGGGATGATTGTGTGCAAGCACCACCGCCGCCGCATTATATCTGATAGCGCGCTCAATTACCTTCCTCACGCTTAGCTCCGCTGAATTCACGCTCCCTCTAAATAGGAGTTCACACTCAATCACCGCATGCTTATTATCAAGACACGCAAGTATTACACATTCGTCCTTCTCGCCTATAAACTTCGGAATCAGGTATCTATAAGCATCATCTATGCTCCTCATGAAGAATTGGCTGGGCGTCCCTTTGTCAACATATACACGGCTTAATTCAGGTACAAGTTTTAACAAGCTTGCTACATTGTGCCCAACGCCCTTTACTTTTAGCAAATCCTCATATGATGCGTCAAACACACGTCTTAAACTCCCAAACTCCCTTATCAATCTGTGCGACAACTCATTTGTATCCCTATGCGGTATTGCATAAAAAAGGACGAGCTCTAATATATTATGCTCTTGAAAAGAGAGTAGTCCCTCATCAAGCATGCGCTTTTTCAGTCTCGCCCTATGTCCGTCATGCACAGACTTTCCCTGCTTATTTTCCATCTCACCCATACTATTACCACTTTCTCCCACAAAATGAATATATATGCTCTTTTTTTCTGTTACTATATGTTATCTATCCGCAACTCTTACTTAGCTTATCAAATTAGAAATCACCCTATATTATATAACATTTTATTTTTTAGTGATAAAATAGCAAATAAACAATATGTATTTCAAAATTTATAGGGGGGTATATGAAAGAATTTATCGTTGCAGAAAATGATGCTAATCTTAGGGTTGACAAATTTGTAATAAAAGTTTGCCCCTCCCTCCCAAAATCACTACTTAATAAATATATACGCCTAAAACGTGTAAAAATAAATGACAAGCGTTGCACTAATGACCAACGTCTATCGCTTGGTGACAATGTTAAACTATACATTAATGACGAGCTTTTTGCAGGCAAGGAAGAGGACAACGCCTTTTTGAACATAAAACCTGATATAGAAATCGCATACGAGGACGAGAACATTTTAATCGCCGATAAGCGTGTCGGACTTATTGTCCACAGTGACGATAAGGAGAGCTATAACACACTTATTTCTCACATAAAAGCATATCTATACAATAAGGGCGAATACGATCCCGAAAACGAGAACACCTTTGTCCCTGCGCTGTGTAATCGCATTGACAGGAACACCTCAGGGCTTGTAATTGCCGCAAAAAATGCTGTTGCTTTGCGTGAGATGAACGATATCATAAAGCACAGGAAAATAGAAAAGAGATATCTGGCTGTCGTACTTGGCACCCCATCTCCAAAAAAAGGTACCATAAACGCATTTTTAACTAGAGATGAAAAAGAAAAAAAGGTCTATGTCAGTGACCACAAACAAGTGGGCGCAAAGGACATTTCAACGAAATATGAAGTTGTGAGTTCAAACGGTAAAACCTCACTTGTTGACATTGAGCTTTTAACAGGGCGCACACATCAAATTCGTGCGAGTTTTGCCCACATCGGAAACCCGCTTTATGGCGATGGAAAATACGCTGTGACCAGCCGTGACAAAGATGCGCCAAAGCATCATCAATTATGCGCCTACAAGCTTATTTTTACTCTAAATGACTATGTCGGTGCCCTCTCATATCTCAAAGGAAAAACCATAATTTCGTCATTAAGACGAAATTTAGATAAATTTATGTAAAATATCTGAAAATCCCTTGACATTTTCGTTTTTTTTATATATAATTCAATCTGCTTTTATTTTTTTTTGAAAGGTGGAATGATAAGTGACAAATAACAATATCATTGAGCTCGTCAACATCACGAAGAGTTTTGACGGTGATATTGTGCTCGGCAATATTAATTTGAAAATTAAAGATGGTGAATTTATTACGTTACTTGGACCCTCGGGCTGTGGCAAAACAACCACGCTCAGGATTATCGGTGGTTTCCTATATCCCGATAACGGTAGCGTATTTTTTGACGGCGCAGATATTACGAAACTACCTCCGCATAAGAGACAGCTTAACACGGTGTTTCAAAAATATGCTCTGTTTCCATTCTTAAATGTGTTTGAGAATGTCGCATTTGGGCTTAGGATTAAGAAATTGAGCGAGGATAAAATTCGTGAAAAAGTCACGGAGATGCTTGCTCTTGTAAACTTATCCGGCTTTGAAAAGCGTGACATTTCAAGCCTATCGGGTGGACAACAACAGCGTATCGCCATTGCAAGAGCACTTGCTAATGAGCCTGATGTGCTTTTGCTTGACGAGCCTTTGGGCGCGCTTGACTTAAAACTTCGCAAGGAGATGCAAATCGAGCTAAAGCGCATTCAACAACAGGCGGATATCACTTTTATCTATGTAACTCATGACCAAGAGGAGGCACTCACAATGAGTGACACCATTGTCGTCATGAATAAGGGTAATATCCAGCAAATAGGTTCACCACAAAATATATACAATGAGCCCGTTAATGCATTTGTCGCCGATTTCATTGGCGAGAGTAATATCCTTGATGGGATTATGCGTGAGGACTATAAGGTAGAATTTGCAGGGAAAATCCACAGTTGTGTCGATAAAGGGTTTGTGAAAGACGAGCCTATTGAAGTCGTAATTCGCCCTGAAGACCTTGAACTCTGTCCCCTATCTGACGCTGCAATTGTCGGTGTCGTAAATTCCTGTATCTTCAAAGGCGTTCACTATGAAATCATGGTTGAGCAAGACGGTTATGAATGGATGGTACACTCCACTGATTTTTGTACTGTGGGTGACACTGTTGGTCTAAAACTTACTCCCGACGATATACACATCATGAAGGAGTTTGACAATGACGACGCCTATCCGGATGACCCAATTGAAGACATCGCGGAGGTGGAAGATTGAGAAAGTCAATGGGCATCCCCTACGCAATTTTTGCGGTGCTGTGTTTTCTAGCTCCACTTCTACTTATTGTCTTTTACAGTTTAACCACTACGGTAGACGGCGAAACTGTTTTCACCTTGGAGCATTATTTTCGCTTTTTCGATTTTAATGAGCCACAGTATATGAAAGTGCTCGCAAATTCATTTAAAATTGCACTTATCGCAACTTTCGTATGCCTAATTCTCGGCTACCCAATGGCATATATACTGTCAACCTTGGAAAAGCGCATGAGAAACTTTCTATCACTGCTGTTCATCTTGCCGATGTGGATAAATTTTCTCTTACGCACATATGCATGGATGAGTCTGCTTGAAAACAATGGCATCATCAACACGATTCTAACTTCCATTGGACTTCCACCGATTACCATTATGTATACGGAATCCGCTGTCATTTTAGGTATGGTGTACAATTTCTTGCCATTTATGATTTTGCCAATTTACAATATGCTAATTAAATTGGACAAGTCACTTGTCCAAGCTGCGGAAGACCTTGGCGCGACTCCTGCACAATCTTTTATCAAGGTTACGCTTCCTCTCACCCTCCCCGGCATCTGGTCGGGCATAAATATGGTGTTCATGCCCTCAGTTACGACTTTTGTAATTTCGTCACTACTAGGAGGCACATCCTCTGTTATGATCGGTGATCTTATTCAAAAGCAATTCAAAATTGTAAGCGATATGGGCTTTGGCTCTGCGATGTCCGTGATTATCATGATTTTTGTATTTGGTTTCATGGCTTTTACAAGTCGAAAAAGCGAAGAGTCAATTGCATAACAAATTTTATTGAATTACTTTTGAAAGGAGGATATATCCATGAACGTAAAAAAAGGCAGACTTGCCAAATATCTGGCAACCATGTACTCTGTTTTTATATTTTTATTTTTGTATCTACCCATAGCGGTACTAATCATTTTATCTTTTAATGATTCAAAACTACGCAGTAGCTGGGGCGGTTTCTCTTTGAAGTGGTATATCTCACTATTTCAAAATAGCGACCTAATGGAGGCACTGGTCACTACATTGATTCTCAGTTTCTCCTCTGCTGCAATTGCAACAGTCATCGGAACATTTGCGGCAATGGTGCTCAATAATATGCGTGGGAAGAAAAAACGCACTCTTCTCAATATCACATATATCCCCATGCTAAACCCTGACATCGTAACGGGTGTGTCGCTCCTACTGTTGTTTTCATTCATCAGCTTTCCAATGGGCTTTGGTTCACTGCTCATATCGCATATACTGTTCAATATCCCATATGTGGTGCTCTCAGTGCTCCCAAAACTCAAGCAGTTAAATCCAAATTTACTCGACGCTGCAATGGACCTTGGAATGACACCCACAAAGGCAATTTTTAAAGTCATGGTGCCTGAAATTTCCCCAGGAATAGTTACGGGATTTCTTCTCGCACTGACACTTTCAATCGATGACTTTGTCATCTCGTTTTTCACAAATGGTCCCGGAGTCAGCACGCTTTCAATTGAAATATGGTCAATGACAAGGCGTGGCGTCAATCCGGAAATTAATGCATTATCCACCATAATGTTCGTTGTGGTCTTTGCCCTTCTTGTTATAATCAATTTCAAGAAGGATAAAAATGACGGTGCAATGATCGGCATGGGATAAGAAGATAAAACTCACTTAAAGCACGAAAGGGAAAAGAAATGAAAAAATTCACAAAAGCACTCGCACTAATTTCAGCTACCGCACTTATGGTCGGCACTTTGTCAGCTTGCTCCTCCGGAGACAGCGAAAGCAAAGGCGAAGTAAGGGTCTACAACTGGGGCGATTATATCGACCCTACTGTCGTTGATTTGTTTGAAGAGGAAACAGGTATTGAAGTTATTTATGATATGTACGAGACAAACGAAGACATGTATCTAAAGCTTAGCAACTCAAGCGGCTATACTTATGATATTGCAATTCCTTCAGACTACATGATCGACAGAATGATTGAAGAGGATATGCTCGCTGAAATCAATCTCGAGAATGTCCCAAATGCGGCGGGTATTGACGAGAAATTCCTCGGACTAAGCTATGATCCTGACGACAAATACACAATCCCATATATGTGGGGAACTGTATGTATCGCATATGACCCTGCACAAGTGACAGAGCCTGTTACAAGTTGGGATATCCTTTGGGATGAGAAATATTCAGGTAATATGTTTATGATTGACAGTGAGCGTGATTCAATCGGCGTTGCACTTCTAAAACTAGGTCACAGCATCAACACAAGAGATACGGCTGAACTTGAAGCGGCAAAGCAAGAGCTACTCACACAAAAACCACTTGTTCTTGACTACACAGGCGATGATATTAAGGATAAACTAATCAGCCGTGAGGGTGCAATGGGCGTTATCTGGTCATGTGATATCGGTATCATTCTTGAAGAGGACACAACTCTTGCATATGCAATTCCTGAGGAAGGCACAAATCTCTGGTTTGATGCCGCTGTAATTCTTAAAAATTCAGAGAACAAAGAGAATGCTGAGGCTTTCCTAAACTTCCTTTGCCGTCCTGATATCGCACAACTAAATGCTGACTATCTTGGTTCAGCTTCTCCTGTTATCGAGGCGCTTAACAATCAAGATGAGAGTATTAGAAACAATCCTGTTGTAAACCCATCTGCTGAAGCTATTGCAAAATACGAAGTATTTGAGAACATGACAGATGTTGCAAGTGAGTATGAGAAAATTTGGAGTGACGTACTTGCAAGCTAATTTAGCAAAAAAAAGAAGCTGTAAAACAGCTTCTTTTTTATTGCTACTCCCCACTGCCATTGTTTTACTTCATCATTTATTATCATAAAATTTTTGTTTCTTTTTGCATTATTTTGACAGAAAAAAACTCTTGCAATTTTAGAATATTTGTGTTATACTAATCACAGAACACATGTTCTTGCATGCTGTTATCACAGGAGGAGCCATGGACAGAGTTATCTTACACAGCGACCTAAACAGCTTTTACGCAAGCGTTGAATGCCTTTATAATCCCGAAATTCGCAATAAGCCTGTTGCGGTGTGCGGTGACCCTGCCTCACGCCATGGCATAATTCTTGCGAAAAATCAACTTGCAAAAAAATACAAAATCGGCACTGCTGACACCGTATATGAGGCTATGACAAAATGTCCGGAGCTTGTGCTGGTGCGTGCCGACTACAGCCGCTATCTTAAAATTTCAAAGCTGATAAAAAATATATATTGCGAATATTCGAGCATGACTGAGTCATTTGGCATTGATGAAAGTTGGCTTGATGTCACTGACAGTGTCAAAATTTTTGGCGATGGTGAGAAAATTGCAAATGAAATTCGTGCACGAATTTTCAATGAATATGGGATAACTGCCTCTATTGGAGTCAGCTTTAACAAGATATTTGCAAAGCTTGGAAGTGACTACAAAAAGCCCGACGCCACAACTGTGATAAGCCGTGCAAACTACCGTGATATTGTCTGGCCACTACCGGTGAGCGATTTACTATATGTCGGGCGTGCCACTGATGCTAAGTTAAAGAGGCTCTCCATTCGTACAATTGGTGAGCTTGCGAATACAAATTGTGAGTTTCTAAGAAGAAACTTTGGTAAGGTGGGGCTTATGCTACACAAATTCGCCAACGGGAACGACGATTCCCCTGTCGCCTATACAGATCATGACAGCGGTGTAAAAACCATCGGAAACAGCATTACAGCGCCTCGTGACCTTGTCAATATCGGCGAGGTGAAAGCCATGTTATATATGCTCTCGGATTCTGTGTCCGAAAGGCTTAGAGCGCATGAGCTAAAATGTGATGCAATTCAAATTTCCGTGAAAACTACTGACTTTAAACAGGTTGAGCGACAAGGCATTTTAAGTGCGCCGACAAATGTGTCAAGTGAGATTGCCAACAAGGCATTTGAGATTTTTAACACAAAATGCAATATGGATATACCAATACGCGCTCTGGGCGTACGTGCAATCAATTTGAGCGCTGAACATGAACCTATCCAACTCTCATTTGAGAGTGACATAAAAAAGCGACTTCGGCTGGAGCAAATTGAAGAAGTGACGGACGATATTCGTCGACGCTTTGGTTATCACACAATAAAAAGAGGAGTTTTACTCGAAGATGAGGAGCTTACACATGCCAACACAAGGGAGGAACATGTCATTCACCCCATATCTTTTTTCTAGGAGGTCACTATTATGAAGAAAAAGTTTGTAAGTGTTAAGGCGCACTTTTCTGAGTGTGGCAAGGTCTCCCCCTTTGCACTCATATGGGAGGACGGCAGAGTATTCGAAATTGACCGCATCCTCGATGTGCGAAAAGCCGCTAGCTTAAAAGTTGGTGGGATTGGGCTTCGCTATCTCGTTGTCATTGACGGAAACGAGAGATATATGTATAAAGATGAGGATATGTGGTTTGTAGAGGCGAGGGACTAGCAGTATGGTTTTTGGGGATAGCCAATCTTTGCTCGCAAATCTTTCATTTGCTAAGTTGAGAGCAAGTGACTTAAAACTTCTTTCATAAACAAAAAGATTAACCCAAATCTCCCTCATTTTATTTAAGATATGCAAAAAGCAGACTTTATTCAAAGTCTGCTTTTACTATTAAAAATTATTAAATCTTATTTGAGCTACCAAGCACATTCGCAATCTTATTCTTAACAACTTCTTTAACTGTCGCTCTAGCCGGTGTTAAGTATTGTCTTGGGTCAAAATGCGCTGGATTTTCAGCCATATGCTTCCTTAGAGCGGCTGTCATGCCAAGTCTTAGGTCACTGTCAATATTAATCTTACAAACCGCCATTTTCGCAGCTTCTCTTAGCATATCCTCAGGGATACCGATTGCATCAGGCATACTGCCGCCAAATTTGTTGACAATCTCAACATATTGCGGCAAAACAGAAGATGCACCATGTAGTACAATTGGGAAATTCGGCAATCTCTTCTCGATATCCTCAAGGATGTCAAAACGAAGTTTTGGTGTTTGTCCCGGTTTGAACTTGAACGCACCATGTGAAGTACCGATTGCAATTGCAAGGCTGTCAACGCCTGTGCGTGTTACAAATTCCTCAACTTCAGCAGGATTTGTAAATTGAGCATCCTCTTCAGAAACATTTACATCATCTTCAATGCCCGCAAGTTTCCCAAGCTCACCCTCAACGGTTACTCCTCTCTCATGTGCATACTCTACAACTTTTTTTGTCAAAGCGATGTTGTCCTCAAAGCTGTGCTTCGAACCGTCAATCATAACAGAAGTAAATCCGCCATCGATACAGCTCTTGCAAATTTCAAAATCATCACCATGGTCAAGATGGAGCGCAATTGGTAGACCTGTATCAGCAATTGCAGCCTCAACAAGCTTCACTAAATAAATATGCTTTGCGTACTTTCTCGCACCTGCAGAAACCTGCAAAATGATTGGTGACTGCTCTTCAAGAGCCGCCTCAGTAATTGCTTGCACAATTTCCATATTATTAACATTGAATGCGCCAATCGCATATCCGCCCTCGTAGGCTTTTTTGAACATTTCATTTGTTGTAACTAAAGGCATGTTTAAGTCCTCCTAAAAATAATTGAGTCGACATAGTATAATTTTACCACATCGACTCAAATAATTCAAGTGTTTTTAGTTATTTAATTTCATCTATTTTTTGTGATGAGCATCCACCGGAATCGCATGATTTCCCATGGGGGCAACCGATGCATTTTGTTCCGCTCTTTTTCTCTTTGATTATGTAAGCCACGGCCGCAACAATAATTGCCGCTATTATAGCACCGACTATTAAATCTCCCATAAAACCCTCCGTTCTTATTTAGACGCAAGTTGCTTCTTTGCAACAGTTGACTTAATTTTTTCATCTGCTTTCTTGTTGCCAGCTTGCACAAGATAAACAAGATAGCCAAGCAGTGCCGCTGTAATTATTAGTCCAGTGATGAATGAATCACCAAGTGTTCCAACAGTTAGGAGCATGCCGATTTGGTACACAAAGAACGCCATAACATATCCAGTGCCGAATTGGAAAGCAATTCCGCCTAGAAGCCATTTTCTATCTTCCATTTCTGCGTTCATCGCACCGATACAAGCAAAGCAAGGTGGTGTGAATAAGTTGAAGATCAGATATGACATTGCAACAAGTGATGTAATTCCCATGATGCTCGCAATTTCGCCCTGTCCACCAACAACTTCTAAATCTTCGTTAATGAAGTTTGAAATTCCGTAAACAACAGCGAGTGTTCCAACGACATTCTCTTTAGCAATAAACCCTGTTACAGCAGCAGCCGCAAGTTGCCACATACCAAATCCGAGCGGTGCAAGAAGGAATGCAACTGGTGATGCAATTGTTGCTAGTATACTTGTGTGTTCCATACCTTCAGCTACAAGATTAAAGCTCATGTCAAATGCGCCCATGATCTCAACTGCCGCATTACACACAAGGATAATTGTTGCCGCTTTGATTACGAATGATTTACCTCTATCAAGCATTGAAAGAGTTGCACGCCATAAGCTAGGCACTGAATATTCAGGAAGCTCAATGATGAAGAATGATTTTGCGTTTTTCTCACCTGTGATTCTTTGGATAATCCATGCACCAACGAAAATTAATGCAATTCCAAGGAAATACATAAGTGTGTTTACCCAAGCCGCACTGTCGAAAAATACGCCTGCGAACAATGCGATAACCGGTAGTTTTGCGCCACAAGGCATAAATGGGGTTAGAAGAGCAGTTGTTCTTCTCTCTCTCTCATTTTTGATTGTTCTTGTTGCCATAACTCCTGGGATTCCGCATGCAATTCCAATTACCATTGGAATGATTGATTTACCTGAAAGTCCAACGACTTTGAAAAATCTATCCATAACAACAGCAACCCTCGCCATGTATCCGCACTCTTCAAGTAGAGCAAGTAGGAAGAACATAACCATAATAAGTGGTAAGAATCCGACAACGGCACCTACACCGCCAATAATACCATTTACGAGTATTGCATATAGTAGTGGTGACACATCTTCACCGAGCGCTGTTCCAACCATCTCTTGGAAGCCCTCAATCCAACCCACAAGCAAATCAGCAATTGGTGGTCCGACATATGTTTGTGAGATTGCGAATACGCAATACATAACAACCGCAAAAATCGGAAGACCAAGCCACTTATGTGCCAAGATTTTATCCAAACCGTCTTGGAAGTTTGAATCACTAGTCTTTGTTGTGCGAGTCTCAACTTTTGAAACGATATCTTTTACGAATTCATATCTCTTCTTATCTGCATTTTTAACAGCTTCTTTGTTTGTTGGGTCATATGAACCAACATCAAAAGGAGCTGTTTGACCGCTACCTGCTGCACTCACAGCAGTCTCAACCAATTTTGTCAAATTTGCTGAATCAGATGAAACTGCAACAGTATTTACTACTGCACAACCAAGTAACTGTGAGAGTTTTTCCACATCGATTTCATTTTGCTTTTTAACATTTACATCACTCTTATTAAGAGCAATTACAACTGGAACTCCAAGCTCGAGCAACTGTGTTGTAAAAAACAAACTTCTGCTCAAATTAGTAGAATCCACGATGTTCACGATAACATCTGGGTTTTCATTGATTACATATCCTCTTGTAACATTCTCCTCCGAGGTGAATGGTGACATTGAATATGCGCCTGGAAGGTCAACAGCAATTGTTTTTTCTGCACCGCTGTAAATTCCCTTCTTTATCTCCCACTCTTTTTTGTCGACGGTAACGCCTGCCCAGTTTCCAACCTTTTCAGTTCTTCCTGTAAGGGCATTGTACATCGTGGTCTTTCCGCTATTCGGATTTCCTGTCAAAGCTATTCTCATTTTCTTCTCCCTTTTCGATTAGTTTCAAATAACTAACCCTTTGCAAAATATTAAATTTTGATAGTTCTTGCAAGGTCATTATCAATGTTGTATCGTGCATCTTTAATCGCAACCACAACACTACCCGCAAGTCTCGTAACTACCGTAACCTCTTCGCCTCTATAACAGCCTAAAGTGAAAAGAAAAGAAACCAGCTCTTCATCATCAGTTTCAATTGATTTTACTATGTATACTGTATTCAATTGTGCCTCAAAAAGACTCTCAATTCTGTCGTGCATAGCTCCTACCTCCTACTATATTCTGTTAGTTTGCGCTAACATACATCAGGATTATATCACAAGATGATACACATGTCAACACTTTTTTTATTATTCTTGACAGTTATATATTTTTTTGATATTCTTATTATATCTTATAATAGGGGTTTTTTATGAATTACGAAGTTACACTAACAGAAATTTTAGATGCTAAGGAAGAGCGCGTCACAAAAAGAGCTGAGCTTTTACAAAAGTATCCGACTGTGATCACTGTCAGTCTTAATGTCGCAGGGAATATTAAGACAAGCAGAAATTATCTCTTTGCTTTCAATGAAGCGATTTTCCAAATCAAAGCTGTGTTCAAGGCTTATAATATAAAAATTGAGCAACTTGATATATATAATAAGAAAACCGGCGATTTCGCATTTGCGGCAGTGCACGCTAACGCTTTAACAGTAAAGAAATTGATGGTGCAAATTGAGGAAAATTCAAAACTTGGTCGACTTTTTGACCTCGATGTTAGCGATGAAAATGACAATCAAATTTCGAGAACCACCTTAGATTTGCCTGAACGAAAATGTCTTATCTGTGGGAAAATCGGTCGCGGCTGTGCTCGCTCAAAAGCTCATGAAATTACTGAAGTCATAAATAAAACCAATGAAATCATAAATGACTATTTAATAAAAAAGCAGGCTGATATAATTGCTGCAAATGCGGTTAAAGCGTTGATATACGAAGTACTCAGCGCCCCAAAACCTGGACTTGTAGACCGTTTTGACAGCGGCTCGCACAGCGACATGGACATTTTCACTTTTGCAAATAGCAGTGCGGCTTTATATGAATATTTTCATGGCTGTGCATCTTGTGCCATTGAAAATATTGAGTTTTCACACAGGGAATTGTTTGAAAAAATTCGCTTCCTCGGGATTTTAGCCGAGAGTAAAATGCTCGCAGCAACCGGAAATGTCAACACCCATAAGGGAATGATTTTCTCCCTTGGGATTCTATGTGCCGTTGTGGGTCGATTGACCTGTATTAATGAGCTATCGCTTGAAAACATCGCAAAAATCTCCGCAGAGCTTGCAAAAAACGCTTTAGCCGACTTCGAGCGAGAGCATATAGCCAACACAGCAGGACTTTCACAGTACAGTCAATTCCAAATTAAGGGTATACGCGGCGAGGCAGCGCAAGGTTTCCCATCTGTCATCAAAATTGCCTATCCCCTACTGCAAGAAAAACTTGCTCTCGGACATTCGATAAACGACGCCTGTCTCTATGCGCTTTGTGCGCTCATCGCTATCACCGATGATTCAACAATCGTAAAGCGAAGTGGAATTAATAAGCTCACAGAGATAAAGGAGCTGTTCGCTCGAATAAAGGACAGTGACAATATGATTGAGGAGCTTAGAGCGCAGAATGCAGAGTTCATAAAGGACAACATAAGCGCAGGGGGTTCAGCAGACCTTCTTGCACTCACCTTGTTCTTGCATTTTACTTTAGGAGCTAACTAAAAAGAAGCGGTTCACACCGCTTCTTTTTAGTTAATTATTCTCTTTGCAATATACAGATTTCATCAGCTCATCTCTGATTTCTAAAAACCTCTCATATGGCATCGACTGTGAACTCGTCATTATGTTCACCAAAATTTTCTCATCACTATCGCTTATTTTAGGCAATACATATTTATGATCAGTCAGAATAAACCCATTTTTTGAGTAAAACTCAATTCTTCGCTCTTTTATCTTGCTATCGGGAAATTCGACCTCCAAGACAATTTCAAGATTTGTTCTCGCCTTTATATCATTGAGCATCGAACTCCCAATGCCTGTTCCTCTGTATTTTTCATGAACTGCAAAATTTTCAATATACACAAAGCTGGAAAAAACCCAAACACATATAATTGCATCAATTACACCATCATTCTTCAATGCATATATGCGATATTTTTCATTTTTAATCAAACGCTTCTGCGCATCATAGCTCCTATACTCCCCCTTTGGGAAGCTTGCAACTAATAATTCATAAACATTATCAAAATCCGCTTCAAATACACGTTCAAACATATATTCCCCTTGTTTCCCTATAAGATTGGACATTAATAAAATCGAATCTAATCTATTTGCTTATTTAATATCAATGCGGACAGGTGAACCTGTCCGCATTATTAATAAAAGAAATTCTATTAACGCTTAGCTTATTCTGCGCTGGCCACAACTTCAGTTTCAGTAACCTCAGCTGCCATAACTTCACCTTCTGTTGTCTCTTCAAGAAGAGCACGAATTGAAAGGTTTACTCTAAGCGCCTCATAATCAATTGACATGATTTTTACATTAACCACATCGCCTACTGTCAAAACAGATGAAGGCATATCAATTCTCTTTGTTGAAATTTGGCTAATGTAAATTAGACCGTCAATTCCAGGCACAAGCTCAGCAAACGCCCCGAAAGGCATTAGGCGAACAATTTTAACTGTTGCAACATCGCCTTCTTTATATGTCTCTTTAAGTTTTTCCCATGGATTTCCAAGCAAATTCTTGTATCCAAGTGAAATGCGTTTTTTCTCTGTATCCAAATCTTTGATGTATACAGTGATTTCATCTCCGACTGTAAGAACATCTGAAGGATGTCTCACTTTGTTCCAAGCAAGTTCACTCATGTGAATCATGCCGTCAACACCACCGATATCAACAAAAGCACCATATGTTGTCATTGACTTAACAGTACCTGTGTATTGCTTACCTACTTCTGCATCACCCCAGAAAGCTTCTTCAGCAACACGTCTTTGCTCTCTAACAACCGCACGGATTGAACCGATTACTCTGCGGCGTTTTTGATTTACTTCAAGCACTTTGAACTTTTGTTTTGTGCCGATTAACAAATTATGGTCTGCATCACGTCCACCTGGAACTTGACTTGCAGGAATGAAAATCTTAACTCCATTTGAACTTAAAATAATACCACCGTTTACGACTTCAGCAACTGTTCCTTCAAAAATCTCATCTGTATCAACAGCTTTTTCAATATTATCCCAGCCACGAAGTGCATCTATCTTTCTCTTCGAAAGCATTATTGTACCTTCAATGTCATTAACACGTACAACAAAAACTTCAATTTCATCTCCAACTTTTACAATATCTTCTGGTTTTAAGCTTGAATCATCAGAAAGCTCGCTGATTGGAATGTAAGCTGATTGCTTAGTTCCAAGGTCAACTGCAATTTCAGTCGGGTTAATTTGCATGACTGTAACTTTAACTCTATCTCCTGTATTTAAAGTGATTAGGGATTGCTCCATCATTTGCTCGAACGACATATCGTCCGTAATTTGGTTCGTAACGCTCATATGCGCCTCCTTATTTGTGTGTAGTATTTTGTAACATGGCAATCTGCCGTGCAACCGCTTCTATTTGCTCTGACGGTGTCGAAGCTCCTGCAAAAATCGCAATGTCCTCATGCCCATCGACTTGACTGCGCAAAACCTCATTTTCGTTCTCAACAAAAAAAGAATTCGCACAATTCTCTCTGCAAACTTCAAACAAGCGATTTGTATTGGAACTTCCTCTTCCGCCAATTACAAAACACGCATCATTATTCCGTGACATAGTAGACGCTTCAGCCTGTCTAATATCGGTCGCTTTACATATTGTATCAAAAATTTTTAGGTTTGTATAGTCTTTTTTAAGAAAATTCATAATTTCACCCCACTTTTTTACATCAAAAGTGGTTTGTGCCACAACTATTCCATTTTTATATGGCATTTTTTTACAGTTTTCAGCGAATTTTCTAAATTCTTCGATATTTGAAAAAACCTCGCAATCCCTTGTGTAGCCTTTGATTCCGACCACTTCGGGGTGCTGATTATGACCAAAAATTATCACAAATTCACTATCATTATCTGCTCGCTCAACAATATTGTGAATTTTTTTCACATAGGGACATGTAAAGTCCTTATATTCTATTTTTTTGTCTATTAATTGTTCATAAACTGCTTTTGGAACACCATGACTTCGAATTATTACTGTCTCATTTTCTCTCACTTCATCAATGAAATTTATGCATCTTATTCCAAGTTTCGTCAACTTAGCTACTGTGAATGGATTGTGAATAAGTTCACCAAGTGTCACAAACTCACCCTCGAGCTCTGCACATTCATATGCACCCTTGACCGCTCTTGAAACTCCGAAACAAAAGCCCGCATGTTCCGCAATTCTAATCGCCATTACGCTCTCCAATTACATTTAAGATATGTTCAACACTCTCGTCAAAACTCATGTCCGTGTTGTCTACAATAACGCTGTCTTCCGCAGGTTTAAGCGGTGCAACTTCACGATTTTCATCATTGTAGTCACGCTGTTTAATATCTGCGAGCACTTTTTCAAAATCCACAATTTCATTCTTTTCAAGCAGTTGAGTTTGGCGCCTTTTTGCACGCATCTCAGCCTGTGCAGTGAGAAAAATTTTCAAATCAGCATTTGGCAAAATCACAGTCCCAATATCTCGACCATCCATGATTACACTCTGTGCCTTTGCGATATCCCTTTGCAAATCAAGCAAAAATGCACGCACTTCTCCGATAGCTGATACATCAGACGCATATTTGCTGATTTCATGCATTCTGATTTCCTCTGAGACATCTTCATCGTTGAGGAAAACCCTCTGCCCCTCCTCAGTATATGCAAGT
>CAYJIE010000011.1:17531-39717 GCA_964370145.1 uncultured Oscillospiraceae bacterium
CACATTTATATTTGCAAGCAGCGGCACGACATCCTCTCTTGATGTCGGACATTTCCCCTCGCGATACACATACAAACCGATTGCGCGATACATCGCACCCGTGTCAATATATGTAATGCCAAGTCTTTTTGCGATTTCTTTAGAAATCGTGCTTTTCCCTGCGCCGCTTGGCCCGTCAATAGCTATATTAATATGCTTCATAATCCCCCTATGCATTCATGCCGGCAAGATATCCCGTGCTAAATGCTATCTGTAAATTAAAACCGCCCGTAAGAGCGTTTATATCAATCATCTCGCCCGCAAAGTACAAATTGGATATCAATTTTGATTCCATTGTCTTTGGGTTAATCTCCCTAGTGGAAACGCCCCCTGCAGTGACAATTGCCTCCTCTGCACCGCTTGTCCCAACGCAGGTCAACTCAATCCCTTTTAGCGTTTTTAACAGCGACAGCCTCTGTGCTTTTGTGATTGAATGTGTCTTTGTGTTCTCAGAAATCCCTGCAAGATTTGCAACCACGGGAATGAGGCTTTTTGGAAGTAATTTTCTTGCGACATTTTGAAAATTCAAATTTGAAAATTCTGCAAAAGTACGAAGCAGCCTCTCATCAAGCTTGTCCTCTGACAGCGCAGGCTTTAAATCAATCACAAGTTTGTACTCTTTGCCATCTTCAATATAGGAACTTGCTGACAGCACCATCGGCCCTGTCACACCAACATCGGTGAACATCATCTCACCACGCTCAAAATATCTTCTTTTGTCCCCATCAAATACTGATAGTTCAACATTTTTAAGTGACAGCCCTTGAAGTTCACTGCAAAAATCCTCTTTGCAAATCATCGGCACGAGCGCTCCTGTTAACTTCTCAATCTTATGTCCATGTGCCCTTGCAATTTCAATGCCTTTTCCATCAGAGCCGGTGCGTGGATATGAAATGCCGCCTGTCGCCAATATCACGCTGTCAAACATGAGCCTTGCACCGTCTACAACCACGCCCACAGCGATATTCCCCTCTAGTATAATATCACTGACAAAGGAATTATATTTAATTTTAACGCCAAGCGCCTTTGCTTTACCCACAAGAGCATTACGAATTTCACTTGCACTGTCGCTCTCCGGAAACACCCTCTGCCCACGCTCAACTTTGAGTTTAACCCCAAGACTTTCAAAAAAGTCCATCGTATCAAAGTTGTCAAGTGCACTATATGCACTGTAAAAAAACTTATCATTGCGTGGGATATTTTCAAAAAACTCATCTCTCGTTGCAGTGGTGGTCACATTACAGCGCCCCTTGCCCGTGATTAGAATTTTTCTCCCACACATATGTCCCCTCTCAAACAAGGTGACATCTTTCCCATTTTTCGCCGCTGTTATCGCGGCAAAAAGTCCTGCCGCACCACCGCCGACAATCGCAATACTATTTAATGTTTGCACTGTTTCGCTAGCACCTCATCAATACTTTTTTCTTTGCCGTCCTCCATCATGACAACGGACGCTTTCTCCCTTGCATAGCTTGCAACAGCACGAAGAAGGGCATCTGCCATATCCAGCCCCTCTATCTGACTTATTATATTAACTTCTCCGACTGTAAGCACATCTTCGTCAATATCATAACTAAGAGTTGCCACAATCTCATCACCATCATATATAGCAAATTCGCTTACATCACTTTGCTTAATTCTAATCATCTTATTTAAGTCCCTTCAAATATTTAACTTCACTTGGCTCAAGATGACGCCATTTCCCCGCTTTAAGCTGAGCAAGTCTGATTTCACCGAGTGCGACACGCTTAAGGCGCATGACTTCAACATTTGCAAGCTCACATATTTTCCTTATCTGTCTGTTTTTGCCCTCAGTTAAGACAAACATGAGTTGAGTGCGGTCACCCTCTCTCGAAAGTACACTGACTTCAATTGGCTTTAAGAGTATATCATCAATCACAATTTCACTTGTCAGCTTTTCCAAAATTTCAAAAGTGACATCACCACGCACAGTAACAAGATATCTCTTTTCAATATTATGGCTTGGATGAGTCAGCATATTAACAAGCTCGCCGTCATTTGTCATGATGAGAAGCCCCTCGCTCATGCGGTCCAGTCTGCCAACAGGCACAATACGCTCAGTTATATCCTCAATGAGCGCCGCCACGCAGTTTCTATCCTGCTCGTCACTCATCGTTGTTATATATCCCCTTGGCTTGTTGAGCATTATGTAAATAGGCTCCGCTTTCGCCTTGGGGATTATCTTCCCATTTACCTCAATGACTTCACTGCCGCTCACTTGAGCACCAATCACCGCAACTTTGCCATTTACTTTTATCTTTCCCTCTGCAATTAGCTCCTCTGCCTTCCTACGCGAACAGACACCTGCCGCCGACAGATATTTTTGTAATCTTTCCACTTTTCCTCCATCATTGTCTAATCCAATATATCTTCTATTTTATCAAGCAGTTTTTCAATGAAATTCTGCTCTGTTTCTATTCTTTCCGGCACACTAACCGCACTTCTAAGCGGCACAGTTAAAATGCATTGCTCATCTTGGTAAAAACGCAGTTCGCCCACTTGCTCCATTAGTCCAATCCCCGAATATACAAAAGGCGGTAGGATAATCCTTGCCTCCAGTTTAAGCTGCATATCGGCGGATATCGGCATTGCGGCTACCTCGTCCATAATGACCGTGATTTCACCGCCACCCGCCACAGGAATTCTTATGGCTTGGGGAAGATAGTTTTTCAAGTCCACACTTCTTGTAATCTCAAATCCGTAGTCGAGCATATTCGCGTGGTCATGCCAGTCATTAGAGTCCCTGATTGTAACCGCAACCAACAAAATTCCCTCGCGCTCCGCCGCTGTTACCAAAGAGCGCCCACTCGCCACAGTATATCCCGTTTTTACACCGATTGCACCCTCATAATCATATAACATACGGTTTTTGTTGATGAGATTTTTGACCACCCTTGTTTCATCACCTGCAATGGTAATTCCCTGTGTCGAAACATAGCGACAAAAGTCCTCATTCGACAGTGCATATGCAGTTAGCACTGCAAGTTCTTTCGCCGTCGTATAATGACCCTCTGCGTCAAGTCCGCTCGTATTCAT
Organism: uncultured Oscillospiraceae bacterium; assembly: GCA_964370145.1. Taxonomy (GTDB): domain Bacteria; phylum Bacillota; class Clostridia; order Oscillospirales; family Feifaniaceae; genus CAYJIE01. The sequence goes on from CAYJIE010000011.1 coordinate 20,628, forward strand.
AAAAGCTGTGTCCACAAGTCCTAGCTTTTCGCAAAGCCTATTCATCATTGCAACAAAGTCTTCATGAGAGCCACCCACCATATTGGCAATGGCAAGTGCCGCATCATTTCCCGACACCAACATCAATCCATATAAAAGCTCATCGAGCGTATACACTTCGCCCTCTCGAAGATTCATCGAAGAGCCTTCGATGCCCACTTCTTCCGCCTTTATTGTGTATGTCTCATTGATATCCATGTTTTCAAGCGCCACAATTGCCGTTGCAATTTTTGTGGTTGATGCCATTGGAAGTCTCTCATTCTCGTTCTCGGCAAAAAGCATCTCCCCATTATTAGCAAGCATAAGATAACTGCTTTTAGCTGATGTAGACATCCCAAAAGCAGTTAAATTGAGCAGCATCGCCGCAATCAAAATCATCAAAATCTTTCTCATAGTCACCCCCATGTTTTACAGTAACTATATGAAAAATTCTGACTGATTATGTGTAAGAGTAGTGATACACAACTGTGAGAATATTTCTTACACTAAGCGTTTTTCAAATCTTTCGCAGAAACTCACCAACATGTCAGCATTGCCATCATTTTTGACAGCACAATCTGCGCTTGTAATAGCGCTGTTCCCTAGATTTCAGCGTCTGTTTGGTTTTTGTCACTTGTAAACGCGTTTATTGCCTTGTCAATTAGCTCAGGCAACATTCCAAGCGCCTTGTCCACAGTGCTCTCATTTTTGTCAATTGTGATGAGTCTCACATTTTCACCTGTAATTGAGAGGAATGCCACAGGAGTGATTGTAATTCCGCCACCTGCGCCCCCTGCAAGGATTTTTTTAACAGACTCCTCTTTATTATCTTTAGAGCCACCCATTCCAAAGCCGACATTCACCTTTGAAATCGGAATTATTGTAACTCCCGCAGGTGTTATAATCGGCTCACCAATTATGGTGTTTGCGTCCACCATCTCCTTGATTTTCTCCATTACAGATTCTGCAATATTTGTTGCTGTGTTATCCATTTACTATCTCTCCTTTTCTAAATTTCAAATAATCTAAACCAAGTAAAATTCCAGTAATTATCCCATGAATTGGTCTAAGCGAAACTATCAGCCGTAAATAATATGTCGTGTTCTCTTTCGTAAAATCAGGGTATATATCAATCTCTTTTTTGCGCACTTTCAAATAAGTTTGTAGTTTGCCAATCACAGTTCCGACAATCGCATTTATATACGCGCTGTGTTTCGCCACATTTGCCATTTCAGGGCTTGACACCGAGACATATATCTCCGTTTTCTCGACGGATATTTTCCTTAGAAAATGCTCGCTCAACTTTGAGAGTGAATCTTTTGCAAAGTCGATGATTTTTAATATTGCTGCAAGTTTCATCTTGTCATCATCAAGTTCAAGTTTTGCTGTGTCAGTTTTCTCTTTGTGAATTTTTTGCACTTTTTGCACTTTCTGTGCTTGTCCACTTCCCTCTTCTGACGCCTCAAAACTTTCACTCTTTGAACTTGCTACTGTGCTCATCTCACGATTTTCCGCCAACTTTTGGGAGCTTTCTTTTTCACTTTCCTCACGGCTTTCTAAAATCTGGGCATTGTCTGTACCAGCACTCATATCCGATTCCCGAGCGGCTCTCATTTCTTCTCGCTCAATCTCCCGATATTCCTTTTCGGTCGCCGTTTTCACCGCTTCGCTCGTTTTCTTAGCCGCTTTTTTTATCAACATATCAATATGCCGATTTTTATATATATGGAGCACTGTCACGCCAAAGAGTTTCACTTTAACTCTGTAAAAACCCTCGTATAGCTCCGCATATACAATCACCCTTGACATGACAAATAAAATCAGTGCCGCTAAAATAAACAACAGTATATAACCAATGATACGCAAAATTAGCATCATAAGTTTTCTTCTTCCATTCTCTGCTTTTCAATCGCACTTTCGAGTCTTAACTGTCCCATCATGCCCTCTTCTTCAAGATCTGGGAGCTCTTCAAGCGAAGAAATGCAAAATATTCTTAAAAATTCCGCAGTTGTTCCAAATGTCATTGGTCGTCCGGGAACATCAAGCCGCCCTCTTTCAACAATCAAATTTTTCTCAAGAAGTTGTTGCACAACACCACTGCTGTCAACTCCACGCACTTGCTCAAGAAATGCCCTTGTAGTAGGCTGATTATATGCAACTATCGCAAGCACTTCAAGTGCCGCATTTGACAGTGGCATCTCACGCCTTTTGTCGAGCACCGCTCTAATCATCTCATAGTGCTCGCTTCTTGTGCACAGCTGATATGACTTATCAAGCTTTGCCATATATAACCCTGTTTCCTTAGCGTTGTAATTAGAGAGCATTCTCTTTAACATGCTCTCGCATGTGTCGGTATCGATGCCCAATGCATTGGCTATGAGCTCAATTTCCACCGCTTCACCCGATGCAAACAAAATCGCCTCTACGGCATTTTCCATATCTTCATATCTCATCGTGTTTTCCCTTTATCTTTATCTCAATATCATTGCCGCTTTCAGTAAATACTATTCGCTCTTTTCTTGACAATTCAAGCACCGCCATGAAGGAAGAAATGACCTCTGAGCGATTTTTTGAACTCTCGATAATCTCCGAAAAATACATTTTATCGCGCTTGAAAAGACGCCTTAAAATTGTTATAACCCTCTCGCCAACAGAACTGGTTGTCTTTGTTATAATCCCTGTAAATGCAGTGATTGGCGGAGGGAGCTTCCTCTTAGTCATGTTTTGAATTCCAACAATCGCATTTGTCAATGCTGACGTGTCATATGTTCTTTTTATCTCCTGTGCAAACACGATATCATCTGCTTTTTTTGTAACTCGTCTGACTCCAAGTTCTTTGTACTTATCGCCCAGTTGCTGTGCAATTTCTTTATACCGCTTGTAGTCCACAATCATCGCCGCAAGTTCTTCCATCGCCTCATCTTCTTCGCCCGCTTTAATAATTGCTCTACTTTTAATATACAAAAGCTTTGATGCAATCAGCAAAAACTCAGAGAGATTTTCAATCTCTGCCTCACGATAACTCTCGACATATTCCATAAACTGCTCAAAAAGGAGTGAAATCGGGATATCAGTAATATCAATTTTATTTTTTTCAATGAGATGCACAAGCAAATCCAAAGGACCCTCAAACACCTCAAGCGTATATGTGTGCTTTGTTTCCACGAAATTCTCCCTTCAGTCGGACTAGAATACCGAGCTTACAATGCTCGCAGGGACGCCAAACAACGGCGCTAATATGAGCGCAAAGAAATTAATCACAATTCCTCTTAAAATATTTAAGGGAATTGTCAGCCAACCCAAAAATAGTAGTATCATTAAAATCGGTGCGAAATATCTTTCATATTTCATAATCTTGAAGTATGTGTTATTTGGCAATACGGCATATAGAATTTTTGAGCCATCCAGAGGTGAAATCGGTAGCAAATTGAAAACTGCGAGCCCCACATTAATGCTCGTCATTAGATACGCAAATGTATTTAGATACTCTCCGATTATCCCAAAATCATTAAATGCTGTTAGTAGAAAAAGCGCGAGCGAGAGAAAGCCCATGATTAAGTTCGATATCGGCCCTGCAATACTTGTTACCACCATGCCTGCTTTGCGATTCTTAAAATACATCGGATTTACAGGCACAGGCTTTGCCCAGCCAAAACCGAACACAAGCAACATAAATGTGCCGGCAGCGTCAAGATGCGCTAGAGGATTTAAGCTCAATCTCCCATTATTCTTAGCCGTCGGGTCACCCATTGCATATGCCGCTAGCCCATGCGAGAGCTCATGTACCGACAATGAAATTACAAGTGTCGGTATAAAATATATAAGCAAAATCGGATCTCGTAAAAATTGTGATAGCATATTTGTCCTTTCAAGTTTAGCAAAATGTGAATTTAATTTTAGTAAAATAATCAATTTTAATCAATGTACAATTATAGCACAATAAAAATGACTATTCAATGATTATTTTGTTAATCTTCCTTTTTGCTGTTTTTTACTGCCGCTTTTGCTTTTTCATAATCACTTTCCGTGTAAATATCATTAATCGCTTTAATAAGCGCATTCGCCGATAGCCTTTCTGGCAAAGATAGCTCTTTTGCAAGCATTCTACGAAGATTTGCACTTTCTGTCCCCCCTGTAAAGCCATCTTCATAAAATCTCACATTGTCTAAAAAGTTGACTTTATCAACACTTTTTTTAGATAAAACAGAATTAAATGCCTCTCTTAAAACTTCAATGTCAATTCCCTCAACACCGAGTTTCCCCTCAGCGCTCGCCTTCGTCTTACGCTTCTCTTTGCCATAGATATCCGGAATATACACATGCTTAATTTTGTCCGCATCCACATGCTTTTTAATCTCATTTCTAATCTTAAACCCAGCGCCATCACTATCGGTTAATATTATAATCCCATTGCTATTAGCCTGCATTTTTATATATTCGATTTTCTCTTTGTCCTTCATGATAGAAAAGCCGTTTGTCTCAATTATCGTGCCCTCTATCATCGAGGACAGCTTAATCTTGTCATATTTCCCCTCAACGACTATTAACTCTCGCACTTTTATTCTCTGCATAATCCGCTATCTCCATTATTGCGCTTTCAAGCAATATCCATTCGTCGCCACCGCCTGATTTCTGTGCCACATCTGTCTCCATAAGAATTTTTACTGCAAATTTTAGCAGTGAAATGTCATAGTTCTCGCCCTCACGAAGATGATTTCTTATAAAATACTCCTTAGCTGCGCTTAACTTAAAATCACTCACCACATCTTTTGCAGACTTAAAACCGTTGTCATAAGCTGCTTTACAGTATAAAAGCTCTGACATTGAATTACCAAGAATTGTATTAATCATAACTGCGCTGTCCTTGTTCTTTTTGCACAAATCCAGCCTCTTAATCGCCTCACTATACCTCTTCTTCACAATAAAGCCTGCGATGTCAAATACATTTGCTTCAAGAGATTTTCTCACCAATTTATCGATATGAGCAACAGTGACTTCCCCATCACCTGCATATATGCACAGCTTTTTCACTTCCCCCACTAAAGAGGACATTTTCATGTCAGACACCGACACAAGATAGTCAAGAACACGCTCAGAAACGGCTTTCCCATGACTTTGAAAATGTCGAGATAGCCAATTTGTCAACTCCTTATGAGTCGCCTTTTTACACTCCACTAAGGTCGCCACTTTTGAAAGCTTTGTAATCCTCTCCCTTTTTGATTTTACACTATCAGGAGCGCCAGCTAAATACATATCATCATAGTGAAAAATTACAAGGCTGTACTCATCAGCATTCTCAATCTCTAAATTAAGCCTTTTCTTGTCCGCCTGATCAAGCGACGCCGTGTCAATATTTCTTAAAACAATGACTTTAGCAGACGCCCCAAATGACATATTATTTATTTCGTCCGAAAGCTCATTTACAGAAAAATTCTCCTGCGTAAAGTCTGTTCGCTCTGCACCTCCGACCTGTTTTGAAAATGTGCTTATCAATTTTGACATATAGTTGTTTTTTAAATATTCCTCTTCCCCATAAAAAACATATGCCCCATCAATTCCAGCTTTAAGCATGGCATTAAAATTCAATTTTTCACCTTTTCCAATTGCCATATTTTATCCACCTTCATAATCGATTACAAAATCATCATAACCATTTGTTTTTATTATTATCTCACCATGCAAATCCGTTCTGTATACATGTTTAGTAAAATGTTGAAGTCTTTCTAGCACATCATCTGACGGATTTCCGTTTACGTCTTCGCCATCTACTGATATGACAGCGATTCTCGGACTTACAAAGTTCAGAAATTGCGGCGAACTGTGATGCAGCGCCCCATGATTTGACACTTTTAAGATGTCCACATCGAGCATGAGCCCATTTTCATGTAAATAGTCATAGGCTTTATAACTCGAATCCCCTGCAATCAATAGCGAACTATAATGCCGACTTGCAAGCACCATGACCGACTCTTCTCCGTCAATCTCCTCGATATGTTTCCATATCAAAGCGATACTAAAATCCCCATCTTCAAAATAGACTGTGTGGTCTTGCGTATATTTCACTTCAACTTCTCTACGCTCTGCCACTTCATTTATATAATTTGCAAGTTGCACATCTAACACATTTTTAGGATATACAATTGCTTTTGTTGGAAACTCCTCAATAAAATTTGACACAGCATCCGCATGTGCTCTATCCATTTGTGTGATAAAAATCGCCTCGACTTCATCAATCGCCTGCTGTGCTAAAAAGCTCTTTATATCAAGCACAATTTCTTCGTCATATACATTCTTCGAGCCGATATCGACAACAAAAGCCCTGTCATTATTTACAATGACACAGGAGTCCCCATCGCCCACATTGAAAAAAGCCACCGTCATCCCATCATATATATCGCGCACGCACACAGTCCACACCAAAAACACAGCCACAATAGAAATCGCCGTCATATGGTAGTTTAGCTTATTCTTTTTGTATGCCAAAACTGCAATAGTTGAAATCAATATCATAGCAAAATACATAAGAACAAAGCTCATGTCTATATCATATAAGATGGAATTCGGGAGTGCTACCACAAATTTCATTATGTTCAAAATCAAAGCTTCAATTTCCATGACGAACATATAAATTGCTGTCCACAGAAATCTTACATCATAAACCAAAACTAGAATAATCCCAAAGAAGAAAAAGACAATAAATGCTGAGAATAACAACACATTTGAAACAATTGAGTACATTGAAATAATGCCAAAAGCAGCATATAAAAACGGAATTAACAAAATTTGCGATGAAAAGGAAGTACCGATAGAATTTGCAATCGCCTTAGCTATTTTTGACTCGCTCGAAAATGGAACAATAGTCATCGCCACTGTGTTCATGGCTTTTCCAAAAATTAAAATACTAAGCACGGACATTGTTGTTAACACCAGCGAGATATTTACAATCAAATACGGTTTTGTGAAGATTATTAAAAATACCGCTAAAGAAAGCAAGGTCAGCCCGTCGCTCTTCCTAAAGAGCAAAATTCCAATATATCTAATGAGCATCATGAGCCCAGCCCTTAAAACTGATTGAGTGAGCCCCATGAAAAGCATTGTAAACACTGTGATTGCGATAAGCAAGCCGACTTTGCGGCGCTTCTCTATTGCAAATTGCGAAAATATTGCTTCTACTGCAAATATGAGAGCGGCAAAATGTGCTCCGGAAAATGTCAGCATATGCATAAGTCCGCTGTCTTGAAACAGCCGATATTCATACTCGTCCAGACCGATTTTGTTTCCCGATAAAATCGCACTGACAATGCCCCCACCTGCACGCATGCCAAGCGCCTCTCTATATGTTGCAAGATATGACAGCAAATTGTATTTATTTTCAATCGCTGTCACTTTACCGTCGGTGTAATAAAAAACACCCTCACTGTTTGCGTAATCCACATGCCCTGCATATTTCTCATTTTCACTTGTGAGTTTTTCAATTTCACCTGACAGCATTACTGTTGAGCCTGCGGATAGATAATCAAGCCCTAAGCTGTTTGCAAAATCAGCTTCCATATCATAATATATTCGCCCATGAATCTTTCCGTACTCTGCATCTTTCCCCACAGGCTCAAGAATAAAATTCTCATAACTTGCAAATTGATTTGCCTCAATGACAACACATTCAATCGTCACATGCTCCCTATTCAACTCATCAACCTGCTGTAAAGTCAATATACTATACACCGCAAAATTAACATTTGCAAGCAGAATAAAACTCAGCACAAGCCAGCGACTTTTGCCGAGTTTTACATTTAGCGCGTAAAAGGACATAAGAACCGCGCTCAAAAGTATCGCCCTTTGAGCGCCCCACAATGTACTCACAAATATGATCAAAATAAAACAAAGCAACGAGTAAAAAAGCGGACGTCTTATCTATACCACCTCAACCACAGTTTATTTATATATTACTGATTATGAATTAATGGCAACTCCTCAAGATAAATGATGTCATCACGGTATATAGCATCGCCTTCCGCTAATATGCATGCTCGTCCGACCACAGTGCCGCCGCTAATTTTAACAAGCTTTTCCACCGCACGAATACTCTCACCTGTGCTAATCACATCATCTACAATAAGAACTTTTTTGTCTTTCATTCTATTTGCTTCAATCTCATCAATGAACAGCTTTTGCTTTTTCGCTGTTGTGATGGATTGAACTTCCACTGAAAATGAGTTTTGCATATACAATTTCGGTGATTTTCTAGCGACGACATAACGACTTTCGCCCTTTTGCCTCGCCATTTCATGCACAAGCGGCACGCCTTTTGACTCGGCTGTTATCATAATGTCATGCTCCGGAACTTTCTTATTGAGCTCCCTTGCGCAAGCCTCTGTCATTTCAACATCGCCCAAAATAACGAATGCAGCAATGCTTATATCATCATTTAGCGGACAAACAAGCAAATCACGCTCAACTCCGGCTACCTCCATTTTAAATGTTGGGCCATCTCTATATACTTTTTCTTGCATAAAACTACCTATATAATCCTTTCTTTTAGTAGTGGAGAGCCTGACATAATGTGAAAGTGCAAATGCTTCACAGACTGACCAACACTTTCTCCACAGTTGGATATAACCCTGTAATTGTCAACAATACCAAGGTCTTTAGCGATTTTAGGAATAGCGGATAGCATTTCTGCGGCAATGTCTTTTTTGCTGTCATCAATGCCGTCCATTGAGTCGATATGCACTTTTGGTACAACAAGCACATGCACCGGTGCTTGTGGTGCGATATCATTAAATGCCACAACTAAATCACTTTCGTAAACAAATTTAGTGTCAAATGCTCCGCTTGAAATTTTGCAAAAAATACAGCTGTCCATAATATCCCCCTATTTATTTGTTTGTTTGATAATCATATCATCTACAATCGCCAACGCATCGTCGGTTTTCTCTTTGAATTTTCCACCAGCTTGTGCAGACTCAGCCTTACCGCCACCTTTTCCACCTGCAATATTTGCAACTTCTTTTATGACATTGCCAATATGTGCGCCTTTGTCAACCGCAGATTTTGAAGCGATGCCAAAAAAGTTGATTTTATCGTCCTTAATGCTTGCAAAAACAGCGCAGACAGTTTCAATATTCTCTTTGACTTTGTCAGCCGCAATTTTTAGCTCTTCCATATCCATATCGGGCAGTATAGCAGTTAGCACAGCGATTCCATTGACCTCTTTTTTGCTGGTCATGATATCTTTCACAGCCGCACTTGCCATTTTGCTCTTTAACTTTGTAAAATTCATAAGCATTTGCGTGTGTTCTTCGGAAAAACTCTTCGCCCTTGTAACTAAGTCAGTCGGTTTTGTCTTAAGTTCATTTGCCGCCATATTGATTAAATCTTCTCTAGCCTTAAGAAGGTCAAGCACCGCTTTTCCGGTCACAGCCTCAATTCTTCTAACCCCTGCTGCAATTCCCCCTTCAGAAACTATCTTAAATAGACCAATTTGAGAAGTATTATTCAAGTGACAACCACCGCAAAGGTCATCTGTCACCCCTGCAATGCTGACAACACGCACTTCATCTCCATATTTTTCATCAAAGTTTGCGACAGCACCCAAGTCCTGCGCAGCCTTCAATGACATATTATTCTTTGTAATCTCAATTGAAGAAAGCACAATTTCATTGACCGCATCTTCAATTGAATTAATCTCGCTATCAGTTAGAGCCTCAAAATGAGTGAAATCAAAACGCAATCTCTCCTCTGTCACCAGCGAGCCCGCCTGTGAGACATGCTCACCGAGAGTGTCACGGAGCACTTTATAAAGAATATGAGTTGCGGTGTGATTTCTCTCCACAGAAACTCTTCTCTTACCCATGACCACGAGCTCCACACTCTCACCCACTTCAACAATGCCGCTCTCACAAACAATATTATGCAAGATCTTGTTGTCACCAGTGCGTGTGACCGCATTCACAGACGCTTCGAAATTTTTAGTCTTAATCATACCGACATCGGCGATTTGACCGCCGCCCTCCGGATAGAAAGGAGTGATGTCCGTAATAATAATGCCGCTCTCGCCCTCTTGAATACTATCTGCCACATCGTCCCCTTTAATTATTGCAAGGACTTCTCCCACGGCTTCCATCTTCTCATAGCCGACAAATTCGCTTTCAATACCCTTTGGAAGTTTTGCAAGCACAGTGTCCGTCCAACCTTGGTCTCCAGCTTTAGCCCTTGCATCTCTAGCACGTTTCCTCTGCTCTTGCATGAGCGCATCAAAGCCGTCCATGTCAATTTCCATAGACGCCTCCTCGGCGATTTCCTTTGTCAAGTCAATCGGAAAACCATATGTGTCATAAAGCTTAAACGCATCTTCACCACTGATGATTTTTTTGTTTGCATCTCTCTTTATGATGTCTTGAAGAATGACAAGTCCATCTTCAATAGTCTTGATAAAACTTTCCTCTTCAATCTTGATAATCCTCTTGATAAAGTCTCTCTTCTCAAGTAAATTCGGATATGCCTCGCCTGACACATCAATAACTGTGTCACAGACTTTATATAGAAATGGCTCATTACATCCAAGTAGTTTCCCATGTCTTGCCGCACGCCTTAAAAGCCTTCTTAGAATATATCCACGCCCTTCATTTGATGCGATTATTCCATCAGATACCATCATCGTCGTTGATCTAATATGATCAGTGATTACTCGAAGTGATATGTCTTTCTCTGCACTCTCCCCATATTTCACTCCAAGCAGCTCTGTCACTTTATTCGTGATATTCATGACAGTGTCAACTTCAAAGAGATTTGCCGCCCCTTGCATTATTGCGGCAAGACGCTCCAGTCCCATACCGGTGTCGATATTTGGCGACGCAAGTCTCTCATAGTTTCCTTTTCCGTCTCCGTCAAATTGTGTAAACACCAAATTCCAAAACTCTACATATCTATCACAGTCACATCCAACAGCACAGCTATCACTGCCGCAGCCGCTTTCCTCTCCCCTGTCATAGTAAATCTCAGAGCAAGGCCCGCAAGGTCCTGCGCCATGCTCCCAGAAGTTGTCCGCCTTACCAAGTCTTACGATTTTTTCAGCAGGTACGCCGACTTCCTTTGTCCAAATGTCAAAAGCCTCATCATCATCAAGATAAATTGAGACCCATAGTCGCTCTTTAGGTAGCTCCATGACTTCTGTACAAAACTCCCATGCCCATGACGTTGCCTCGCTCTTAAAATAATCTCCAAAAGAGAAGTTTCCGAGCATTTCAAAAAATGTGCCATGACGAGCTGTTTTTCCCACCCTGTCAATGTCCGGTGTTCTTATACATTTTTGACAAGTTGCCACTCTTTTTGAAGGAGGAGTGACCGCTCCTGTAAAATATGGCTTAAGTGGTGCCATTCCTGAATTAATCAAAAGTAGAGACTTGTCTTTTATCGGGACAAGACTCGCACTTTCTAATCTTAAATGTTCCTTGCTTTCAAAAAAAGTAAGAAATTTATCTCTCACTTCATTTAAACCCATATACTGCATTGGTATACCTCCATTATATCACGGTTAAACCGCATTATATCAATTAACTGTTGACTTTACGCTATATAAATTATATAATATATTAGATGTGTTATTCACCCCTCCTTTTGCATATAATTACATTACCATACACAAAAAGGAGGGATTATGAGTAGAGTTTCGCAAATTCGCAGAAAAGAAGTCATAAACCTTCGTGACGGCTCACGTCTTGGCTATGTCAGCGATGTAGAAATCGATGAACACAGCGGCAAGGTCGAGGCGATAATCGTACCGGCTCCCATTGGAATTTTCGGACTTTTCGGGCGAGCGGAAGATTATATAATCAGCTGGGACGAGATTGAGAAAATCGGCGAAGACCTCATTCTTGTATCTGTTGACTTACCGCATAGTTCATATCGTCCCGAGAGAATTAGACGCAAAAGCCGCCGCTACACTTGGTATACATAGCCTTTACTGGTTTTCAAATTTTTTCATTCTCTCATCGAGATAATTTGCACGCTCATCTAGTTCACGCATTCTCTTGTCAAGATCATCAGCTCTTTCATCAAGCTCACGCTCACGGTCAAGGAGCTCTTTTGAATGGCTGCTCAAATCCATCCCGATTTCAGCTTTATGCTCCGCATGTGCCATTTCAAGTTCGAGCTTATGCTCAACTGATTCCGCACGAAGCTCAAGATGAATTACAAGCGACAAGATGACACGTAGTCCGATGATTGCCGCAAGAATTCCAACCTCGTGGAAATCTGTGATGAGAACTGTGTTGAGAATCTCAGCGCCCATCTTAAATTCAAGCCCGAGTGCCAACGCCTGTCCTAAATCAACTTTGACAGTTGTGTTTGAATGTTTTATCACCGCCATAATATGTTTAATAATAGCGTTGATACCACCAAGTAGTATTACGATAATTCCAATTAATTCAAAAAGTGAAATTATCTCAGGAAGCATTTCCTGAATTAAATGATGAATCATATTATATAACCCCCTATAAAAATCTATTACAGTTTATCATATAAGTATAAATATTTCAAGAATTTTTTCAAAAGGAGCGAAAATGAAATACAATAATAAAGATGAAATTGAAAATGGCGAGGAAAGACAGGCTGTCATCGTTGGCAGAAACTCTGTGCTCGAAGCACTTAAAAGCGGCGCTGTCATCGAGAAAATATATGTGGCGCGCGGTGATGGCGACGGGCTGATTGTTCGAATACTTTCAATTGCTAAAGAAAAAAATATCCCCATCACTCAAGTTGATAGAAGAAAATTAAACTTTCTTTCAGGGACAAGCTCCCATCAAGGCATCGTTGCAAGCATCGGTGGCAAGGAATATTGCACAATTGACGATTTACTTGACATCGCGAAAGAAAAGGGAGAAGAGCCTTTTCTCGTCATGTGCAATGAGATAACCGACCCGCACAATCTGGGTGCAATCATTCGTTCAGCCGAAGCACTCGGTGCACATGGGGTAATCATTCAAAAGCATCGCTCCGTCGGTGTCACAACAACTGTCGCAAAATCTTCAGCCGGAGCAATTTTTCATATCAACATTGCAAAGGTCACCAATATTGCCTCTACGATTGAAGACCTTAAGAAAAAAAACATCTGGGTATATGGTACCGATGCAAACTGCACTCACTCATTATATGATGTGGACTTCAAAGGCGGCGTTTGTATTGTCGTTGGCAGTGAGGGACATGGCATGAACAGGCTTGTCCGTGAAAAATGCGACTTCATACTTGGCATAGAGCTATATGGCAAAGTCAACTCGCTCAACGCCTCTGTTGCGGCAGGGATTGTACTTAGTGAATGCGCTAAAAAAAGACATATGTAATAAACTTTAGATTATACGACGGAGAGTTTTTATGAGGGACAACGACAAAAACTTAAGCCATGACTCGCTTCTTGAGCGACCAAGCAAAAAGTATGATACATCATATATTAAAAATGTAATTGATCTTGACGCCTTGCTCCTTGAGAGAAAAGGTGCTTCAAAGTCAATTGACGACAAAAAAAAGGCAGGGAGTTTCGTAATTGGAGAACCAATCGAGAGTCCTATTTATGATACAAAAGATGATGTAAAAATATATAACCCCAAGATTTCAAAAACAAAAAACAGGTCGGAAAAGCCTCAGAGAAGAGAAAATGTCGCTGTTAAAGATCCGTCAAAAGTCGAGACAGCATCTTCAAAAGAAAGCGAAAAAGAAAAATTGAAAGTTGATAAGTCGTCACTCTCAAACAGTCTTGATAATATGGTGATGGGCGATCATTTCATTGAGGAAAAACTTAGAAAAAACAGAGGCACACCAGCGAAAATTACTGCTGTGCGTGAATTTGTACAAACTGCATTCGACGATGAAAATCTCTCGAAAAACCACAAAAAAGAGAACGAGAAATTCGTGGTGCAAATACCTGAAGATGTTGAAAGTGCTTTTTTCTCAGAGGAGAATTTCATTGAAAACAAAGCAGTTTTTGAAAATCTAACTTTTGAAGAACAACTAAAAAAAATCAGACCCGAAGACACAATAACCGATCTTGAATTTCCAAAAGACATTCAAGCGGAGGAAAAGACTCAAACTATTCTTAGTATAATGTATCAACCTGAAGAGGAAGTTTCACAACTGCAAAAAAATCCACTAAAAAAATTCAAAAAACGAAATCAAAAATTCTCTGGTGATATTCAGGTGACTACTGATAGTAGTGATGAAAAGCTTCACGGTTTCGACATTGCTTTTGAAGAAGGCGAGTTAAAAGCTCATCTCTATCATTGCGTTCAAAAATATCGTAAATTATATGCTTTTGCGACATTTCTGACTTTGCTTGGTGTTTTACTTGTCTCAACTCAATACAACAGCTTTTTGCAAAATTTTTGGCAGAATTCTCTCTCCTTCCTCCCCTTGCATTTGACATCATGCGTGCTTTCACTCATCATGATTCCTGTTTGCTACTTAGTTTTAGAGGAGATGCTCCAAGAAATCAAGTCTCTAAAGCCCTCTGTCGCAACCGCAGGATTTCTATTGCTCATTTTTAGTGCACTGTGTGACTTCACAGCTGTGACTTCAGCACCAATAAGTGCATATGCAATGATTTTCTATTTAAAGCTGATGAAAAATCAATTATATAAGTACCGAAAAGCGAGAATTGACTCAAAGCTTGTCTTCTCAAAAGGCGAGAGTTCTTATCCCCTTTCACTTGAAGAAAAAGGGCTTTTCGCCGATTCTCTCGGAAACAAGGTCAAGGCGGCTAGATATATTAGGGGCAGCGCACCTAAGCAATATTTCACGCAGGCATTTTCAAAAAACAGCTCAGAAAAACTGTGTGCATATCTTTTCATCGCATCAGTAGTCGTTTTTGGTTTTTTCTATTTCCTGCAAAACAGCAACTCATTAAATCTCACAATCCCACAAATGGCGGTATATGCGATTACGGCGACATGCCCAATCTGTCTGCTATATGCTTTTAACTGCCCATATAAATCCTTCTCCGACCTCTTAAGGCGAAAAGGCGCACTCATTGCAGGTCAAAATGGCGTGGACAAGCTCTTCGAACTTGATGAGATTGTTTTTTCAGATAATGATATGTTCGCTGACAGACCACCTGTAATAGCTGGTATCAAGCTATATGGCGAGGCGTCGTTTGAGACGGCTGTGACCACAGCGGCAAGCCTTGCCTATCAATTAGAACAACCACTCTTAAAAGCTTTCATGCATATACTTGACAATAATATGGAGCTTTTGCAATCCGTTGAAGATATGAGATATCTTGATAAATCTGGAATTTACGCATATCTAAATGGTAATGTTGTCGTGCTCGGCACAGAAAACTTCTTAAAACAGAATTTAATCAGACTGCCAAAAGATGATATTGGAAATAAAATCCGCAGTAATTCAAATGTTCCGCTATATCTTGCTATTAACGGCGTTTTGAGTGCTGTGTTTTCTGTGAATTACACAGTGTCAAAGCAGCTTAAAGAATCCGTGAATACCCTAGTAAAAAGTGGTGTGGGGCTTCTGATTTCAACAAATGACCCACTTCTCTCAGAAGAACTTGTCGCTTGGATTTTCGGGATTAATTATGAATACGTTAGAATTGTCCCAATTAAGCGCAAAGAGGATTTGTGGAGTGACATCGGCAAAAAAATGCCCATTAGCGCCCTTATCGGCACAAGACGACTATATGTGTTTATAAAGGCAATTGCCTGCGCATTTAGGCTTAAAAATACTGTTAATGTCAATTTAATTCTCAGTGTTCTGTGCTCTGTAATCACCTGTCTTTTAATGGGCTTTTTCATCATGAGTGCGAGCAGTTCACTGCTTGAAACCTTCCTAAACCCGCTTGTAATAATTGTTTATCAACTTTTATGGATAATCCCAAGCCTAGTTATAACTTTCTTCTCAAAGAGCATTTGTAAGTAATGTCAATAAATCCGTAAAAATTTCTGCAATAATACTTATCGAATAACCTTGATTTTTCGATGTATTTGAAGTATAATTATTATAGTTACACATGGCATGGATAGATTTTTCTTTGCGATATGCATGCTATAAAAAAATGCCGACGCAAAGCGGCAGAACGGAGAAGGTACATGAAACAATTCCCAATGAACAAAATTCGCAATGTGGCGCTTTTAGGAAGTGGGCGTGCGGGAAAGACTGCTCTCCTTGAAAGTGCACTATTCTTAACAAAGGGTACTGACAGACTTGGCCGTCAGGCAGACGGAAACACTGTTTCTGACTATGAGCCGGAAGAAATCAAGCGTCAAATCTCAGTTTCGACTGCGGTTGCACCGGTTATGTATAAAGATGTTAAGATTAATTTCCTCGATGCTCCAG
Source organism: uncultured Oscillospiraceae bacterium (assembly GCA_964370145.1). Classification (GTDB taxonomy): domain Bacteria; phylum Bacillota; class Clostridia; order Oscillospirales; family Feifaniaceae; genus CAYJIE01. Next base: position 36,981 of record CAYJIE010000011.1, read on the forward strand.
GATATCTTGATTTTGTCAGCGAAACCACCCAAGCTGCTAGAGTCGCAGAGACAGCACTTATTGTTGTTTCCGGAAAAAGCGGTCCCGGTGTTGGCACAGAAAAAGCATGGGATCTTGCACTTGAAAACAAACTTTCAAAAGCATTTTTTGTAAATAAACTTGATGCGGAAAACGCAAATTATGAATCTGTTATCGATAAGCTCCGTGAAGTGTTCGGCATTTCAGTTTGCCCACTCACCGCGCCTATCATTGAAGATAATAAAGTTGTGGGTATTATCGACTTTGTGGAAAGACGTGCTAAAAAATATGTTGACGGAGTTGCGCAAAGAATTAATCTCACTGATGAGATGAAAGAGAAAGTTTCACGCCTTTGGGATATGATGAGTGAGAGTATTGCTGAGACAAGCGAAGAGCTCATGGAGAAATTCTTCAATGGCGAGTACTTCACAATTGAAGAGACAATTGCAGGCGTTAAGCAAGGAATTGCTGACGGCAGTATCGCTCCTGTGGTCTGCGGCTCAGCTGCTGAATTATATGGATTTGATGATCTGTTTGAGACTATCTATCACTGCTTCCCAAGCCCTTCTGACAGAGAGAATATTCATGCAGTTTCACTTGGTGAAGACGTTGTTATTCAACCAAATGAAGAAGGTGAGCTTGCGGCAATCGTATTTAAGACTGTCGCTGACCCATTCGTTGGCAGAATGTCATATTTCAAAGTCGTTTCAGGCACAATGAAAGCTGACAGTGTTGTTTACAATTCGAATAAAGATGAAAATGAGAAAATCGGAAAACTCTTCTTCATGAGGGGTAAAAAGACACTTGAAACCCCCTATATCATTGCAGGCGACATCGGATTTGCAACAAAGCTTGCGGTTACCGGCACTGGTGATACACTTTGTGCCGTCGGTAAAAATATTATTTTGAGAAATATTGAATTCCCTAGCCCATGCTACTCAATGAATGTTGTACCGCTTGCTAAGGGCGACGAAGAAAAAATCGCCTCAGGGCTCATTCGTATGATGGACGAGGATAAATCGTTTAGGTTCTGGCAAGATACAGAGACAAAGCAACAACTTGTTTCGGGGCTTGGTGATGTGCATCTTGATGTAATCATGTCAAAGCTGAAAAATAAGTTCGGAACTTCTGTTGAGCTTAAAGACCCAAAAATGGCTTATCGTGAGACAATTCGCAAAAAAGTCAAAGTTGAAGGAAAGCATAAGAAACAATCAGGCGGACATGGACAATATGGACATGTGTGGATTGAATTTGAACCAGGCGAAAATGACGACCTCATCTTTGATGATAATGTATTTGGCGGCGCAGTACCGAAAAACTTCTTCCCTGCTGTTGAAAAAGGACTTCGTGACAGTATGGTTAAGGGCGTTCTTGCAGGATATCCTGTTGTCAATATCAAAGCGACACTCGTCGACGGCTCATATCATGATGTCGATAGCTCCGAGATGGCGTTTAAGATGGCGGCTAGCATTGCTTATAAAGCTGGTATGGCAGCTGCAAACCCTGTTATCCTTGAGCCGATTGGCACATTAAAAGTGCAAATCCCCGATGCTCAAATGGGCGATATCATCGGCGATATCAATAAGCGTCGTGGCAGAATTCTCGGTATGAACCCAATTGGTAAGCTCCAAGAAGTTGAGGCTGAAGTCCCAATGGCTGCTATGCATAGCTATGCGGTTGATCTTCGTTCAATGACTGGCGGACGTGGTTCATTTGAATTTGAGTTTGTGCGCTATGAGCAAGCACCTGAAAATGTTGCAGCTAAAATCATCGCTGAAAGTAAAGCAGACGAAGAATAAGATTTGTAATACACAACAAAGGGGTACGTTATTCGTACCCCTTTGTTGTGTATTCAATAAATTAAGAATAGCTTCATCATACTCTATCTTATTATTTTAGTATCACTGAACGATATGTTACCGACGCCACCTCTGCACGATTTGCAAAGTTGTATGGCATGAACATATCATAAGCAAAGTTTTTATCAAACAGTAAATTTTTCTCAGCAATTTCTATGTAGCCTTGTGCCCATAGTGGGATATCCTCACCATCACTAAATGTAACCACAGGCTCTTCGATTTTCTCCGCCTGCGTTGACAGTCCCATGCAACGCACTGCAACGACCATCAGCTCTGTTCTCGTGACATATGAATCAGGGTCAAAGAGCGCATCGCCCTTCCCTTGAAAAATGCCAGCATTTGTCGCCGCTCTTATGCTCACTTCATGCGGGTGCTCCGCCGTTACATCAGCATAAATCTCGACATAGCTATCATTTGTAGGAAGCGAGAATGCCTTCACAAATATATCCGCAACTTCTGCCCTTGTGACCAATCCCGAAGGATTAAAAAACGTCTCCTCCACAGGCATCATAACTTCATCCGCAGTCAAACTTTCAATATAGTCAATCGCCCAAATATATGAGGGTACCAAATCTTCAAAAATGCTAACAGGCATCTCGCGCAACACTTCAATTCTCACTACATCTGAAAGGCATTTCACACTGTTTATTTCACCGTGCTCCATCTGCCCAACCACAAGATACATCGGACCACCAATATTATTTATCTCCTCAATATACCCCTGACTACCAGTGTTGCATACAAGCGGTACTCCATGCGTTGCATATGCGAGCATTGGTACAAGATTTGTCTCACCCAGCTCATTTAGATACATAGCATTGAAAATCTCATCAATAGTTAAATAAACACTTTTTCCACTA
>CAYJIE010000012.1:0-5133 GCA_964370145.1 uncultured Oscillospiraceae bacterium
ATACATTTTCGCAGGTTCTGAAATCTACGGCGGACTTGCAAACACTTGGGACTACGGTCCCTTGGGCATGCTCCTAAAAAACAATGTAAAAAGTGCATGGCTAAAAAAATTCGTGCAGGAAAACCCACTCAATGTCGGGCTTGACAGCGCAATTTTGATGAATCCGCAAGTTTGGGTGGCAAGCGGCCATGTGGGCGGCTTTTCAGACCCCCTCATGGATTGCAAATCATGTAAAACAAGACATCGTGCTGACAAGCTAATTGAGGACACCGGCGTCAATCCAGCAGGTTGGAGCGACCCCGATATGCTCTCATATATCAAGGAGCACAGCATTAACTGCCCAGATTGCGGTGAGTGCAACTTCACTGATATAAGAAAATTCAATCTGATGTTCAAGACCAGTCAAGGTGTGACGGACGACAGCAAAAACGAGATATATCTGCGTCCCGAAACTGCCCAAGGCATTTTTGTCAACTTCAAAAATGTGGCTAGAACATCAAGAAAAAAAGTCCCATTTGGCATCGCTCAAATCGGCAAGAGCTTTAGAAACGAAATCACCCCAGGGAATTTCACATTCCGCACAAGGGAATTTGAGCAAATGGAACTTGAATTTTTCTGCAAGCCGGGCACAGACCTCGAATGGTTTGGCTATTGGAAAAACTTCTGTGAAAAATGGCTGTATGACCTTGGCATGAACAAGGAGAATTTGAGGCTGCGTGACCATGAGCAAGACGAGCTCTCCCACTACTCAAACGCGACAACCGACTTTGAATTTAAGTTCCCCTTCGGTTGGGGCGAACTTTGGGGCATCGCTGACAGAACAGACTTTGACCTTAAGGCGCATGAGCGTGTGAGCGGCGAGAATATGGACTATTTTGATGCGACAACAAATGAGAAATATGTGCCATATGTAATTGAGCCGTCGTTGGGCGTTGACCGTGTGACACTCGCTTTCCTCTGCGACGCATATGACGAGGAAGTCGTGGACGAGGAGAAGGGCGATGTTCGCACAGTGCTCCGCTTGCACCACGCACTAGCACCATATAAAATTGCAATCCTTCCACTTTCAAAGAAACTCTCGGAAAAAGGTGAGGAGATTTACCGTGAACTCGCAAAGACATATAGCGTGGACTTCGACGATGCTGGCTCCATTGGCAAGCGTTACAGAAGACAGGACGAAGTCGGCACGCCATATTGCGTGACGGTGGATTTCGACACATTGGAAGACCAACAAGTTACAATCAGAAATCGTGACACAATGGAACAAGAGAGAGTGCATATTTTAGCTCTCGGTGAGTGGTTCGCCGAAAGACTGATATATTAATAAAAGTGAGGGTGGCTGACATGATAACGAGAATTGACAAGGTTAATTACTATCTGGACATTGCACATACCGTCCTTGAGCGAGGCACGTGCCTTAGACGAAATTACGGTGCAATTATTGTAAAAAATGATGAAATCGTTGCGACAGGTTACACGGGGGCGCCTCGTGGTAGGAAAAACTGCTCAAATCTCAACGCATGTATGCGTGAAAAACTGAACATCCCTTCCGGCGAGAAATATGAGCTATGTCGCTCAGTTCACGCTGAGGCGAATGCGATAATTTCCGCAAGCCGCACCGACATGCTCGGTGCAACTCTGTATCTTGCCGGAAAAGACATGAAAACAGGGGCATTTCTTGAGAATCCTCAATCATGTTCAATGTGCAAGCGCATGATAATTAATTCAGGAATAACGACAATCATTGGACGTCTTAAAGATAAAGAATATGCGGTTATCGATGTCCGCGATTGGATTTATAATGATGATTCCATCGACCCAGACCTAGTTGAATATGAAGATATGGAAGAGAACTATGAATAAAATTAAAGCAGCTGAGATAAAAACCGCAAAGAACACGGACTTATTAAAGCTCATTGCGGCAATATCAATGCTCATTGACCATGTCGGGGCTGTGTTTTTCCCAAATGAAATCACATTTCGGCTTGTCGGGCGACTAGCATTCCCCATCTTCGCCTATTGCCTTGCGATTGGATATGCACGCACGAGTGACCCCGTGAGATATCTAAAGCGCCTGCTTATATTCGCCGTCATCACCCAGCCTTTTTGGCTGTTTGCGATGTTTAGCCATGATATAATGGGGCATATGCTTTGGTTGAATACAATATTTACGATGTTTTTTGCACTGCTCACTCTTCACTCAATCGTGATAAAAAACATACCGCTATTGCTCGTCGCTGTTATCCCCCAGTTCTTTTTGCATCTTGATTATTCGCAATGGGGCGCAATCCTCGTTTTGATTTTATTCTATTCGCTGAAAAAGCCAAAAATCGGAGCACTGTTGTTTTTGTTGTGCTACTCCATACATTTCGTGGTGTACAATCCATATTTCGCAGTGACTATCGGCGGCTTAACCTTCGGTGGTTCTCTCTTTGCGACACTTTCTGCCCCGCTGATTTTCTTTGATTGGAAATTTGACATTAAGCTCCCACGCTACTTTTTTTACATATTCTATCCTGCGCATTTTGCGCTGATTGGAATTGTGGTAAATTTCATGTAAGTATCATGATAAATGAAAATAGCAAAAATCGTTATCCAGTTGATATTTTGTAATATTGCAAAACAAAAGCCCCCGATGCAATGAACCGTAAAGTTCAACGCCTCGGGGGCTTTAATTTGTCTCTTTTTCGTTTGCTTGATGTCACAGACACCATCAAACTACTTACAATTTAGCGCCCAATATATGGTGCGGGGTTAACCGTGTTTCCATTGATTCTAATCTCAAAGTGAATATGCGGTCCTGTGGAGTTGCCTGTACTGCCGACTTTGGCAATTGGCTCGCCCTTACCGACTTGCTGTCCGACTTTTACAAGGATTTGCGAACAATGCGCATATCTTGTCTCATATCCGTTTGCATGTGTTACTGTTACAAGATAGCCATATCCGCCGTTCCAGCCTGCATATGTTACAACACCACCGTCAGAAGCGACGATTGTTGAGCCGGTTGGAAGCGCAATATCAAGTCCTGTATGATAGCTACCACCGCCACGGTATACGCCATATCTCGAAGATACGACACCGCCGACTACCGGCGAGGTGAATGTACCTGTTGGAGATTTTGGTGGTGGAGTTTTTGTGCCTTTTGCGATAATCCTTGTTGTGGGCTCTGTTATCACTGTGCGCGATAACACATTTGAGCTATATTCCACCCCGTCAATATATACCGCCTCTGCAAGAACTTCCACTTCACCGTCTTTTCCGTTTTGAAGTGTTTTCGTATTGTAGGTATACATATCAGGATCGTCGACATACTCAGTTTGGTATGCCACGGTCTCCATATAAGTGAAAGTTTCCATGACCTTTGTTGAAAGGAATTGACGCTCCTTTGCGACGATTAATTCCGTCCCGACATATAGCTGTGTGTCGCTGACTTCAGGATTAAGTGCACGCAGTTCAGTCACAGTCATGTCAAATTTCGGTGCAATTGTGCCCAGCACATCACTTCTCTCAACTTCATATGTCTGCTCACCTGAAACTGTGCTTGTAAGCAATGTTCTTATCGCCTCGATGTCCATTTTTTCTTCATTTGGAACGATGGCTGTTTCAATTCTAATATCTTGGATGAAGTCCGCTTTCTGCCCTTCCGTGCAATCTGCCCAAAGGATTTCATCAAGCAGTAATTCCAATGCCTCTTTGTCGTCATTTGCCGCAATGAGTTCACCATCAACATATAGTGCATTCGTCTCTTTTACAACATCTGTCGCCTCTAGGAGCAAAAGCTCTTCAAGTCTTGAATAGCTTCCGACTTCATCTCTTTTCACAAGCCCCGCTTCAAAAGTGATTGCAAGCTCCGAGGAGTATGGTTTACCTGAAATCGCAGAAATATAGTCGCTTACTTTAGACAGGATATCTGCGTAGTCCTCTTCGTCTTTTAAGATGGCAACTGCCTCTTCATCAACATATAATTTCACGCCCAAAGTATAATCTTTGACGCTGTATAGCACCGCTGAAATCAGCACAAGACATGCCAGTGGTAAATAGACACGAAGTGAGCGTTTTGTGAGTGCCTTGAATATCTTATATTTAACTTTTTCATCAATTGGTTTGTCAAGCTCTGCTTTGTTTACACCTGTGGCAAGCGCAATCATTGAGTTCTTTGCATTCTTATCAAATGCTTCAAATTTCTCAACTTTCGCCAATGCATAATTCGAGGAGAGCACCAAAGCCGTCTCGCCTCTTGGTACATCCTTATTCTTCTTCCAAGCAAAATAATGCTTGATATCAAGAAGAAATTCTCCAAACATTGCAATTTTATTTAATATAAGTGAATGAAGTCTTCGTACAATAAGCCCTGTTAAGAAAACGCCTTTGATTAAATCAACCAGCCCATTTTGAATGACAGCGGTTACTCGTGAAAAAATCTTCGCCGGCTTAAATCCAAGTGACTTTTTCTTTTTGCGCACTTTGCTCGAATTCGAAATATCACTGACCACTTCAATTGGAGCTGCTGGAACTTCAATTCTCTCTACATTTGGAGCATTTAAACTCTGTTGTCCGCGAACTACATTGTGTTGACTTGACACAGGTCTGTTCTTATATGTGGGTTTTAAATTGTAAGTTTTCCCTTTTTGCTGCAAGCGCCTATCGCCTCCCTCTCTCGTTTCTTACGGATAAATGGCTACAATCCGTATTTACCTTCGTGGTTTTTTGAGGACAAATTGTCGCAAATGACAATTGGCTATGCCCGTACACAATATATTAGCAGAAAATGCGCAAATTGTCAAATTTGACACAGGCAAAAGCTCATATTAGCTCTGTCTCTTTTTGCAAATTTGTGCATTATTTCGCCAATTACTTTACCAATATGTTAACAGAGTGCTATATGTGAAGTAAAACTGCACAGAAAATTAATAGTTCCCTGTGCAGTTTAAATGAAATTTATTTTATTTTGCCTGTTTTTTTGTGCGCTTTTGTCATATTCGTCAATTCGATGACATATTTTTGGTAAATTTATCTATACTCATGAATTTGTTTTTACGACAGTCTTCGATGCCATCTTAGCCACTGCGTTACTAATCGCGATGCGATTAAGTTTGTGCTGACTTATGTCTTCGCTGTCATTTTAGCCACCGC